>CAZPWQ010000041.1:17318-28088 GCA_964590495.1 uncultured Balneolaceae bacterium
TGGGCATCCCTTTGGGGGTGTAACAGCTATTAAAGGCTATCAATTTTGCCATACTTTCATATCTGGTGCTTTCGGAGTTATTACACAAAGCTGCACAAAGGTTCACAAAGGTTCACAAAGAAAAATTAACAGGAGATGTCTATTAAGCTTCCAACCAAATCTTCCAAATAATTCACAAAAAATCATTCTCCATCCGTGTAAATCCGCGGCTATTTCACCACAAGATTTACGATCCGTTCCGGTACAAAAATCTCTTTTACAAGCTGCCCATCATCAAGATATTTTTTTACATTTTTATCCAGCTTTGCCTGTGACAAAACATGTTCCTTGTCTTTCGCTTTATTTCTTGATACATAAATTTCACCGCGGACTTTCCCATTCACCTGGATAGGATACAGCTGTGTGTCGGAAACAAGGTACTCCTCATTAAATTCCGGCCATTCTTCATATGCTATACTTTCTGAATTACCCATCCTCTGCCAGAGTTCTTCGGCTATATGCGGAGCAAACGGGGATAATAATATCAATAATGTTTCAATAACTGTTTTGGGATAACTCTCCCATTTGTTTGCTTCATTTACGAAGATCATCATTGCCGAAATCGCCGTATTAAACGAAAGCGCTTCAATATCCTCGGAAACTTTTTTAATACATTCGTGCAGGGTTTTAAGTTGTTCTTTTGTCGACTCATCATCCACAAGATTCTCCTGCAGTTCTCCACTTTCCTCATCAATAATCAAGCGCCACACCCGGTTGAGGAAGCGGTGCACACCGTCGACATCTTTGGTACTCCACGGTTTCACCTGTTCGAGCGGACCCATAAACATTTCGTACAGCCGCATCGAATCGGCCCCGTATTCATCAATGACATCATCAGGGTTTACTACGTTACCGCGCGACTTTGACATTTTATGAGCTTTTGAATCGACTTTGACCGAAGTTCCTTTGAGAACGAAATAGTCCTCCTTCTTTTCAATTTCCGACTCATCAAGCTTCACCCGTTCCACCTCTGAATCGGTATCCACCTCTTCTGCAGAAATCCACTCTCCATCTTCAGCGCGATAGCCGGTATACTCCAACTCACCAAGAATCATCCCCTGGTGGACCAGCCGCTGGAACGGTTCTTTTGTTGAAACCACACCGCAATCATACAATACCTTATGCCAGAAACGCGCGTAAAGGAGATGCAATACACTGTGTTCTGCACCGCCGACATACATATCCACCGGCAGCCAGTAATTCTCTTCGTCCGGATCGACAGGGCCATCCTTAAATTCAGGGTTCACATACCGCAAATAGTACCAGCATGATCCGGCCCACTGCGGCATGGTATTCGTTTCCCGTTTCGCGGGCTTGCCTGTCTCAGGATCGGTGGTATTAACCCACTCCACTGCCCTCGCCAGCGGCGGTTCTCCCGATTCGGTAGGTTGAAAATCCTCTACCTCCGGCAACTCAACCGGCAGCTGATCTTCCGGCACCGGTTTCGGTTCGCCGTCCGCATGAATAATCGGGAACGGCTCGCCCCAGTAACGCTGACGGGAAAAGAGCCAATCGCGCAACTTATAATTTACGGCTTTCCTACCCTGTCCTGTTTCCTCGAGCCACCGGGTAATTTTTTCTTTGGCATCTTCAACCGGGAGATCATTCAGAGAAACATCCTCGTTTTCGGAGTTGACGACAATACCTTCTTCTACGTCGGTATAGGCTTCTTTGGAAACATCTCCGCCCCTGACTACCTCCACAATATCGAGATCAAACTTCCGGGCAAACTCCCAGTCGCGTTCATCATGTCCCGGTACTGCCATTATCGCCCCCGATCCGTAGGTTGCCAGTACGTAATCGGCAACCCAAATCGGAATTTTATTCCCGGTACCCGGATTTACAGCATATCCGCCGGTAAAAACTCCGGTCTTCTCTTTGCTGAGCTCGGTTCGTTCCAATTCCGATTTCCGCGCCGCCTCTTCCTTATATTTCTTAACCTCCTTACGGTGTTCATCCGTTGTAATTTCGTCAACAAGATGGTGTTCGGGGGCCAGAACCATATAAGTAGCACCAAAAAGTGTATCCGGACGGGTGGTAAAAACATTCAACTTATTATTCGAACCGGCAACAGGAAACACAATATCGGCGCCGACAGATTTGCCGATCCAGTTGCGCTGCATCTGTTTTGTGGATTCCGGCCAGTCGAGATCATCAAGCCCATCGAGCAGGCGGTCGGCATATTCGGTAATCTTGAGCACCCACTGGCGCATCGGCTTGCGCACAACAGGATAACCACCGACTTCGCTCTTGCCGTCAATCACTTCCTCATTAGCCAAAACCGTCCCCAGCTTCGGACACCAGTTCACAGGCACGTTATCTTCGTAGGCCAGTCCCTTTTCATAGAGCTTCAGAAAAATCCACTGAGTCCATTTATAATAATCGGGATCAGTCGTATTAACCTCGCGGTCCCAGTCATAACTGAATCCCAGGGCCTGCAACTGCTTACGAAAATGATTGATATTCTTTTCCGTTGTATCCCGGGGATGCGTTCCGGTCTTTACCGCATATTGTTCTGCAGGCAAACCAAAAGCGTCCCAGCCGATCGGGTGCAACACATTGAAGCCTTTCTTGCGCTTATACCGAGCCAGAATGTCTGTGGCGGTATAGCCTTCCGGGTGCCCTACATGAAGCCCCGATCCGCTGGGATAGGGAAACATATCCAGCACATAGTATTTGGGCTTGTCATGTTTCTCCGGCGTCTTAAAGGTCTTATTGGACCGCCAGTATTTCTGCCATTTCGATTCTATGTCGTCGGGACTGTACGTGCTCATCAGGTATTTTCTTAGGGTAATTCAATTTTAGATTAGTCGCCAAATATAAGGAAAATTTGGGCTGATATGAAGAAAGAACACGTTACCATTCCCCATAAAAAGGTTAAAAGTTGAAAGAATTGGGACCAGGCTCTCATTACCCTGAAAATTGCATAATTAAATTGGTTATTGATAATACAGGAAATCCTTCTTTATAAGAAAAGGCTGACTGAATAAAATCTATTCAATCAGCCTTGTTTTCAGGGGTATTTATCCGATTAGATCAAAAGATTACTATTATTGAAATTCGCTAAAGTCAGGTATATCGCCGACTTCTACTATATATATTCCGTCCTCAGTGGGAGTGTCCTCTTCACCCAGTACATCACCGTCGCTTAACAGACGAAGTGTAATGGTAGGATTCTCACCACCAACGGGGGAAGCATGCAATTGATAGCCGTCATAATTACCATCTTCCAGATCACCGCTTGCAATTCCTGACTCGGGTATTTGCACGTTCGCAAGAGTTTCAAATTCTCCGCTGGTACCTATATAACTGTTTTTAGAAAGGAAAACAGTATCTCCTTCTGAACCTTCAACCTCATAGGAAAGATCGCCATCCAGAGAAGCATCATCTGAACCAAAGATACCGCAACCCGATAGCAAAAGCGTTAAAATAACTGTTGAGATAACCGAAAGATATTTTACGTACGATTTTGATAACATAATTTTAATTGATTTTAGGTTCTCCTGATTTATTGATCGCAATATTTGTCTATGCAAAAAAAACAATAAGCTTAAGAAGATGACCTTTTATTTGGTTTTTTAGTTCAATAGACAAGGACCTGAAAAATCCCTTTACCTATACATACGCAGAATAAGATTTATTCAGCTCAAACTCCTAAGGGCATTTTCTGATAATTTATCTATCAACCACTTTACCGTATCCATCCCATCCGGTTTCCAGTTGATTGGGGGTTTTTGGGCATCGGACAGAAACTCGGTCCTCTCAATGAAACCCGGAATAGTCACATCAGGATGTGGGACAAAAACAGACTGGAGCTCTTCCTCATATTGTTTTGCAATCTTTGAAGCTTTCGATTCACCCCCCTGCACCCAGTAACAGATGAAATCCTGGTCAAATTCGAGACCTCCCTCCTGCAACAGAAAATCATCCAGCCAGGCCTGTGGACGCTCAAGAGCCTTGTTGTATGCAAATTGTTGTTTCAGTTTCCGCGGGGGTTTTTGGTAGTGGGGATTCCGGAGCCAGAACGACTCGATATAGTCGGTAAACTCACATTTTATCGAATTAAGCGAAAAGGGTGCCACTATAACTGCTACCGACCGGCAGCCCTTGCCCCCATAGCGTAAAACAGCTTCCACCAGATCCCGCATCGTGCGCTCATCCTGCCGGTCGATATAAGCCAGGGAAAAATGAGCCGTGCGAATCAGGTATCGCGTCCGGTCGGTAGCGAGATTATATTTTTCGATCGACTCCATCACACCCGGCACAGATTCTTCCGAGCCCGCAAAGATAACCGCATCATTCCGCATCCCTTCCAGGTCATCAATACGGTGTACCCACTGCGCATCCACATCGGTCCACACTCCTGACTTTTTAACCTCATTCAGGAAGGTGGGCAACAGGTAAGGATCTTTCCGGGATATTTTTCCGACATACCGTGCACCGCTGAGGAGCGTGCTGAAAGCATCCTGAAATCCTACCAGCGGGATATTGCCCGCATGCAGGCAGAGCACTGTCTGGCCCCGTGCATCATTTTCGTCATCCAGACCCGCCTGTTCCGCCCACTCCTCCAGTGCCGTCCGGTTAATGCTCTCCCTGACAGCCTGCAGTGAAAACTTCACATCGGGAAAACTGAAATATCCCTCCTGAACCGTCCGGTCGATGGCATCCATGAGGTAATAATTATCTTCTTTGAACCAGTTATCAGCTGCTTTTAACAGGGCTGATATGCGGTTTTCTAAATCTTTCATGTAAATACTAAAATTCTAAATCCGAATGACCAAAATCCGAAACGGCTGCTGTTGTTTGAATAACAGATCTCTAACAAACAAGATAGAGTATTTCATATTCGGTTGAGTAATAAACAACAACCACGGATGTTTTGGATTTTGGTCATTAGAATTTCGGATTTGCGTTTTGGATTTTGAACATTCGGATTTCGGATTTTTGTTTTCCTCAGTCTTCTTCAATTAAAAAGTTACAACCTCTTAAATCTTTGGGATTCCACCTGCCCATTACCTTGAAGCGCCCTTTGTTATCCATCATTCCTTTGTCGCCGGTGAGCAAAAACGAGCAGGAGTACACATTGGCCAGATCAATTATGCCAATCAGTCCCTCCTGGTGGGGACGCTGTTCCTCAAATGGATTTTCTGGTTTGCGGATGCTCACCTCCATCCATGGCACGGTGCGATACCAGCTGCTGCCGGTGGCGTAGGCCTGGCTGAGCAGCTCCGCCATCCCGTACTCTGAATGGATGCGGCTGGAATCGAGGCCGAAGCCTTGTGCCAGTTTTTGGTGCAGTTCTTTGCGGGATATCTGCCGCCGGTGGGTTTTCATACCTCCGGTTTCAATGACGATGCTGTTTGATGGAATTGTTACTTCCTTCAGTTCCAACAGGTCTAATAAACCGAAAGCGGCTCCAAAAATAATCAGCATTTTTCCACTTTCCTCAACTTTGAATATTTCATCGGGATTCAAAGGCCGGTCCAAAGACAGAAACCTGCTCAACCCGCTCCTGTTCTGATCAATAAGCTTTTGAAGCATATAAATAAGAGAAGAGTGCGGGTTTTCGGCATATCCTGGCGTATAGCCCCACACGACTGCTGACTCAAGATCATAAAATTGTCGAAAACCGTTCAGAAATGAGGTTTCGTAGAGTGATGCATCTGTTACCTTGTGTATGCTTCGCTGCATACCGGAAGTACCACTGCTTTTGAATACCAGGTCCGGTTCTTTATCAGGAGAGGTGGTTATATCCGCATCTTTAAATGCGCGGATCGGAAGCAGCGGAGGTGTGGACCCGGAATCCCACTCGTAGGAAAGAGCTTTGCAATAGCGTTGATAAACAGCATTGTTCTCATACTGGTACTTGAATACCTTTTCCAGCTTTTCGCTGAAACCGATTTCTTCCGAAAATATAAGCTCTTTCCAATCCGGCATATAAACTCTTCAAACCTTTTCGCTTATAACAATAATTTACCCGGCTGTTTCAAGCGTCTTCGCTTGAAACCATTAAACCGCGGCAATTAACTCTACTCCAAACCCACCCGCTTAAAAATCCGATCCACATTCCGGGTATGGTGATCGAGGTCAAAAGCTTCTTCAATATCATCATCTGCCAGACTCGAAGTAATAGTCTCATCCGCCTCCACCAGGTCGCGGAACATGGTCTTCTCCTCCCATGCCTTCATTGCCAACGGCTGGACGGTATCATAGGCTTTTTCACGGGACATCCCTTTATCGATCAGCATATGCAGCAGTCGCTGCGAAAAGGTAAGTCCGTACGTTTTAAAGATATTGTCGCGCATATTATCATCATATACCGTCAGCTTTTCGATCACCCCGGAAAAACGATTCAGCATGTAGTCCAGCAAAATAGTGGCATCGGGAAGTATGATACGCTCGACAGAGGAGTGTGAAATATCACGCTCGTGCCACAGGGGAATATTTTCATAAGCCGACATCATATAACCGCGCAGTACTCTTGAACAGCCGGTGATGTTTTCCGAACTCACCGGATTTCGCTTGTGCGGCATTGATGAGGAGCCTTTCTGTCCCTTCCGGAAAAACTCTTCGGCTTCCCGCACTTCACTGCGCTGGAGATGCCGGATTTCAACGGCCATTTTTTCCATCGTCGAACCGATAAGCGCCAGCACCGACATATAATGAGCATGGCGGTCGCGCTGCAGAGTTTGCGTAGAGATCGGGGCGTGAGATAATCCCAATTCTTCACAGACAGACTCTTCGATCTCCGGCGGTATGTTGGCGAACGTGCCGACCGACCCGCTCATCTTGCCGAACTCTACATCGGCGGCCGCCTTCTCAAAACGTTTCAGGTTACGCTTCATTTCGGAATACCAGAGCGCCAGCTTTAGTCCGAAGGTTGTAGGTTCGGCATGTACGCCGTGGGTTCGCCCCATCATGACTGTGAATTTGTGTTTCTTCGCCTTTTCAGCGAGTACATCAATAATCTGCTGCAAATCCTTTCTCAGTATATCATTCGCCTGCTTCAGGCGGTAGCCGTTGGCTGTATCGACAACATCGGTGGATGTGAGTCCGTAGTGCACCCATTTTTTTTCATCTCCGAGCGATTCCGATACCGAACGGGTAAATGCCACCACATCGTGGCGGGTCTGTTTCTCGATCTCTTTAATACGATCGACGTCAAACGAAGCTTTTTCATACAGCTTGTCCACATCTTCTTCGGGAATTTTTCCCAGCTTGCTCCAGGCGCGGCATGCAGCCAGCTCCACCTCCAGCCAGGCTTGAAATTGATTTTCCAGAGACCATATGCGGGACATCTCCTTTCGGGAATATCGTTCGATCATGAATTGCTTTCTTTAATTTGAATTGTGACCAAAGATATTGGAATTTCGGATGAAGTGGAAACGAAAGCACTTGTACATTTTGAGGCACAGTTAAATCTGCCACCGGAGGTGGCGGAGCCGGACGTACCGGACCAGAGGTCCGGTACGAGAATTAAGGGAAGAGTTTTGTACAACCTGTTTGTTTTCCATTTTCAAACTTCCATATCCAACTAACCCTCGTTCCGCCCCCTGCCTGCACAAAGCCAAAGTTGGATTTAGTGGACCCTTAAAGAAACGTTTTGGCGTAGGCAGGCTCTGGTGCGGAACGCATACTGGTGACCTCCGGTCACGAAAGGTTAGTAAAACATACAGAATTTACGCCCTTCACCCACGAGATTACATCAACCTGACAGCGCTCCGGTGATTTTCCGGATCCTGTCAGCGTTGATTATAATAGCTGGCGGTCAACCCGAAAAACGCTGTCAGGAGCGGAAAACCACCGCACGCTGACAGGTTTTCAATGCGACATTCTATTGCCGGGGAATTTTAATCCAGGTCCCCTCTTCAATGGTATCGTCGAGGTTTACCTGGTTAACGATTGCAATATCCTCCGGTTGAATGTCCATTGGCAGGTTATCGGGCAGAAATGAAGAAAACGGACCTGAACGGTCTGTTCTTGTTGCCTGGAGCCTGGCCGGTTCAATATTCAATATTTCACGATCATTTAATTCATCGAACGATCTGCTTGTTTCTTCAAAATTTGGCAGATAGGTATCAAAACGATCTCTGAGCGTGTAAGAGATAAAGCGGTATATGTTACCGTCATAATCCACGGCGTATACCAAAAACCCGTATTCGGTACCGTCTTCACCGGTCGCCAACGCGGTTGCCTGGTAAGCATCCAGTCCGTCATGGTTCACCGATTGTTGCCTGTCTATAGTAAAACCCTCCTGGCTCAGAAAATCAGCAACTGATGCTTTTGGGGACTGAGACTCAGAATCTATAGTCAAGACCGAAATGGCATCTTCATCCGGACTGATAATCCCCACCTGCGTGGTCTGATTGATCAGGGTCCAACTATCGGGATAGGAAAACTGAAACTCCAAATCGGGATGATAGAAACGGCCGTTTTCTGTAAAACCCTGTCTGGGGTTTTCACCAAATACCATTCCATCAATGGAATTCATATAGGAATCCTTGTTATCTATTGTCTGCTCGAACCCCTTTTCGCGCCATTCCTCTGCAACCCGGGGGATGCTTTCCTCCCGTTCTTCCGGATCGGGGTGAGTGGATAGAAATCCCGGAATCGACTGTCCCTCCTTTTCCGATATGCGGCGTAATGACGTGAAAAACTCAGCGCCCTCGGCTGCACGATACTCTTGCTTTGCCGCGTATTCGACGCCAAGTCCGTCCGATTCACGTTCGTCGTCGCGGCTGTATCTCATAAACAAAAACTGTGCTGCGGTACTGCCGAGATCCAGAATATTTCCACCGGGAATTCCAAGAAGTTCCTGTCCTGCTACCGCGCCGCCCAAAAGAGCTATCTGCCCCATCTGCTGTTCAAATGCCCGCTGTGAAGAGTGTCGCGCCGCAACGTGACCGATCTCATGACCCAGTACCACTGCCAGCTGTGCTTCGTTGTTGAGATGCGACATCAGTCCCCTCGTCACATAAACATAGCCGCCGGGCAGTGCAAAAGCGTTGACGACAGGACTATCCAACAGCCGGAAGTGAAATTCAGTATTTTGATATTGGCTGGGTGTATCTTCCCGACGCATGTGACTTACTTCCAGCACTTTTTGTCCCACCTGTTTTACGTATTCAAGAGCTTCATGATCATCATACACGCCGAACTGCTGCTGTATCTGCTGATCAGCTTCTTTACCGAGTTTAAGCTCCTGCTCCCAGCTGTAACCGTAGGCCCGCTTCTGTCCGGTTATCGGACTTTTCTGCACCGAGCAAGAAGCAACAAACAAGCCCAGGATTAAAACTATACTGATGTTTCGAATATGTTGTAGTTTCATAACTAAACCTTCTGTCTATAATAAATAGGTTAATTGATCAAAAAAGCCGGTACAGAAATGTTTTACAGCAGGTGTAACGTCTTCGGTTCAAGACCCTTGATAATTCCTTATAAACCACTGTAAAAATAATCATTTGCCGCTCAATAGTGTAAAGGTATTCTGCCAGGATTAGTTCCATTTTAGCATAATTAACAGACCCTGAAATCAAGAAAGTGAGATTCTTTAAGGCCACTAAATCACAAAAACACAGAACGGGTATCTATATTTAAAAAATCTGCATTTATTCGCGTGATCTGCGGGCTTTATATTCTCCCGCAGATTCCAAATACCGCCAGATGTTAAAGAAATATAACTCGATTCATTTCACCAGATGTTCCTAACGGAACATGAATAGATTGTGATCTGTTTTTCTACCGACCAGACGTTCTTACGGAACGAGTGGCTACGCCGGAAACAGTTCCGGGAGCAGAGCTCCCTCACAGCTATATGATGTATCTTCCGTTAGGAAGATTTGGTCGGTAGCCAAATAGATATGCCCCAATAAATACGTTCCGTCAGGAACGTTTGGTGAGAGAACAGCAAGTCTTACGGATAAGGCTATTGAAACCACCAAATCTTTCTCAGTATACTCAATACCTCAATGGCAAGTTAGGTTTCATTCAGCAGTTTCTGCTGCCAGTGTTCAAAGATCATGAGCATCGCCAGCGTGTCAAGTTCGCAGTATTTGAGTAATGACCTGCGATATTTATTCATTTTTTCATCGCCGGCATCACGGCTGATCATTTTACCGTAAACAACCATCGCTTCCGTACCGCGCCGCACCGATACCTCGTTAGATTCAGCCAGTATCCGATAGGGATTTCTGGCCCCTCCACTGCCATCCGGCTGCCACCATACAATATTATCAAAATTACTGCTCGAATACGGCTCTGAATATTTCTGTTCAAGGTAGGAACTGTAACTCATCACCGATTGAAGAACATCTTTGATGCTCAGCGAATTTAACATTCGATCATTATAATAAAAATTTTTCACGAGACGGCTCAGGTCGGCTATGTAAGGGGGATTAACAGAGCTGGAATCATTCCTGGAGATAATCTCCTCAATCCATGAGATCAATTCCGGCGCATCACCAACATATTCATTACCGGTTAGTTCGCGCCGGATGATCTTCAGGGCATTCCGTTCGAAATTTGAATATTGAACCAGCGTGCCATCTTCAATAGAAGGAACACGCTGCAGCTGGCGGATCAGTTCATAGTTTGGATAACCGCTCTGCCTGTCGTCAATCCATTCGTGATGAGACCAGTTGCCATCCTCAAATAAAGTATGGCAGGAAAATTGAAAAACAACAAGATGATAGGGACTGCGATCACTTATTACAGGAACGGCGTAGTTACCGG
>CAZPWQ010000042.1:0-28082 GCA_964590495.1 uncultured Balneolaceae bacterium
CATCCCCAGGTTGAACAGACGGTAAACAACTTTATCAACACACGATTGACACCGGACCGAAAGGAAATGGCGAAGGGTGATTCCATCCGATACCTGGTGCTTGTACTGCTGGCGGGCGGACTGATTATCGGTTTTGTTAAAGGCAAAATCAGCAAAGGATTTCTTTTGGCTGGATTATTATTGCTAAGCGCCTATGATCTGCTCAGCGTTGATTCCCGCTATGTGGATGAAGAACAGATGATGCGTGATGACATTACTGCTGAACAACTGATTCACCAACAGCAACAGCCTGCAGATGAATTCGTAATGGAAAATATAGACAGCGGCGAAGGGTATCCCTATCGGGCATTCCCATTGCTGAGTAATCCATTTAATAATGCCGTGCCTGCCTATTTTTATCCGAGCATAGGCGGATACAGCGGTGCAAAACTTGGCTATTACCAGGATCTGATCGACAACCTGCTGATGTCGGATACAGGTGGTTTTAATGATCCCATACTCGACATGCTCAATGTCAAATATGTCACTATTAACCAGCAGCTGCCTTTCGATGGTTATACGGAAGTATTTAATGAAGGCGATCAATTTGTTTACCAAAACGATGACGTGCTTCCCAAAGCTTTCTTTGTAGATTCCGTCACTACTGTCTCGGAAGCTTCCGAAGCTGTAGAAATAATGCATAACCCCGCCGGTTTTAATCCAGCCTCCCATGCCATTGTTGAATCGGATGAACTAATAAATATTGAACCCAATACGGATGCCGGTGTTTCCGTCACATCCTATAATGCAAAGCAGATAAGCCTCCAAACCCAATCTTCCGCCGACGGATTTCTCGTGTTGAGCGAGATATACTATCCGGCGGGCTGGAAGGCAGAAATTGACGGAGAACCGGCTGAAATTTATAAAACCAATTATGTACTTCGGGGGATGAAAGTTCCGGCGGGAGAACGTGAAATTACAATGAAGTTCGAACCGACTTCAAATATCTGGGGCATGCGCATCGCCCGCTTCGGGCACCTGCTGCTGCTGGGTTTCGGGATCTTTGCTGTTTATGTGAATGTGAAGATGCCGTCGCCGGAAGATGAAGAGGATTCCGAGAGTTAATCTGGTTTTATAAACTTGTTTTCATTCAATGCATAGTTGTTTCACGAAGGACGCAAAGGAGACACAAAGCTGCACAAAGTTTTTTTCTTTTATTAAAGGTGATGAATTAGCGAAAGCTAACTTTATTCATCTTACCCAGCTAAACTTGCATAAATAATTATCCCTATTGGCTGGTTCAAGCGTCCACGCTTGAACCTTTCGTACTGCACAAGCGGTCGTTTTCCCGTTAAGCGAGGGAATGAATTCCCTTGTTAGTGATTGTTTCCTTCTCTTTCGAATTCCAAATCTTGTCCCTTCATACCCATCGGACGGCACAATCAGCCGTCGGATGGGAAGCTAATTCCCCGTCCGACCGCTGACTTTGCGGTCGGGCGGGTTCGACAGGGCTCGGTGCCTTTTTGACCCATCCTCCGGCTCCTTCCTAAATTCCAGCAACTTCAAAGCCCCTCCTTGTTTCGATGTGGGTTTTCAGCGGAATAGGGAGGAGTGCGGGGGATTTGAAACTTCTGGAAACCCGAAATTAAGCCAACCCAATAGGGTTATTTGCCCCCTTCACACCCACCGGACGGCAACATCAGCCGCCCGATGGGCTACCACTGATTCCTATACTTCTCTCTGATATCCTCTGGCTTATAAAACGATTCCAGCAGTTCATAATCTTTATGATAGAATTCAATAGTATGCTGCAGTGCTTTTTCTGAAATGTCGCTTAATTCCACATCGGATCCACCGGATTTCCTTTTTAACATTTTGAGATCTGGCTTGTATTTTTTCAGTATTTCTTCCAGCTCATCCAGCTTTTCGATGGGAAAAACCCGGTCCAGATACCGGATTGTACCTCCAAGAAATTCATGCTGTGGTCGCGAATGATGTTCTATAGATTTATTCGCTTTTCGATAGCCTTCCAGATTCAACATGAAGGTGTTGATATCCGGTTCCGCCGGTAAATTCATACGATTAAGAGTGAAAGTACTTGATTCAAGATCACCGAGATCCAGCACCCTGTTACGGTAGCAGGATATTAATCTCTCCACCGGGTCGCGCACCACTGTAAAGCGTGTGACATGTCCCAGCATTTTTAATTTACTGACCCCGGTGAATGCACCGGGACGTTTTTTGTAATAGTCGTGATGATCTTCATAACCGTACTTTTCTTTGAATTCAGAACTGAATCTATTTCCAAACTCAATTTCATACATAGCGTGTTTAACAGATGTACAGGCATTTTTGGGGATCGGGATATAAAGCAGCTTTTGATCCGGCAGATATATTTGATGTACCTCGTATCCGGATATGCCCAGACGCCTGCAGACAAAACGGTAGTAGAGTTTTGTTTTCTCAATAAAGCTATTCAGCCTTCTTCTATTCATAAACCTATTCTATTTTACCGGCAATAAACTTCTCAATTATCCATCCTTTCGCTTCCTTCCAGTACCGGTGTGGCGGAACCCAACCGAAAACATCCGACAGTCCTGAAATTTTGCCGGTTGCTTTTCTGATATTATATAGCTGGTACTTGCGCTGTCTGTCGTTCATTTTAGACTTGTGCTTGTTATAAAACTTCAGATAACCCCGCAGCTGGTCGGCAGGATTTGAAATGCGTTTACCGCCATGTTCCAGGAAAATATTCTGAAGGGGTTCCCGCACATTTTTAACCTGCCCGTATTTTTCAACTAGCCGTATCCACAGATCATAATCCTGTGCGGCATCCAGTGATTCGTCAAACCCACCTACAGAAAGCAGACGCTCTTTTTTTATCAATCCCTGATTACCAACGTAATTGGAATACAAGAGATCATCCAGTGAGATAATTTCTTTTTTATGCCATACGGGAGCTCCCTTCCGGTACATCATTCTGACATCGGATGTTACAAATGAGTAATCATCAGAATAGGCACTTAAAAGCTTCTCGATACGCCGGAGATGCCACTCGTCGTCATCATCAAGTCCTGCTATGAACGTACCCCTTGCTGCTTCTATACCCTGATTACGGGCACGACACGACCCAAGAGCCTTTTCATTCTTTATAAAACTGATTGGAAGTGCCGGCCGGTACGTTTCCACAACCGGCTCGACCCCCTCGTCCGAACCATCATCAACAATAACCAGCTCCATATTGGGATAAGTCTGCGCGGCGACAGAATCCAGCGCCCGCGGCAAAAGCGGAATCCTGTTATGGGTCGTCACTACAGCAGATACAAGAGGTTTATCCTCGGTCATTTTGGATTATTTAATCAGAAAAATCAGCGTTCGCATCATTTACATAAAAAAATGTATTTTCAAGCTTTAATGTAATGGTTTAGATCAAACATTTATATGCCAAATAATCCGGAAGTTACTTTTATTATCTGTACTTATAACCGGGCAGACTATCTCGATGACACGCTAAATTCGTTACTCCGGCACAATTATTCTTTTGACCAGTTCGAGATATTAGTTGTTGATAATAATTCTACAGATCACACTGCAGAAACAGTAAAAAAATATATTGCAAAAGATGATAAATCCTATCCATCTATACGGTATGTCAAAGAGAAGATACAGGGATTATCACAGGCGCGAAACCGTGGTATATGGGAATCAAATGCGAAAAATCTGGTATTTGTTGATGATGATATACGGGCACCCGGCCAATTTATCCCGGGTTGGCTGAAGTTTTTCAAAGAACATCCCGATATAAAAGCGGCGGGTGGAAGAATCCATGTTCAATTTGACGATCCGCGTCCCGATTGGATGCCACACTTCCTGCTTCCGCTGCTGGGTCATCACGATCTGGGTGATTCCATAAAGAAATACGGAAAAATGAATTATCCTTTCGGAGGAAATATGGGCTTCAGAAAAATAGTTTTTGAACGACACGGGATGTTTAACACGGATCTGGGACGTAAAGGCAGTCAGCTGAAAGCCAGTGAAGAGAAGGAGTTTTTCCAGCGAATAAAGAAAAGCAATTCCGATATCTATTATCTGCCGGATGCCCTGCTTTATCACCGTGTCAACAAGCAAAGACTCACCAGGGAATATATCCGGCGCCAGTCTATAGGCCTGGGACAAAGTATAGCTTTGCAGCTCAAACATGAGTCTGCCGCCCGGAAAGCTGCTTATGGACTTCAGGAAGCGGGTAAAATGATAGCCACTCTTGGGTTATTCATGCCTTATACCGTGACTTTTCAACTTCAAAAAGCAGTTATGCTTGTTAAATTCAGAAAATGGATTGTCGAAGGATATCTATCTATATATAACACCGTTTAAAACAAAGGATCATGAGTTCAATATTTTGGATTAAAGGCATCCTATTTGAAGAATCACGCATTACGAATTACGCATTACGAGACTTTCTATTATGAAATTAATCAAGTCACTTCTAAAAAAAATATTCTGGGGATTATTCAGACATTTTTTGTCCGACAAGCAGTATGCAAAAACAAGATATTGGCTGGAACTGGATGATCATCTTAACCTGGAAAACCCGAAGAAGTTTACAGAAAAAATACAATACATCAAGCTTTTTGAACGTACTAAACTTCGAAAAAAAGTTGCCGACAGAATGGAAGTCAGAAAATATGTAGCACAAAAAGCGGGGGAGGAATATTTGATCCCGCTTATAGGTACGTACGACGAATTAAACAAAAAAATCTGGGAGAGCCTGCCATCACAGTTCGTTTTAAAAGCCAACCATGGCTGCGGGATGATCAAAATCATTCGTAATAAGGAAGAGGAAGATTTTAATAAGGTCCGGAAGGTGACAAAACAGTGGAGACAAACAGATTATGCCGAACTGGGAAGAGAATGGGTTTACAGAGATTTGCCGAGGACTATTTTAGCTGAAAAACTGTTACTCGGTTCCGGCCGTTCAATACCCGACGATTACAAATTTTTCTGTTTCCATGGCAAAGTAGAGGTGATTCAAATCGATTTTGACCGCTTCGGCGAACAAAAGCGCAATCTGTACGACCCGAACTTTAACCGGCTGGATGCTAAATTGCTGTACCCGCATAATCCCGTAAAGATTCCGGAACCCGCGAATCTGAACGAAGCTGTTCGACTCGCGGAGATGTTATCCTCCGAATTTAACTTTATACGTGTGGATCTGTACCTGCTGGAAGAGAATATTTATTTTGGCGAGCTTACAAACTATCCGGGCAATGGCTTTGCAGCGTTTGAACCTGAACCGGTAGAATACAAAATAGGTTCCTGGCTGCAAATTGGATAAACACCGGAGCCGTTCTTGTGTAACCATCCGTCTTTTCTTTCCCTTGATAATTAAGTATGATATTGGTACTGTCAATCCGACTTCAGCAAAATGATCTCTTTTTAAATATCAATAACTGAGTACACCGGCCTTGGGCGTAATCATTCGACAAAGTATACAAAACACAGTCATCTCTTACGTAGGAGTAGCTTTGGGATTTATATCCACCATTCTTCTCTATCCCAATATTTTGAGGGTGGACCAGTACGGTCTGACTCGTCTGTTGTTTTCACTGGCCCTGGTTTGCGCACAGTTTGCACATCTTGGTATTAACAATGTGGTCATCCGGTATTTTCCCTATTTTAAACACTCCGATGAGTCACGGCACAGGCTTCTGACGCTAACCATGCTTGCGCCGCTGGTGGGTTTTACCTTTTTTGCGATAGCTTATCTTTTATTCAAGGATATCTTCATTGATTATTTCAACGATCGCTCTGCCCTCTTTACCGAATATTATCTGTACCTGATTCCACTGGTATTTGCTGTGCTTTTCTTTGAAGCGCTCAACAGTTACGTCCGCGCCCTGCAGGATTCGGTAACAGGATCTTTTGTAAATGAAGTATTGATGAGGGTTCTCATTATCTTTCTGTTGGTCGTGCATCATTACAAGCTGATTTCATTTGCTGAATTTATGATCGGTTTTGTGCTTGTCTATGGACTTCAGCCGGTTTATATGCTCGTTTACCTGTATCAGAAAAACGAACTTTCTTTTTCAATTCCCTTTCAGGAAAAAAGCCGTCGTCTTATCAAAAGAATGAGTACTTATGGAGCCTACTCCCTTTTGGGCGGACTTGCAACACTTCTGGTCGGCAACATTGACATCATTATGCTGGGAGCGATGACTGATCTCGACAGCACAGCCGTTTACGCCATCGCATTTTATGTCGGATCCGTTATAGCCGTACCTCAACGTTCTATTGTTAAAATAGCCGCACCTGTTTTAGCGGAACTACTGAAAAATGAAAAATATGCAGAGATCGACACCCTTTACAAGCGCACCTCTTTGAACCAGATCATTGCCGGCATCCTGCTTTATATCGGTATATGGGCCAATATGCATAATCTGATGGGACTCCTCCCGCCGGAATATGACGGAGCCCAGCTGGTGATACTCATTATCGGGGCAGCGAAACTTTTTAATATGGCAACCGGTGTCAACGGAAGCATTATCATCAATTCAAAATATTACCGTTTTGACCTGTACACAAACATCCTGCTCATCCTGTTGACCGTCACTACAAATTATATACTTATTCAACTTTACGGCATTACAGGAGCAGCTATAGCTACCGCAATTTCGATTTTCATCTATAATTTTGTCAAATTTATCTTTGTATGGATCAAGTTTTCAATGCAGCCATTCCGGTGGAATTCAGTTGTGGTGTTACTCATTGCAGCAGGCTGCCTTGCCGCCTCTTCTCAGATTCCGTACCTGAACAACTTTTTTGTTGATGTAACGGCACGCTCCTTCGGTATTGCTTTTGTCTTTCTCGGTTTGATTCTTTTATTCCGGATTTCTGATGATGTTAAAAACCTGGTGTTGGAAACCTTGCGCCGTATTCAACAGCTGATAAAAAAATGAAACTATATGAAAGCGATAAATGTCAAAAATCCCGGCAGGAAGTCTTCTCTTGAAATTGATGAAGTATCCACTCCTGAACCAGGTCCCGGGGAAATACTCGTTAAAATTGAAGCTGCAGCAGTAAATCGCGCCGACCTCCACCAGCGTGCCGGAAAGTATCCGCCTCCTGAAGGTGCAAGTCCCATACTCGGACTGGAGATGGCGGGTATTGTCGAAAAAGCGGGATCCGGAGTAAGCAGGTGGAAACCGGGTGATTTTGTGTTTGGATTGCTTCCGGGAGGCGGGTATGCCGAGTTTTGTGTTATCCATGAAGATATGGCAATGGCCATACCCGATTCGCTGTCGTTTAGAGAGGCGGCAGCCATTCCGGAAACTTTTCTGACGGCCTTCCAGTCGCTCAGCTGGATTGGGAATCTGAAACGCGATGAGACCGTACTCATTCATGCGGGAGGAAGTGGTGTGGGAACATCAGCCATTCAGCTGGCCCGGCATCTTTTCAATGCTCAAATCGCCACTACTGCCGGTAAACACCGAAAACTGGAAACCTGCCTTGAGCTGGGTGCCAACTTTATTTACAACTACAAAAAGCAGAACTTTGCAGAAGAAATTAAAAAAGATATCGGCAAGAACTCCGTCAATCTTATTATTGATTTCATCGGCGCTCCATACTGGGAACAAAATATTGACGTGTTGGCAATAGACGGAAGACTGGTTTACCTGGCTTTCCTGGGCGGACATGAAATCAGTGAAATAAGCCTTGCTCCCATCTTAAGAAAGCGACTGTCGATTATGGGTTCCACCCTGCGATCGCGTTCTATTAATTATAAGATATCTCTAACCCGAGACTTTGCAGATCAGACACTCAACCTTTTTGAACAGGAAGTACTGAAACCGGTTATCGATTCGGTTTATGACTGGAGTGAAACCGAAGAAGCCCATCAACGGATGCAGAATGATGAAAACACCGGGAAAATTGTACTTACAGGTATGTGAGGGTTAAATCCGAAGCACAAATGACCAAAATCCAAAAGAGCAAATCCGAAATCCGAATGTTCAAAAACTTGTCCGCCAGCCGGCTGATCCGAAACTTTCGGGGTTGTTGTTTATCACATGCCCTACTGTATGACAAAAGTAATTTTAAAATAAGGCTATTAATTTCAATATGGCAGCCGTTTCGGATTTAGGTCATTCGGATTTCGGATTTTACTCTGTTATCTTTGACCTCGATTAATTCAATACTAAACTCCGAATAATTTCAGCATACATGGCGCAATCGAAATTCAGCACGCATCTCGGAATGGTCGATATCCTGCCCGGTGAAACACAAAAGTGGCAGGCGATCGAAAACATCATTCATGAAGAAGCCAGAAAATTTAACTTTGAGGAAATCAGAACTCCCATCCTCGAGCAAACGGAACTGATAGCCCGTGGTATTGGTCAGCTTACAGACATTGTCACCAAGGAAATGTTCGCCTTTGAGCGGGGTGATGATCAGTACGTATTACGTCCCGAATGTACCGCTCCTGTAGTACGCGCCTATGTGGAACATCACCTGGAGCAGCGCGGCGGTACTCAAAATCTGTATTATATCGGGCCGATGTTTCGCGCCGAACGTCCCCAGAAAGGCCGCCAGCGTCAATTCCACCAGTTCGGCGCCGAAATAATAGGCGCTGACGATCCGGCTGCCGATGTGGATATTATAGCTTTTATGATGTCAATTTATGACCGGGTGGGAATTAAAAACACCACACTTAAGATCAATTCTGTAGGCGACCCTGAAAGCCGGGAAGCCTATAAAAAGGCTTTGAAAAATTACTTTCTTCCGCTGCTCTCCGACTTAAGTGAAATTTCCAAAGACAGATTTGAAAGAAATCCGATGCGGATATTGGATTCCAAAGAAGAGGAAGACCAGCCGTTTATTAAAGATGCGCCGGTTATTACTGACTTTTTGAGCGAAGAAACTGCAAAGCACTATGCTGAAGTCAAGAATCTGCTGGATGAACTTGATATACCATATTCCGAAGATCCGCATCTTGTACGGGGACTGGATTACTATACGCGTACAGCATTCGAACTTATCAGTCCCGACCTTGGAGCCCAGGATGCTCTCGGAGGAGGAGGACGCTATGATCTGCTTATCGAAGAAATCGGCGGACAGCCCACCCCGGCAGTGGGATTTGCAGCCGGAATCGAGCGCCTGTTGATCGCCTGTGAAGAGCTGGATATTTCGCTCGGAGAGGAACCGCTCCTTGATGTTTATATCGTCACCCTTGGCCAAGCTGCCAGAAAGTGGGGCGTCAAACACCTGCCAAAGCTGCGCAAGGCGGGACTTTCAGCCTCTATGGATTATATTGGCCGTTCTATAAAAGCACAGATGAAAGATGCAGACCGGGAAAATGCTGCATACACAATTATTGTTGGAGACCATGAACTCAGCGAAGGCAAATTCACCCTTCGTAATATGAAAGCAAGTGAAGAAGAGAGTCTTTCGTTTGAAGAAATCCTTGAAAAATTAGCCGCGGATTAACGCGGATAAATTCAAAGAAGTGTTAGCAGATAAATAGCTTATAACAAGAATTAATTTTATACTTCATTTATTAACTGAGATAAAAATTCAATTCTATATGGATGATGCAGTGAGAGAAGAAGTTATAGAGTGGATTTCCAAACCGGGAAATGAAGACCTTTTAGAAGCGTTAAAACTCCTGAAAGAAGATTCGGAGTCAAAGGATTGGTATGATGACCTTGAGAATCATGAAAAACAATCTTTAGAAAAAGGCCGAAAAGATCATCGGGATGGTAATACATTAACCAGCGAGGAACTGTGGAAGAAGCATGTCTGATAACCGGCATGTAGTTTGGTCACTTGAATCATCCGACCAAATAAAATCTATTAAAAGATATCTGCTTGAGGAATGGGGTAAAAGTGAAGCAAACAATTTCCTTCTTAAACTCAGGACCTTTGAAAAGATAGTTGTACGCTTCCCAAAACTATATCCGTCATCTTTGACATATCCAGAAATACGAAAAGCTGTTATTACCAGACATCAATCGGTAATCTATGAAATTGACGGTAATATCATAAAAGTACTCACTATTTTGGATCATCGGCAAAAGAATTAGGTGTTTTACATTGCTCTGACTCACGTAATCTTTATAAATTAGCCGCGGATTAACGCGGATAAGACGCGGATCTTTATATCCCATTAATCCGCGCAGATCCGCGGCTAAATATCTAGTTTTTAAACCTGATAGTTTTTTCAAATGAAAAAAAAGCATTATTTCGTTGGCATCTTCATTTTGATTATTGCCATTATTGGCTATCACTATTATGCTGCCCGTGAAGCCGGTCGTCAAATTGACGAAGCCCTGCAGAAACAGGCGGCTAACTCGGAGGGAAAATTTTCTGTCAGTTATTCCGCTATTGATGTGTTTCCATTTTCCGGAGATATCCGGTTTAGTGATTTTAACCTCACCCAAACAGATTATACTCAAAGAGCTGCCTCCATTTTATTTGATCTTACCTATCTCGATTTTCTTGCTATTTACGCTGGCGGAACCGAATACGGGCTAAAAAAAACAGACCGGTTAAAAGCTACAATAATAAATCCCTCGTTGGTACTCCGTCCTGAAATACATGAATTCAACAGTGACACTATCAGCCTCAATTATGAGGGGAATGTGTATGATCTGCTCAGGCACTCAGTCACAGGACAGGCAATCGAACAGACTCATCAGCTTGGTGGATCAGCTGTTTCATTTCGCTATACACAGCCGGATTCAAAAGCGGGTTTCACAGCTGATTCGGTTTATATACAAACCAGAATCCCTCCTGATGTGACCTCAGTTTTTGGTGATGCGGATCATTTTTTGGCCAGGGCAATTGATATTACCTGGACGCCTCCCCTCTCAATTAGCGATAAATATGGCTTCTTCATTCGCGGGTTCGGTTATGAAACCGGCAGTATTCCTGTTGACAGTCTGCTGCTGATGATAGGTGTCGATGAGGATGGCAGCCGGTCTATGAATCTTGATCTTCATTCCGAACTTTTTCATGCCCAGGCTGTTGCAGGTATTAATATGAATTCTCAAGAGCTCAGCCGAACGACTTTCAAAGACGGTGTTGTCAATCTTCTGGAAACCTCTCCCCGCTTCGATAATTTTCTGCAAAATGCCGAGCAGCTGTTTGGAATAACCATTCCCAGAAAAGCAGAAGGCGTATTCAGGTTTTCCGGACCAGTAACAGATCTACGGGTTTCTACCGGAGGCGAATGATTTACCTTCAAGGAGACAGGTTATGTTATCTCGCTGTCAGGATCTGCCTTAGCCATCTCTTTTATTTCGCTGATATCCTGCTTGTTACCGATGATAGATAATTCATCTCCATCTCGTATAGCTGTATTACCATGAGGGATGGTAATTTTGCCATCACGTTTTATGATAGCTACGAGACTTTCACCGGGCAAATCTATCTCTTTAATCTTTTTTCCGATAATTTTATTCGTCCGATTATCATACGACACCGTAATGTTGATAAATCGCTCATCACGCAGTAAAATTTCGCGCAATTCAGATTTAGTAGAGGCATTTTTCCAGCGCTCGATAAAATGGCTGCTGTCAACCATTTCAGCTAAATGTGCCAGGATCCGCAGATGTTGTCCGGTATTTTCTGAGGAACTTACCAAAAAGAAGATAGCCCTCAATTTCTCGACCTTATTGGCATTTTCTTCATCCAGAGCTTCGTAACCCTCAGTAAGTATACTTATCTCTTCCGGAATACGTACTAATACCATCTCCGAAGGATGATCCTGATCAATACGAATATGATTGAGCGCAGCTCCGCGTCCTATAGGAATTGTACCCGTTTCCTGCGCTTCACAGAACTTTTCAAATAATTCATCCTTATCCATCTCAAAACGTCCGGCCAGTTCTTCTGAAGCTCTTTTAATAATTGTTTTATAGCTGACTTCTGTACTAACTTCATCAATTATAGCGGCACGTGCCACCACCTTCTCATAAGGGTCTTCTTCTCTAAGTCCCTTTTCACGCAAAATACCACGCATCTCCCGTTCAAGCCCGCTGTCTTGTTTTTTACCCAGCCGGGCATGTACATGAAAAATCGCACCTTGTCGTTCCACCTTGGCGTGAGCATAATAATAGTACCAGCCTACCGAAAATACCGAAACCGCCAGTGTAAACAGAACCGATAATAATCCCATCTCAAATATTAATATAAAAGAGAGAACCATACCTGCAATTTGGAGCCAGGGATACCACGGCGAATTGAAACCGGGATCATATTCTACGATCTTACTCTCACGCATGACAATAACACACAGGTTCAGCAATGCAAAAAGGAGGAGTTGGAAGGCACTTGCGAGTTTTGCTACCGATTCCACATTGAAAGCGAGCAAAAAAAACAGCATCAATCCCACAGTAGCTATTATCGAATTTTGTGGTGTTTTAAATTTGCCTAATTTGGCTAATCGTGCATCAAAAAGTTTATCCCGTGCCATTGCCAGGGGGTATCGGGAGGCAGACATAATACCGGCATTTCCTGTAGAAGCGAAGGCAGCGATAGCTGCTATGACTATCAATATTAAACCCGTATCTCCCGGCAGCCAGTCCATAAAAGCCTCCCCGGCTGTAGCAACGGGCGTCAGGTCCTGGCGAAATGCCTCAGGATCCAGCACCGCCACCATAATATAAACACCCAAAACATACACGATGATAGCAGACAAAACCGACAGGAACATCCCCAATGGAATGTTGCGATCGGGATTTTTTACCTCTTCTGCGATACTCGCCACTTTAGTCAACCCTGCATAGGAGACAAAGACCATTCCTACTGTTGCAAAAAAGCCGCCCGCACCATCCGTAAAAAAGGGTGTGAATTGTTCACGTGTTATTCCAATGATCTCGAGAGAAAACAGATGGGTAATCCCCTGTACAATATAGCCAAACATGATCGTAACCAGCGCGGCTACCAATATTTTTTGGAGTGTCGTGGTTTCCTTGGCTCCAAAAATGTTAAGAGCGCCAAAAGCTAATGTTAATATTACAGCAACGAGGGTGATATTAATATCGTAAAAAATAGCGATGTAAGCCCCCATACCGATAAGGGCAAATGCGCTTTTCAATACCAGGGCAAGCCATGAGCCGAACCCGCCTATACTGCCCATCAACGGACCAAGGCTTCTGTCAATAATATAATATGTACCCCCGGCACGAGGCAAAGCTGTTGATAATTCAGCCACACTAAACATTGTAGGCAGGATTAACAATCCCGATACGAAATATGCCAAAAATACTGAAGGACCTGTTTCAGCAGCAGCAATTCCCGGCAACAGGAAAAAGCCGGAGCTAAACATCGCCCCTGTTGCAATTGCGTAGACATCAAACAGATTTAGTTCCTTTTTTAACTTCTTTGACTCTTCTAATATTGGCAAAACTGATTATTTAATTATGAAAACTTAAAAGCTATCGAAGATAAGGGAAATAAAAATTACTTAATCAAATTCTTTAAAATTTCAATATCATCTTTTTCACCGATTATGGAGAGAATATCCCCCTCTTGTATAGTCGTGTTTCCATGAGGAATTGTAAGTTCACCTTCCCGTTTTATTATAGCTACCAAACTTTCACCGGGTAGTTCAATCTCTTTAATTTTTAAGTCTATCATGGATGCTGTGTCATTTTCTGCTGACACACTGATATTAATAAATCGTTCGTCCCGGAGTAAAATCTCACGAAGTTCGGCTTCACCTTCTGCATTTTCCCAACGTTCTATAAAAGCAGGATTATCAATCATCTCAGCTAAATGAGCAAGTGTACGTAGATGCTGACCGGAATTTTTATCTGAACTTACCATAAAAATAACAGCCCGAACTTCTTCCAATTCGGACATTATGTCCTGGTTGATCGACTGAAATCCATCGGTATTAAGGCTGACGTTTTCCGAAACACGAACCAATACCAGTTGTGTAGGATTATCCCTGTCAACCCGTAAATGGTTTATTATAACTCCTCTGCCAACAGGAACAGCCCCCTCATTCTGTGCCTGCAGAAAAAGGTTAAGTAAACTTTCTGCTTCAATATTAAAACGGGGTGCCAGTACTTCAGAAGCTTCTTTTATAACTTTTGTATAACTCAAATCATGATCCTTTTGATCAATTATAACAGATCGGGATATTATCTTTTCATACGGGTCTTCATCACGCAAACCCTTTTCACGAAGAAGGTGGCGCATTTCAGTTTCCAGTCCCCGATAACGACGCCGGCCAAGGCGTGCATGCACATGATATATTGCCCCCTGTCGTCGTACTTGTCTGTACGCATAGTAGTAATACCATCCGATACAAAAAACCGTCATAAGACCGGTAAAAAGTATCGCCAGAATACCCATTTCAATTATTAGAAATGTTGTTACTAACATTCCCGCGAGTTGCAGAAACGGGTATAAAGGTGATCGAAATCCGGGATCATATTCTTCAATTTTACTCTCGCGCATTACTATGACCGCCAGGTTCAAAAACCCGAAAATCAAAAGCATAAATGCACTTGCCAGCTTAGCTATATTTTCAACGTTCAATACCAGGATGAAGAAAATCATTAATGAAGCAGTTGCAACAACGGAAATAGTCGGGGTATCAAAACGACCGACAGAAGCCAGCTTCCTCCATATAAGACGGTCCCGGGCCATCGCAAGAGGATATCTGGCAGCAGACATTATCCCGGCATTTCCGGTTGAAGCGAAAGCTGCAATGGCAGCTATAACTATTAAAATCAATCCAACCGGTTCGGGAAACCAGTCGAAAAATTCTACGGCCGCAGTAGCTACCGGTGTCAGATCATTTCGCAGTGCTTCAGGATCTAATACTCCTACCATCACAAAAACCCCCAGCACATAAATTAATGTTGCCGTAAGAAGAGACAGAATCATCCCCAGTGGAATATTTCGATCCGGATTTTTTACCTCTTCGGCGACACTGGCGATTTGTGTTAAGCCTGCATAAGAGACAAATACAAGGCCTATTGTTGAAAATAATCCTTCATACCCGAATGGAAGAAAAGGAGTAAGCTGAGTTTCGGCTATAGTACCCATTCCCACCGAAAATAGCTCAAATAACCCCTGAACAACGAAAAGCAATAAAATTCCAATCAGTATAATTACAAATGTATTCTGCAGATGTGTGGTCTTTTTGACCCCTATAATATTCATAATCATAAAAAGCAGTGTGAGCGATATAGCCACTACTTTAATAGGCACATCAAAAAATAATCCGAGATACGCACCCATTCCCACAAGAGCGAACGCACTTTTGAAGATAAGGGCGAACCAGGTACCGAGCCCTCCCACCGTACCTACCATCGGACCTAAACTTCGGTCAAGGAAGTAATACGGTCCGCCGGCTCGTGGTAAGGCCGTGGATAGTTCAGCTACACTAAGCATTGCAGGCAATACAAGAATACCGCCAATCAGGTAGGCCAAAATTACAGCCGGACCACTATAAGCACTTGCAATTCCGGGAAGCAGAAAAAAACCTGAGCTAAACATAGCCCCGGTACTGATAGCATAAACATCAAAGAGTCCAAGTTGTTTTTTTAATTTTTCATGTTTCATACTTTCCCGAATATAATTTAAGACTTACCTGACTCACTTATCGAATTATATCAAAAGAATGGAACACAGCTATTTATAATTGCAAGTTATTCTACCGCATTAAGTATGCATTTTCATTTTTACGTAGCTGCAAGTTGTAAAAGCTTCACTGACTAATTTTTTATCCGATTTACCCCAGGTTTTGCTAATAAACTGTTTGTAAAGATACAGCGTTTCATCTTTCTGTAAAGTTCTTTTCAGCCCGGATGCAGCTTTTATTTCTTGTTGAAAAAATGATTGCACTTCCGGCGGCTGTTAATATCAGGATGAATAGAACCGGGTGAAATTGTCTATATAAGTATAAAACCCGAATATGATCAATGCGTATTGAAGATCAATACAGGACAAACAGTTTTTTCCAATATATTTTCAATACGCGGGCCAAGGTAAAGCCTGTGGGTACCGGGGCGGACATTTGTACCGAGGATAATCAAGTCGATATTATTGTCCTTGCTGAAATCACCTATTCCCTGTTCGGGTGTTTCAGCACGTTCTACAATCGCCTGTGTTTTAACATCCATCGCTTCCCCTAATTCCTTAAGCTCACTTACAATATCCTGAGATATGTTCATTAGGTTTTCTTTTTTATCTTTCCTGATATGCCAGGGAGATTTTTTATGTTCGTCAAATACTATATTTAATACGGTAACCTCACGCCTGTTATCAGATCTGGCGATAAAAAATCCAAGATCTGCTGCATTTTTTGACGCAACAGTGCCATTTGTAGGCACAAGTATTCTTTCAGGGTTCCAATCTTCATTTGTTTCCGCCGACTGTATAATTAAGGTCGGACACGGTGCTACTCTCACCAGGTAATCAATAAGGGGACTGAACAAATGACTGTGCTTCGCCCCCCCCTGGTGTTCAGTACCACCCAATACAAGAAGATCATAATCCTTTTGAGCCTCATCCAGAATAGCATTACCCGCTTTTTTATTCTCTACCACCTTTGTTACAATCTCTTGCTGGTTAAAAAGTTCGGCACATTCATTTAAATAGACCTCACATTCAGTTTTCTTTCCTTCATCTCCGACCGTGAACAGTGTCAGAGACAGGTTTGTTTTCTGTCCCATCAGTTCAAGGATTTGAGCCTCCACAGTTTGTATAGCCTGGCTGGTTGGCATGGAATCACGCCTGCGGACGGGTAACAGCACCCGGTGTATGCCTGCGACAAGGCTTTCGGCTGCCATTTCTTCTTGTTTCAGGCGTTCTTCCTCCTCTTTTCCAATCTCAACTCGTTTTAGTACCCATCGAAGAGCTGTCGGGGCCATCAATGAGGTGGCCATTGCCATGACAACGATAATTGAAAACATATCCTGTGATAAAATTCCCAGTCGAAGCCCAATGGTAGCAATAATGATTTCCATAGCACCCCTGGCATTCAATCCGGCACCAAAACTGAGCGACGTCCAATGATCTTTCTTTCCGATAAAGCGGGCGCCGATATAAGTTCCGGCAACTTTTCCGAGCGTAGCTACTGCAATCACTATTAATGTGATTATGATCAGAGTCGGTTCAAAAAGATTGATGATGTTGACCTTTAATCCGGCAACTGCAAAGAAAACCGGTGCAAAAATTCCAAGTGCGATGCTTTCAAGTTTATGGATAACATCTTCTGGCAGTCGCGGCATCATTCCAAACAAAATACCCATTACAAAAGCCCCCAGCACCGCTTCCAGATTCAGTGCCTGGGTAATAGCTCCCCACAGAAAGGTTAATACCACGACAAGCGTGAGCAGTGCATCATTACTTTTAATTTCATCCTGTACAAAAATCAATAGCTTTCTAACCAGCCAGCGACCGATTGTAAAGCTGATAAGCATAAAGGCCAATACACTGACTACTATCTCCAACACACTTCCGGTTGTCACGGCTTCGCCGCTTGCAAGACCCACGACTACTGAAAGCATAATCCAACCGGTGGTATCATCGCTCATACCAGCGGCAAGTATTGTCTGTCCGATATCGCGCCGCATCAGGTTAAGATCCATTAACACCTTGGCGATTACCGGAATAGCGGAAATAGACATCGCTGTAGCCACAAACAGTGAAAAAACCAACCGTTCATCGGTATCGGCAAGTAGAAAATCAGGTAAATACTGACCTAACAGAAAACCGGTGGCAAAAGTAACAGTGATACCTCCGTATGATACCCCGATTGCGGTTTTAGCGTGCCTTTTAACCAGCTTTATATCAGTTTCCAGTCCCGTAATAAGCAACAGAAACATAGCACCGATCAGACTCACTACTTCGATCAGGTAACCCTGCACTTCGGTCTGGGGGATAATCCATTCTCCTAAAAAAGGAAGTGAACCGCTGAGCAGCGATGGACCCAGTAATATACCTGCCAGGATCTCTCCAACAACCGCCGGTTGATTGAACCTCTGAGCCAGTTCACCAAGTCCCCGTGCTGATAGTAAAAGTATACCTATCTGAATTACTAAAACCAGAACATCATGGTGTTCCGCTGCTGTAAATACTGTATCCAAATTATAATTGATTAAAAAATTCGGTGATAATATCTGCTTTTAAATCAAAAAAGAAGATATCAAAAGCTTTTTTTGATTCTAAAAAAAAACCAAACAAATTTAAGAGCACATTATATGCATTTAAGCCTTAAGTTTGGTGTCTAATTTCACCGACTGAAATCTCATATTTATATAACTCCTCTTTATGCACGTTCCCGACATTTCCTTTCCATTCCAGGATCCGGTACTGGTTTTTGCCACAGTTATGTTGATAGTTCTGATAGCCCCGTTGCTATTCAGATTTATCAAGATTCCCGGACTGGTCGGCCATATTGTGGCCGGCATCATTGTAGGACCCGAAGCGATAGGCATGCTTCAAAGAGGCGATACGATGGTATTACTGGGAACTGTGGGGCTTTTATACCTTATGTTTATTGCGGGTCTGGAAATTGATCTGAACAGCTTCAAAAAAAATCGTTCGCGAAGCATTGTATTCGGAACTACTTCTTTCCTTCTTCCACAGGTAGCAGGCACACTTCTATTTTTGTTTCTTATGGATTTCTCCTGGCAGTCTTCCATTCTCATAGGAAGTGTTTTCGCCTCGCATACATTGCTGGCCTACCCCATAATCAGCCGCTTTGGTGCATCCAAGAATGAAGCGGTTACCATCACGGTGGGCGGCACTATTCTTACTGATACATGCGCCCTGCTGGTGCTGGCTGTTATAAGCGGATCTACAGCAGGCGATCTGGATATGGCTTTTTGGTTGCGGCTTGTTATTTCCCTGGGTGTGTATGTTTCAGTTGTGGTTTATTCAGTCCCACGTATCGGCCGCTGGTTCTTTAAAAATCTCCATGAAGAACATATTTCAAAATTTATTTTTGTAATGGCTGTTGTCTTCACTTGTTCTTTTTTGGCAGAGGTGGCCGGTATTGAAGCCATTATAGGTGCTTTCCTGGCGGGTTTGACACTCAACCGGCTTATTCCGGAAACAAGCGTACTTATGAACCGGGTCCAGTTTGTAGGCAATGCACTTTTTATACCATTTTTTCTGATAGCAACAGGAATGCTTGTAGACCTGCGTATCCTGACAGAAGGTCTGGATGCCTGGATTGTCGCAGGGCTTATGTTAGGTACAGTACTGCTGACAAAATATTCTGCATCCCGTTTTGTCAGCAAAATTTATAAATATGACGAAAATGAACAGATGGTCATTTTCGGGCTCAGTGTACCACAAGCAGCCGCCACTCTCGCAGCCGCACTGATAGGTTATGAAATTGGAATTTTTAACGAACATGTCCTGAACGGTTCCATTATGATGATCCTTGCTACCTCTATCATCGGCCCCTGGTTTGTCGAACGGTATGGGAGAAAAGTGGCTGCCAAAGAAGAGAAAGAATATCGTCCCGAAGACGCTCCGCAACGTATTCTGATACCGCTGGCCAATCCAGAAACCGCCGATATGCTGATGGATATTGCTATGATGATTCACGATCCCGACAGTGAAGAACCGCTGTACCCGCTTACCGTCACCAGCGATACCAGGGATATAGACGCACAGGTCGCCCGGTCCGAAAAGATGCTGAGTCATGCTGTAGTTCATGCTACAGCTGCTGATATGCCGGTAAAACCCACTACCCGTATCGATAGCAATATAGCGAATGGCATAGTACGGGCTGTTAAAGAACTGCGGATATCCGATGTGGTTATTGGCTGGAACGGAAAAGTTACCGCCCGCCGGCGTGTATTCGGCAGTATACTTGACCGTATGCTGGAAAATACTGATGAAATGATAATAGTTGCCAGTATTAACCGTCCTATAAATGTTACAGATCGAGTAATTCTAGCGCTACCCCCGCATGCCGAACTGGAACCCGGGTTCAAAAGCGCACTGGATTCCGTCAAAACATTTATCGGACAGGTCGGAGCCGATGCTGTTGTGTTGGCAACCGATCAAAATATGGAGATTCTGAAAAATAGCATGGATAAAGGCAAGATTGACCTGGATGTAACCTATAATAATCTTACCGAGTGGGACCAGCTGCTTTCATCTCAACACCTTCAATTAAAGGAAAATGACCTGTTGATCCTTTTCAGTGCGCGGGAAGGATATATCTCATGGCAGCCCGGTCTTCAAAAACTGCCCGGCAAGATATCAACCTATTTTCCTGCCGGCAATTTCCTGGTAGTCTATCCATCCGAAAGTGTGGAAAGCAAATCCTCCGCCCGGAAGACTATTCCTCTCAGCTATTCCGGTTCTATCCCCGCTATCGATGAAGAACATGTGGTTTTAAATAAAAAAGCCGGTTCCTATGAGGAAGCACTGTCACTGGTTCTGGAAAACATGTTTGGCAGGAAGAAAAGAATATTGAAAAAGCTGCAGGAACGGTTTCTTGATCTTAAACCGGATAATACGCATCGGGAGCTACCGGGATTTATACTTAATCACCTTAAAACCGGGAAAGTTCAACAATCCACCCTCCTAATGGGAATATTTCCGGAAGGTATTAACCATCCTTCCAGAGAAAACCCCATATTCAGCATTGTACTCCTTCTGTTTCCCGAAGATACAGGTTTTCAGCAGACAATGATTTCAATCGGTGAACTCACCTCCAGGCTGAAACAGATCACGGAAGAAAGGGAGATTACAGAAATAAAAGATCTGGAGGGGTTTAAGTCTATATTCAGCCAAATTCAGGAAGAAAATATATAACAGAAAACGCTGAAATTCGATATGGTTTGAACTCTTCCGGTTTATTCACCAGATGCTTTCCAACCGCCATATATCGAGGCTTGTCAACCGGGCCTCTCCTCCTCGTATATACAATGCCATTCCATCGCTTCCCGGATCCGGGAAAATTTGAGCTGTGATTACTGCTTCACCTTCATTGCCAAACACTTCTACTGAAGACCGGTCTAAAAAGATACGCATCTTAATACGTTCGTCCCGCGTTTCCAAAGGAGCGGTTTGGCGACCGGCAAAGGTTGTATCGAAGCCGGTATTTCCCGATTCGGTTCTATCTACAAACAACTCCTTTCTTTCAGTGTCATAACCGACTATTGTCCGTTCATCCGTACCTCTTCTTAATTCAAAACCTACAGACCGGGCATTACCCGGCTCAAATTCAGCGATAAGTGCTGCTGATTTGCCGGTAATACCGGTTTCCCTGAGGAAATTACTTTCTTCTGTCAGATTTCTGTTTCTGAATCTGTGCCTTCCCGCGCGCAAAGAACGAAGCTCTACTACCGGCTGCTGCACCATCCTGGTCTCCCCGTCAATGGTTCTGAGTTGTACTTCCCTCGGAATAGTTAAAGCACCAATCCATGGTGCGGTAGGAATATTTTCGGCATATTCCCAATTGTTCATCCATCCCATCCAAATGCGCCGGTTATCACTTCCGGGTATATTTGAAAAAGAGATCGCGCCATAAAAATCTCTGCCGTAGTTAACCCAACGTGTTTGACCTCCGGCCTCCGGGTCTTCCCTGAACTCTTCCCCGGTAAACTCACCGACAAAATAGAATGCCCCGGACCCACCGGCAGCAGCATCCCGGCTAACATTCACCTGCAATATCCATCGCTTATTTGATTCAGTTCCATCTACCGGTAACTCGAACAGTTCCGGACGCTCCCAATCTGCTTCAACAGTTCCGTCACGAACTTTGGAGGCAAATTCGCTGAGTTTCTCCCAGTTTTTCAGGTCCGGGGAGCCGTAAAAGCTTATTTTCTGTTCTTCGGGAACAGCCAGAGCCATAATCCATTTTTCCGAAGAATCATGCCAGAACACTTTGGGATCCCGCAAATTACCTTCCTCTTTATTCAACACCGGATCTTTCTCATTTCTAACCCACGTTCGCCCCGAATCAGTGCTATAGGCAATTTGCTGATAACGATTGATCTCTGCATCTTCCTCTTTTTCCGTGGTGTAAAATGCCACCATTGCAGGTTCCTGACCCGAACTGACGAAACCGGCGGTATTTTCCCAATCAACAACTACACTCCCGGGAAGAATTCTGTCTTCCTCTGTAGAAAAAGCAGCCGGCAGGTGTTCCCAACTCACCAGATTACGACTGACGGCATGCCCCCAGCTTTTGGCTTCTGGATTATTACCAGCACGATTTTGTACATAAAAAAGGTGATAATCACCTCTATAGTACACCATGGCCCCGGGAGCCCCCATCCAATTAGAGGGAGGAGAAAAATGATATTGAGGACGGTGAGTTTCATTATAGTGATTGAACGGATTGTATAAATCACAACCGGACACTACCGTCAGAAGAGTAATTATGAATAATAAATAGAGGGTAATTTTATTATTCCTGTCTGTGGATTTTCCCATACACAATTAACGCTTAATTCAGCAAAACCTTCTCCTTCAGAAGCGACAGTAACTTCACTTCAAATTCAAGCTCAAGTTACTCATTGTCCGGTTATTTAACAGAAAAATTATAAAAGGATTTTTAACCGGAGAATTTAAACCTGTTCAATTCGCATTTTGCATTTTCAAAGTGCTTTCCCTCTCCTGTATTTGTCAAAAATATTTCTAAGCACTTCTGTTGCTGTAGGAGGATTATAGACGATAGCATCAGCTCCCATTTTAATTGTTTCATAAATTGTTGAATCAAAAGGTCCTCCATTTGCTATAATAGGAATGTCCGGGAAACTGCTCCTTATATTCCCTACAGTGACCGCTGTCGTTTCTCCGGTTGATACATTAAACATATCCACCCCGGCATCAATAAGGGCAGAAATATTTTCACCGTCGTGTATAACAGTATAAATAAGATTTCCAGTTGAATACTGTCGAATGTAACGAACAACTTCCGGGGTAGTAGGTTTCGTGATCACCAAACCGGAGGCACCCGCTTCCGCAGCATCTTTTGCCAGTACTCCGGCTGAATGGCGGCCCCGAAATCCACCGCCAATACTGCAGAGTACCGACTTATCACTGAACTTAAGTATATTGCGATTTAGCTCTTTTGAGGCTTCAAAAGGATGAATAGCCATTACGGCATCGGTGTTCATATTTTGTATATAACTTAAATCGGTGCTGAGGAGAATTGAATGAACGGTTAGATCACCGACCGATACCCCGGGGCTTTTTTTTATCGCGTCTGGAATAGTGAAGTTGTCTGCACACATCAGAAATTCATTATTTATCGAACTCATAAATCAAATAGTTGAAGAAGTTAATTTTTTAAAAATGAATCTCTTGATACAAACAGTCCTGAAGAATGAAAACCACAATACTTTCTTAGAGAGGTAACAACTACAGCACCTCTTTGACTAAGGAACGCAAGATCCTGTTTTAAATTATTGTTTATATAAATTTCTTTGCCAATTTTTACACCGATGAAAGATTCTCCCTGGCATATTTGGATTGATACCGGCGGTACCTTTACCGATTGCATTGCTGTCGATCCGGATGATAACCGACAGCATGTAAAAGTACTGAGCAACAGCAGTCTGCGCGGTACTGTTTTATCGCGGATTTCTCCGGACGAAATTCATGTCGACCAGCACTGGAATGCTCCGGATGATTTTATTAAGGAATTGAAATTCACTACCCTCGGCGGGGAAAATATTATGCGGACAGTAACAGCTTTCAATGCTGAAAAATCTATCATTCGCTTTGACAGTTCCCTTCCCCCGGATGCTGATCTGAGTAATATCGCATTCGAAATCCGTTCTGACGAAGAAGCGCCCATCCTGGCCTGCCGCCTGGCAACCGGTACATTGCCGGGACAAAGCCTGCCGCCCGTTCGCATGAGGCTTGCAACGACCAAAGGAACAAACGCCCTGCTTGAAGAAAACGGCGCACCGACACTGCTGTTAATTACCGGAGGATTTAGAGATTTTATAGAGATCGGGGATCAAAAACGTCCTGATCTGTTTGCAGCCCAGGTACGCAAACCCAAACAGCTTTATAACTCCGTTATTGAAATTGCCGAACGGATGAATGCAGATGGAACCGTTTTAAAAAATTTAAACCTGGATTCATGTAAACATGAAATCCAACGTTTTCTTAAGCGGGATCAGGCTTCGGTGGCCGTCTGCCTGATGCATAGTTATAAGAATGACATTCATGAACGAAAACTTAAAAAATGGCTTCAAAAAGAAGGCGCCGAATATATCTCCTGCTCATCTGAAATGAGTCCCTTTATTAAACTGCTGCCGCGGGCTCAGACTACAATAGTCAATGCCTACCTGGAACCGGTCCTGAAAAATTATCTTGGATCAGTTAAAGAAGCTCTTAACCGGGGAAAACTGTATGTCATGTCCAGCTCTGCCGGACTTACAACAGCCACTCACTTCAATCCAAAGGACAGCCTTTTGAGCGGTCCTGCCGGTGGAGTAGTAGGAGCAACTGCAGTTGGCAAACAGCTGGGATATGATTCTGTAATTTCATTCGATATGGGTGGTACCAGTACAGATGTCGCCCGTTACGATGACGGATTCGATTACCAGTTTGAACATTCGGTCGGTGAGGCAACGATAAAAGCCCCTGCTCTGTCAATCGAAACAGTTGCAGCGGGCGGGGGTTCTGTTTGTTCTTTTGACGGACAAAAACTAACTGTCGGACCGGAGAGTGCCGGAGCGAATCCGGGTCCGGCGTGCTACGGAACCGGCGGGCCGCTCACCCTTACCGATGTAAATTTACTTTTGGGACGGCTGCAGCCCGATAACTTCAGCATACCTATTTCACGACCGGCATCAGAGCAAAGACTTGCTGTACTTCTTGAGGAATTGAAAAAAGTATATGACGAACCTCCTTCGAAAATGGAAGTGTTGAACGGCTTCATCCAAATAGCCAATGAGCGGATGGCCGATGCCATTAACAAAATTTCGCTCCGTAAAGGATATAATCCCTCTGATTATTCACTCATATCCTTCGGCGGAGCAGGTGCGCAACACGCTGTTGCCATAGCCAATTTATTGGATATTAATACGGTATTAGTACCAAAACAGGCAGGACTTCTCAGTGCATATGGCCTAGGGCAGGCCTCCATTGAACAGTTTGCCGAACGCCAATTACTGGAATCATTAGACAGTCTGGCAGATCAGCTCCCATCGATTATAAACAAGTTAAAAGAGGAAGCCCGTCAAAAACTTTACAATGAACTTGACGAGGATTCAAATTCAGCGCATATCAGCCGGGTACTGATTTTTATGCGTATAACAGGTCAGGAATCTACGCTTGAAATTGAGTATGGAAATGAAAGCCGACTGCATGAAAAGTTCAAAAAAGCATATAAAACCAGGTACGGGCACTGGATTGAAGGGAGACAGGTGGAAGTTGAATCCATCCGTGTAATCGCCTCTTCTGAACAGGAACAGAAAAAAAGAAGCCCACAGGAACCGGTATCCGCCGATCCTGAACCGATAAGGTTTGCAGATGTTCAATTTGAATCCCGGAAATTTTCAACACCTGTATATAGGCGACCGGAACTGAAGAGGGGTCAACAGATTACCGGCCCCGCTGTTATTTTGGATCCGTACAGTACGACAGTACTGGAGCCCGGATGGATTATCAGTGTCTGTGCAAACGGAACGATGGCTCTTACGCTTACCGATGAGCGGGACCGTGATAAAACAGATTCCTATTCCGAAAGCATTAACCTGGAGCTTTTTACGAATCGCTTTACTTCAATTGCGGAAGAGATGGGCGAAATGATGCGCCGGACGGCCCTCTCTGTTAATATCAAAGAGCGTCTCGATTACTCCTGCGCATTGCTTAACCAGGAGGGTGAACTGGTAGTTAATGCACCTCATATTCCCGTTCATCTCGGGGCACTGGGACTTTGTGTACGCGAGCTGAAAAAACAGATCACTATGGAGCCAGGTGATGTAATTGTCACCAATCACCCCGGCATAGGAGGCTCCCACCTCCCGGATATTACGGTAGTAACACCGATTTTTACCGAAAGCAATACTTTTCTCGGCTATGCAGCCTGCCGGGCCCATCATGCTGAAATCGGCGGAAGTCGTCCGGGCTCCATGCCTCCGGACGCTGCCTCTCTGGCTGAAGAAGGAGTAGTAATTCCACCCATACATCTCCTGAAATCAGGTAAGCCGAAGTGGGATCAGATAAAAAACATACTCGAGTCTTCTGAATATCCATCCAGATCTGTAGAAGAAAATTTAGCAGATCTGCAGGCAGCCGTAGCAGCAAATCACCGTGGAGCAAAATCCCTGCGTAACCTTGCATTGCAGGAAGGAGCCGGTACTGTCAGCAAATATATGTCAGCTCTGAAAGGCCATGCTTCCCAAAAAGCCCGAAAGATGCTTCAAAAACTCCCGGATAAATCCGTAGAAAGCAAAGAATATCTGGATGACGGCACCTTGCTCAAAGCGGTTATTGCAAAAACAAATGATCAGCTATATATCGACTTCAGTGGAACAGACGGTATTCATCCGGGTAACCTGAATGCCACACCTGCAATTGTGCAAAGTGTAATCATGTATGTGCTCCGGTTGCTAATAGACGAACCGCTACCCCTTAATGAAGGTATCCTGGAACCGGTTACCATAACAATTCCGGACTGTCTGTTAAATCCAGATTTCAGTAGCAGTCCACGGGATTGTCCCGCAGTTGTCGGGGGAAATACAGAAACAAGTCAGCGGCTGGTGGACCTGATTTTAAAACCCTTTGAAACAATAGCCTGCAGTCAGGGCACCATGAATAACGTATTATTCGGAAATGATTCCTTTGGTTATTACGAAACTATTGGAGGCGGAACAGGTGCCGGACCAACATTTAAGGGCTGTGATGCTGTTCATCACCACATGACCAACACCGCAGGTACCGACCCTGAAGTATTGGAGCATCGTTATCCCGTAAAGCTGGACAGATATGAAATCAGGAACCAATCGGGGGGCAACGGCAAATACAGAGGTGGCAACGGCATAACCCGTGAGTTAACTTTTTTGGCACCAATAAGCCTTTCCGTTTTGACGCAGCACAGGAAAGAATTCCCCTACGGACTTCATGGAGGCAAACCGGGAAAAACCGGAGAACAGTACATAATCCGAAAAAACGGTAGCAGAGAATCCCTGAAATCTATTGACGGTGCAGAGCTTGAATCCGGTGACCGCTTTATCATTCACACGCCCGGTGGCGGAGGTTATGGCAGGGAATAATTTTGAATGTTGAATTATGAATTATTAATTGTCTAATTCAACATTTAAAATTTAACATTTAACATTCAAAATTTGCGCAAGCGAATCCTTAACATCCTCTTCTGGTCGGTACTTTCAGCTGCTTTTATCGGACCCGGCACAATCACGACCGCCGCCTCGGCAGGTGCGGGTTATAACTATACACTGCTTTGGGCCCTTCTTTTTTCAACTGTAGCCTGTATCGTTCTTCAGGAAGCAGCGGCCCGGCTTACCATTGCTTCAGGACGCAATCTTGGCGAGGCAATCTACCACAAGTTTAAAGAATCCGTTCCCGGGAAAGCGCTTATCTATTTGATCTTAACTTCTATTTTATTAGGATGCGCAGCCTACGAAGCCGGCAATATTCTCGGAGCAGTAGCGGGTGCTTCCCTGTTGCTTGATCAATCGATTGTCACGCTCACGTTATTTATCGGTGTCTTTGCTGTTTTACTGATGTGGTTCGGCTCCTCAAAGCTTATTGCTCAGACCCTGGGCATTGTGGTCGCTGTAATGGGAATCTGTTTTGTGTCAACGGCTTTCCTGATGAACCCATCCCCCACTGAATTATTTACCGGTTTAGCCGTCCCTAAAATGCCGGACGGATCGGAACTGCTCGTTATCGGACTCATAGGGACCACTGTTGTGCCATATAATCTATTTTTGGGGTCCGGAATCAAACACGCCCAAAACCTGAAGGAGATGCAAATCAGTTTAACCGCCGCTATATTACTTGGCGGAATTGTTTCTATGGCTGTATTGGTTGCCGGCAGCTCAATTTCGGGTTCCTTTTCATATGAAGCCCTCGCCGGCACACTCAGTGAAAATCTCGGGACGTGGGCCGCTGCATTTTTCGGAGTG
>CAZPWQ010000043.1:0-1572 GCA_964590495.1 uncultured Balneolaceae bacterium
GAAATAGCTTTTTAGTTAATCCATAACTATACGATACCGTACAATCTCCTCCAGACCGGTTTCCTCATCGGATTCACGGGCATACAGATAGCCATTTTTGATCACCTGAATTGGTTTACTTCTCGGCCAAGTGAAGCGGGTTATCAGTTCGCCTGTATTTTCTAACACCCACCATTGATAAACCTTCATATCTTCCACCGTCGCGGCGATCCAGAGCCGGTCTTGATCGTCTATTTTCATATCCGTTAGAACCGGCCATGTTCGGGGGAGGTCCATTGATTTCATGTTCCTGATAATTAGATCAGGAACTTCAGCTTCAATAGCGGATGCTCGTGTTAAGGATATTTTATTATGTGGATAATAAAACGCATGCTGATAGGCTCCATTCGGGCTATATACTTTAATCAAAAAATAGTCTGGTCCGGCCCAATAAATGCTATTATCACTTGAAAGGACGGTCAATGCGTTTCCGAAAAAAGGCTTAATGGGTGCTATTAACCCCATATTTGTACGTATTTCTTCTTTAAATTCGATTAGTCTATTGGATGCTATTTCCCCGGTACTTTCCAAAAGATACAATAAGCCCCTTATTTCAATGTTTTGCCACTCTTTGTTTGGAGTAGAGCTATTTTCAACAAATTCGGCAAGATAGGTACCGTTATTTTTCACGAATATTTTATGTATCCAGGGATAAGATTTATGCAGTGCCTGATACTTTTCCCTGTTTCTGGCAAGAAGGACAGATTTATCTTCGGAAAGCGAATCGAGCGTAATCACCCTTACTCCTTGTTGTTGAGGATCATAGACATACAAACGATCTTTACGGATTTGTAAACTTTTTATATAGCCAAATTCACTTGGCCCCTTGCCCTCTCCTCCAAGTTGAGCACTAAGCCGACCACCAGGTTCAAAAACAACAATTTCCTGATTTTGTACGTCTGCAATAAAAACCCGCCCTAAATTATCGACAGCCATATCACCCATTCTTCCAATTAATACCATTTTAGAATCTTCATAAACAACTTCTTTTTCGAACTCTATCGTTTTAGAGGGTATCGAATCGATCGAATGGACGGTCAGATTTTTTAGTTTTTGAAACTCTTTAGGGAGTTCTTTCTTTTTTTGTGGCGAACATCCCCAGGTAACAATAATTAATAGCAGAAGAAACGGTTGTTTCATGTGATAATAGAATCAATATTATTTGCCAACCTTCGGGACAGACGACATGAATAATCTTTCAAAAAAGGATCTGGATTTTTAAATAAACTATAATTTTAAATTTATAGTAACGATCTTTCGAATGGTATTAACTTTCCATTAAAATTATCCTCACGCCTTAAATCATAATATCAAAAAATTTTATAACCCTCATCCAAACTAGCGGATGAGGGTTATATGTAAACCATCTGCTTATAACGGCGGGAATTGAGCACATCCCTCGCAATCGACTCCCCATGCTTCAGATAAATCTACACAGTAATCAGTACATTCCTCTAAATTCCACTTCGGTCCGCATCCCCATTCCGAACCTCCAATGTTACAATGTATATTGCCACCATCACTCCCTGCCAT
>CAZPWQ010000043.1:1672-11943 GCA_964590495.1 uncultured Balneolaceae bacterium
CGTTATTGTCAATACTCCTAAGTGGGTACTATTTTACTTCTTAGTGGGTATTATTTTACCCCTTAATTACTTAAAGATCATGTTAAATTCTTGTTTTTACTGTACTTGACCATGAATCGCCAGACCTGTCAGGTTTTTCGCAAAGCGATCCCTTCGGGGGAAAACCTGTCAGGTCTTTGCCTTGTAAAGACCCGCGAAGTTTCAAAAATTTTGCGGGTCTGGAAATAGCTTGTTCATTAAATTTTCATTTAATCCATATCAATCCGGTATCGAACGATCTCCTGTATTTCGGTCTCCTCCTCTGTTTCACGGACGTACAGATATCCATCTTTGATCTCTTCAATTTGCCGGTCTCTGGGCCAGGTGAATCTGGCGATTAATTGGCCGTTCAGATTTAATACCCACCACTGATAGACAGTCATATCTTCCACTGTCGTGGCGATCCAGAGCCGGTCTTCATCGTCGATTTTCATATCTGTGAGAACCGGCCAGGTTGAGGGAAGGTCCATAAATTTCATGTTCTGGATATAAAAATCGTGAACACCGGCTTCAACCGCGGATTTTTGAGTTAAAGGTATTTTCTTTAGTGGATAATAAAACGCCTGCCGATAGTCACCCTCCGGATTATATTTCTTAATCAAAAAATATTCCGGTCCGGCCCGGTAGATAGTATTGTCACTGGACAGTATAGTCAATGCGATTCCAAAAAAAGGCTCAATGGGTGCTAATAACCCCTTACTTTTATTTGTAAGTATAGCTTCTTTAAATTCGATCAGTTTATTGGATGCTATTTCCCCCGTACTGGCCAAGGGATACAATAAGCCCCTCATTTCAACATTTTGCCATTCTTTAGTTGGGTCAGGCCTATGTTCAACAAATTCAGCAAGATATGTACCGTTATTTCTCACGAATATTTTATAAATCCAGGGATAAGTTTTATGCAGTGCCTGATACTTTCCCCTGTTTCCGGCAAGAAGAACAGATTTATCTTCGGCAAGCGAATCGAGAGTAATTACACTAATTCTTTGTCGATTAGTATCATAAATATACAAACGATCTTTTTGGATTTGTAAACTTCTTATTGAGCCAAATTCACGTGGCCCCTTGCCTTCTCTTCCAAGTTGAGTTATAAATCGACCGCCAGAATCATAAACACTAATTTCCTGATTTTGTATGTCTGCAATAAAAACCCGTCCAAAATGATCGACCGCAATATCACCCATTATTCCAAATAATTCTTCTTCAGAGTTTCCATAAACAACTTCTTTTTCAAATTCAATTGTTTTAGAGGGTATAATATCAGTCGAATAGACGGTCAGATTTTTTAATCCCTGAATCTCTTTAGGGAGTTCTTGCTTTTTTTGTGGTGAACAACCACACAGGGAGATATATAAGAAAATCGTGAAAATCCCTATGGAAATTTCAGTCAGTGATCGTATTCTCATATTTATCATCGTCTAGTTAAAAGGCTCAAAGAAGCTTCGTTTTTAGAGTTTAAAAAGCTAAATGAACAAAAAAACTACTTGTTACAGATGTTAGGAACTTCTAAGGGAGTTATATTCCTTGGAAAAGATTCCAAAATAAATTAGTAGCTTTTGAGGACTTGAATCACCAGACCTGCGCAAAGCGATCCCTTCGGGGCCAAAATCTGACAGGTCTTTGCCTTGTAAAGACCCGCAAAGTTTCAAAAACTTTGCGGGTCTGGAAATAGCTTGTTCATTAAATTTTCATTAATCCATATCAATCCGATATTGTACAATATTCTGTTGTCCTGTCTCTTTATCGGTCTCAAGAACATATGCGTACCCATTTTTTACTGCCTTAATAGAACGGTTGTCCGGCCATCGGAACTTGCCAACCATATCGCCGGTATCTTCCAGCACCCACCATTCTCGGACTCCATCCTCAGCCACAATGGTTGACACCCACAGCAGGTTGTTATCATCGGCTATCATGGAATGTATGGCCGGCCAGGTTTTCGGCAGCTCGGCATGCTGAACCAAATCGTAATTCCTGGCATCTTCCCTGTCATCTTCATCAAATATCGAGAGGATTTCTTCCCTGCTTACGACCTTCTTCTGAACTGGATAATAAATAGCTCGCTGATAGTGGCCATCAGGTCCATAGATCTTGATCAGAAAGTCATCTGTCCATGTTGTATAGGTATGATTATCATCGGAAATCGTTATCACCATCCTTCCAAGGAAAGATAAAGGTACATAATTAAACAGATGGCGGTCTCCGACTTGGGCGACAAGAATTTCACGTTCTTTATTAACTCCAAAAATTTCATCGGAAGTAATCTTACTTTCTCCGTCCATAAAGTAATACTTTACGGGTCGGTCCTTATTAAGATTATATCTTGGGCTCTCAACTCTTGCATCCATCATTTGTTCTATAAATCCTGCCAAATAGGTCCCGTCGCTTCGGAGAAACGGTACCGTTCTAATCCATCCACTTATTTCATCAAATTCTTCCTGGTTAGCTGGTGGGCGAACACTGCCTGACTCGATAACTTCCAGTGAATCAGCGGAAAATATTGTTGTTCTGAACTGCATAAAGTCAAAAACGTACAATTTGCCTGACACCATTTCGGTATCTGTTATACCAGAAAATTCTCCCGGCCCATTTCCCTCTCCTCCCATACTCGTTATGTATTTCCCATCCGGCTCAAACACATGGATCTTCAAAGCTCTGAGATCTGCAATAAAAACTCTTCCGGAATCATCTATTTCAATTCCTGCAAACCAACTATATCCGGAAATATTTTCATACCATTCCAGTAAAAATTCACCGGGGGCCTCAAAGGTAGCCTCCCGGACCATTTCGATAGAAGCGTTCGACTCGGCATCCGCTGAATATACTTTCAGATTTTCGGTCTTTTTGATATGCTCAGGAATGTCTGCCTTTTGAGACGAACACCCCATAAAAAAAATGATAGTGCAAAAGGCTAAAATATTCTTCATAAGATTCAGTAAAACCGTAATATTGTTTTTATCAAAATACGCTGCTTTATGCATCTTTGACTGCCCATCAAATTCGTTCGTTTTATTTAACTGCTACGATATTAAAACTGAATGTCATTTTTATATCTTGTTAACATAAATTTTTCTCCATTTGTAGATACGGCATAGATAAATTTATTGTCAACTTGGAGACTCCTTGTACCGGGTTTTAATCCGTCCAGGGTGCCTATATAATGTCCGTTATGTTCATTATAAATGTCAAGATGGGTCGAAATTTGGTCGCCATTTTTATGCGGTATAACTATCCAATATGATTGGTAAATGTTGAAGCCTTCTGTTGAAAATTGAGCCGCAGGTGTATAGCCCATCATGGCGCCACCATCCGTTTTGATATAATTAGCCTCTGTATTAAAATTATCAATGGTAGCAACCGAATATACAAGTTCACCATCAGAAGAATACTTTTTCAAAAGAGGCTCAGAAAATCCTGCATAGTAAATATTATTGTTTTGGGTGTTAATATAACCTTCATAAACCAACGGATTATGCTGGGAAGGAACGTTTTCAAAACGTCGCAGAGTCCCTTTATTGATATTCATCAGATTAAATAAATATTTTGATCCGATCATTGGAGCAAAAATGATATACGATTTGTTATTTAAGATTCGAATGCGGTGAGCCATCACTTCCTTTAACTTAAACTCTTTTATAAAGACATTTGGCAGTTCAAAAGTTAAAATCTTGTCTTGCCGTTCATCTAAAATAACCAGCGATGAATCTGTAACATCAAAACTTTGTAACTGTAGGATTTCCTTTGGACCTTTTCCTTCTTTTAAACCAATGGTATAATGACGATCAAAATCGCCTTTGGTGATAGCTACTATCTTGAAGTCTTTGGCATCCTTAACAAACAGATGGGTTTGGTTCATCTTGATACTGTAGGCATCATAAATATTGAATTCAGCGAGGTCAACGCTATCGACGGCAGCTAATGTACCTTTTATGATCCGCTGATCAGTTTTTTGAACTTCCTTTGAAAGGAAATTTTTCTTTTTCTCTTTACAAGAGATAAAAATTAACAAAGAGAAAAAGATTATAGCCTTAAATAAAACCTGCATAGTTAATGATCTGCTAATTATGATGGAAAATTAATATTCGTGTAATTAAATTATTACTTAGATAGTAGGGAACATTTGTCTGTACTTCAAGTTAGGGCAGAAACAGACCTGTCATGTTTTCTCCCGAAGGGATCGCTTTTCGAGAAACCTGACAGGTCTTTGCCTTGTAAAGACCCGCAAAGTTTCAAAAACTTTGCGGATCTGGAAACAGTATAGAATAAATATTTCACTGGAAGCGATATTAGAAATCATAAATTCTTATATCAGTACCTCTATATACAGGTGCAAATATCCTCTGTTTTTTAAAATCAATTCCCGGGAAATAATTTAAATCAACATCATCAGAAACAATATTATACCGGTTAACAAGCGTACCCCGGATATCAAATTGGTGTACCCACATGGAACGGCGGGGTGTTTGTGGTGTAACCAAATTTGTATACGTAATAAGGTATAAATCGCCGTCCGGACTGCTCCTTCCAGCGATATATTTTCTTACCGGCATTTGAGAAAGACGATGGTCAGGATGACTCTTGGTCACATTACTGAGATCGATCATAAGCGAGTCGACTTCCGGCGTACGGGAAATCTTATGTTCCCATAGTTTCCTACCGGAAAGGCTGTATTTGGCGATCTTGGGAATGGCGCTGTACACCAGATAGATCTCTTCAGGATTTGAGCGATCATTAACCGGAAAAGCCAGACATGAATCACGTGCAGGAACGTTCCTGTTTTCAAGGGCCGATCTGATTTCTTCTTTGTTTTCACTGGCTGTACAGCCCGTTGGTATTTCTCCGATATCAGCGAGTTTATCCCCATTCCAGTTTATTGCCTGGTAGAGAAACTTGCCGTTGGCCTGGGATGGAAGCAGTATCGTTTCATTCAGTGTTACAAAGGGCTGGTTATTGTTGTCATTGAGTGGCAACGGTGGCGGTGGTGGAATTTCATTGTCAGATGTCGGCTCCTCCTTTAACAAGAATTTTCCATAATCCAGCGAAGAAATGTGTTCCCCATCTGTGAGATTATACTTGTGGATTAAATACTGGCCCCAATCAACAATAAAAAGATGTTCTTTGGTAATAAAAAAGTCTGCGAGAGCCTGTATTTCTCCAGGACCACGTCCCCTTCTGCCAAATTTGTTAACAACGTTACTGCTGTCATCTATCTCAATTACGCCCCAGTTAGCCAGATCCTGAATAAACAGATGTTGGGTTTCATCATCATACTTTAATCTCACCGGTAAACCCAGCAACAGATCCTCAATCGCTGTCAGATCATCATAGGTCTTGAGTTCTTTGACTTCTACTTCAGCAGCATCTTCGGAATCATCTGCGTCTTTTTTCTGACAACCTGTTACGAAACTGAGTAATACCAAACTTAATAAAATACAGGTGATATAGGATTTCATAATTAATGTGTAGAAATTTAGTGTATGATTAACAGCGCTTCTTCAACTGCTTGAATGCATTGCCTCGAAACTAAATTAATCACCAGACCTGTCAGGTTTCTAAAACCTGACAGGTCTTTGCCTCGTAAAGACCCGCAAAGTTTTAAAAACTTTGCGGATCTGGAAATAGCCTGTTCATCAACTTTTGATTAATCTATATAATACACCCTTATTTCAGCCTCTTCCGTTACTACGAAAATTCGGTCTCCTGTAAAATCAATATCAAAGATGGGGACGAGATTAACATCCTCTGAAATCAATTTATATCTCTGAATGAGTTCTCCCTCGGTGTTAAACTGGTGAATCCATAAGGTATTCGGGAAATTGCTGTACTTGCCTAATGCCAAATACAGATGGCCTTTTCCGCTGCTTATACCGGACACATAATTTTCGAGAGCTATCCTGCCATTCCCGCGCATCTGCTCGGATATCTCATAAAACTGAGTCGCTATGGAATTCAGCTCTTCCGTTTCGGGAATATCTGTTTCCCAGAGTTCTTCTCCGGAGGTACTGTATTTCGCGATTTTTGGAAAAGAATTGTAGATAAAATAAAGTTCACCGGTGTCGGCATTATCATTGACCGGAAAGGCATAGGGTCTGTAATATGCCGGTATCTTTTGATCAGCAACATCCGCTTTGTAACTATCGAAATCCAGCTGAAATGAACTCCCTTCGGGAATATTGCCTATCTCCGATATGTGATCTCCTTCCCAATTAATCAATGAGTAAAGCTTATTGAAAGATTTTCCAGGCTGAATGGCTGTCAGTAATACATTACCGTCCAGAGTTATAGCGGGTTTGTAGGTAATATCCTTTGCCTGTGGAAATGGGGCTTGTGGAGCAGGTGGGATCGCCGCCTGGGGACCGCCCTGTCCATAATTCAGGATCGTGTCCAGATCACCATTAAGCTTAAATCTGGATATCCGAAATTGAGCCGGGTCAACGACATAAAGCAAACTATCAATAATGAATATGTTATTCACCGTCTGAAATTCTCCCGGCCCCTGTCCCCGCCGGCCATACTCAGTCACCAAACTTCCACGGTCATCCAGTTCCAATACCTGATGCTTCTCTGCGTCATATACAAAGAGGCTCGCATTGTAATACCTTAGAATATTAGGATTGGCCAATGTAGTCTCTTCATACGATGAGATAGTTTCGTAGTCTTCAAGCTCTACTACGTTGATACCGGACGAGGAGCTTTCGGAAGCCGGCGGTTCTGATTGGCAACCGATAACAGGAACAACCAGGAAAAACACAGCCAGTAATTTAATCTGATAGTGTTTTAAATAAATCTTCCCGGCTGATGTAACCCGGCCGGCTAAATACTCCGGCACCTCATAAAGCTCTCTGTATCCATTGGTCATCACTTGCTCCCGATTTTAATTAGAAAGAATCAAAGGAGGTCCATTTTACCGGCTCAAAAGTTTGCTCCCTTACATAAAAGAACAAAAAAAAGACTATTTGTTACAGATATTAGGAATTTCTAATAGGATTCTTACCCAGACCTGTCAGGTTTTCCGAAACCTGACAGGTCTTTGCCTTCTAAAAGACCCGCAAAGTTTTAAAAACTTTGCGGGTCTGGAAACAGCATACTCATTAAAATTTTGACTTAAAAAATTAATCTGCCCTGTCGTACCCGCCCGACTGCAAAACCAGCATCCGGATGGGGATTATCCAATATTTTTCGAAAATTTATTTATACTTGTTGAGAGAGAAATATAGCCCCGGACGATATGAATGAAGAAAAAATACAGATTGATGAAAGTACCCACAAAGTTGTGCCCACCACAGTGGAAAGGGTAAAGAATGCCCTTATTTCTGTACTGTTCGGCTTTCTTCTCATTCAAATTATCGGCTTCTGGGTGTTTCCCGGTTTGGGATGGGGAGGTTTGTATGCATTTTCCTATTCAACTTTTTCATCCATCATCAATTTTCTGAACATTTACTTGATTGCTTTTCTGGTTATATGCGCTGTTTGGGGCTGGTTTAGGGGACAATATTTTGTAGGCCGGCTGAAGAGTTATATCAATTTTTGGAGGTTCTGGTGACAGGAGATGAAACCCTCAGGGTTTCGCAAACCCTGAGGGTTTTTAGGATTAATTATTTCCGCTTAGCCTTATGTGTACAGGTTAAGATTCCGATCATACAACTTGCTTCAGCAAGCATAAGGTAATGAGCCTGATCCCGATGGATCGGGATCATCAGACAATAGTTGTTGAGTTATACCGGTCCAAAGTTGTAGGCCACCCTGGAGATGGACTACAACTACCAGACTTCTTTTTTCAGCTAAAAGGTTCAAGCGTGGACCGCTAGAACCAGCCGTTGATTTAGTAAAACTCACCGGGAATGATATCTTGTGTCCGCTCATGATATTTAATGAAGGTTTTCCTGCCTGCATACCACTGCAATGCTTCATTCCTTTCAAGTCGGGTATCCTTCCGGGAAAGATAAATCTGGTACGAACTGAACGGCCAGTCAGATGTATGCTTTACAAATCCATGATGTACTGGATTTTGATGGATGTAGGTGATCAGGTGCTTGTGGTAGGTTTTGTTTTTTACCGGCTTGCGTTCTAAACTGTTTAGAAAAAGTTTACCTTTTCGATTATACTTCTTATTAAAAGCTTTTGTATAAGCATTCAGAAAGTTGCTGAATGTTTCGATACAAGACCTGACAGGTTTCCAAAACCTGTCAGGTCTGATCCAGGCTTTTCTCTACTAAAGTAATCTACAAGTTCCTCCTCCGCTCTGATACAAACCATCAAATGAAAATGATTCGGCAATAAACAAAACGCATAGGTCTTTGCCACGGGATATATGTAATAAGAATATCTCTTTAGGAAATAGTAATAATTCTCCTCTTCTTTGAAAACATTATCCTCTGCATTTCCATGATTGTAGACGTGGAAGAAAGTGTCAGGGAGAAATGGCGGTCTTTTATTTCCCATTATAAGATATTCAGTACGACTTAATTTTAGACATTATCCGATGCTGAAGTTTCGCAATGTCATTTATAAGTAAGTACTGGTGATGGGCTAATCCTTACAGGATAATTAATTACCAGACCTGTCAGGTTTCTAAAACCTGACAGGTCTTTGCTTATATAGACCCGCAAAGTTTTAAAAACTTTGCGGGTCTGGAAATAGCATTCTCATTAAACTTTCAATTGCGCCTACACCCCAAGATCTGGAAATTAAATTAATCTGCCCTGTCGTACCCGCCCGACTGCAAAACCAGCATCCGGACGGGAAGAGATTACTCCCCAACAAGCTGCATCCGCGGCTCTACAATCTGCAGGTGGCTCAATGCAAAATGACGGTCGACGGCGATGGTGTCGCCGGGGGCGACATCTTCATGATTTATGATCGCCCATTCGCTGTTCTGTGCTGCGGGTTCAACATAAACCCATTCCACTTCGTCATTTTCGGGATGCAGCTTGAACAGCAGCGTACGTCCGCCGTCGCGGGAGAGGATCGCCGAGCGCGGCACCCGTACCTTCCCCTCCTGCTGTAAAATCTGTATGCGCCCTTCAACCGTCATTCCGGGCACCAGTAGCTGTCCGCTGTTGTCCGCCTTAACGATCACCGTCCCGGTTTTGGTTTCGGTATTAACCACGGGAGCTACCGCCTCCACTTCTCCCGGCAGCTGATCGCCGCCGGGGGCGATCAGGCGGACGCCCATTCCCTGTTCAATTTTACCGATCTCCGACTCAAGCACATTAAACCGTACACGCACCGTCCGGTCGTCGATAAGCTCACCCACTTCAGTACCGGCATTCTGATAGGAACCCGGTGAAATTCTGCGTTCGGTGGAGAGGGTGCCGGTAAATGGAGCTATAAGCACTGTATACGAAAGATCCAGCTGTGCCTGCTCCAGATCCAGTTCGGCCTGGGCAAGTCCGCTGGTAATACGAACCATTCGACTTCCGGGATCTTCATCACCATTCGTACCGGAGCTGTTACCCCCACCATTCGAACGCATGCCCATCTCTATTTCGTAACTGTTCAAAGCCTCTTCATAGGCATTATTCGCCTGCTGAAGAGCCATCGCCCATTCCCGGCGGTCAAACAGAAGCAGCGTGTCTCCTTTCTGTACCCGCTTGCCTTCGGTAATACGCGAGCGCTCCACATAGCCGCTGATCTTCGGCTTCAGTTCAACCGACTCGTTGGCCTCCACTCTTCCCTGGCTTTCGATGTACTGATAGATAGGCTCGTCATCCGCTATGGCAAATATCACTTCGGGACGAACTTCAGCCTCTTCTTTCTCCTCCTCGGATATGGGATCATCTTCCGAATCCCCACCCCCGCAACCGGCAAGAGAAAGGACCATCAGTACCATAAATAGTGTCAGGTATCTGCTTGATTTGTTATTCATGATGAAAAATATATTAACAGTATCATTTTTAATGTATTGAGAAGCCGTTAAACTGACAAACGGCTTTTTGGAACACGGATGCCGCGGATTTGTACGGATTAAAACGGATAAAGATTAAATGTTATAGATTTATACCAACCAGCCACCGGAGGTGGCAAACTTCCGCGTACCGAACCAGAGGTTCGGCACGAGTTGTAGTAGTTGTTAGTTTTGTCCCATATAACACCTCGTTCCGCGCCTCCGGTGCAGAATGCCACACCGCGACCTCCGGCCGCAGGATTTACAAGTTAGAATACTGCCCTTAAATTCACCCGGCTTTGCCAAAGACATTCTACCCAAGGGATCCCTCGGAGCTACGAAACAA
>CAZPWQ010000043.1:12043-28082 GCA_964590495.1 uncultured Balneolaceae bacterium
ACCCGGCTTTGCCAAAGACATTCTACCCAAGGGATCCCTCGGAGCTACGAAACAACCCCAGAACCTTGGCGAGGATTTTCAATTGTTCATTGTTCACTGTTCATTGTTCATTGCTTTTCCGTCCATTCAAAAATTATCGGGATCAAAAACAGCGTCAGTATCGTACTGGTCACCATCCCGCCCATTAGGGCCACGGCGAGCGACTGCCGGAAAGCGTATCCGTCGCCGAACGGCAGCAGCATGGGGATGAGGCCGAAGATGGTAGTCAGACTCGTCATTACGACGGGACGAAACCTGTGCAGTCCCGCCTGGGTGACCGCCTTCCTCAGGTCCCCGGTATCGGAAAAATAGCGGCGCATGAAATCCACTTTCAGGATGGAGTCATTGACGGCGATACCGGTCAGGATCAGGATGCCCATAAACGACAGGGCGTTCAGGCTGATGCCGGTGCCCCAGAGCACAATTACCGATCCCACCCAGGCGAACGGCACGGCTGTAAGTATGATCACCGGGTGTTTCAGGCTTTCGAACTGGATCGCCAGAATGATGTAGATAATCAGGATACTGATCAGCAGCAGGATTCCCATATCCGACAGCAATCCCGCTATACTCAGGGCCGAGCCCCCCGTCTGCACCTCGATGCCGGTGTTGCGGGCGAATTCAGTGAGGGTATTGCTGATGATTTCCCCGTTCCACCACCAGTCCGCAAAATTGAGATCGGCGACGTAGCTCAGCACCGGTGTCTGGTCGACCCGTTCGAGCTGCTCGGGTTCCGACGACCGGCTGATATCCACGAGCTGGGTCAGCGGTATCTTCAGGTTCTTCAGATCCAGCACGATCTCCTCGGGATCGTATATTCGGCGTTCAAATCCTACCAGGCGGATGCCCACGTTTTCGTCCTGCCGGTTCCAGTCGGTGACCCATCGCCCGCGCGTCAGTGATTCGAGGTAGCCGATCACCTCCTGTTCACTGATGTCCAGCTGCATCATGCGGCCGGTCCGGAATTTAAGCCGGTAAGTATCCACCTCCTGCTCGTACTGTTTCTGGAGCCGGAGATCCAGTCCCCGGTCCACAAACATCTGCTGCAGGTTTTGTACCTCCCGCTCGCTCGTCAGACGGTCCCTTCCCACCAGGCGGAACAGCACCGGCGGCTCATTCGACGTCGGCAGCAGCGACATATCGCTCTGCGGGGGTGCGGCCGTGGCGGTCCAGCCGGGATGTTCATTGAAAAACTGTCCGACAGCCTGCTGCACGCGATCTGCCCCTTCAAAACCGCCGACGGGTACTCGTACCGCAAACTTGTTCAAGCCCTCGTCCGACAAATTCGACAGGTTGGTCAGATCGGTATATCCCCCCAGCACCTGGACCGGGATATCCGAACTGCGCACGGTTTGCAGACGCCGGTTCAGGCTTTCGGCCGCCTGGCGGGTGGATTCGATCGAGGTGTTGCCAGGCAGGCGTACCTGGTAGCGTACCTCCTGCGGCTCGGATTCCGGAAGAATGCTTTTATTAACATACAGAAACAGCCAGACCGCCGCGGCCAGCAGTGCCACCATTGACGAAACAAAAAGTGCTTTATGCCGCAGGGCCCACTGCAGACTCTCCTCGTAGCGGTCGCGCAGCCGGTTGAAAATTTTGTTAAATCCCAGCAGTGATTTGCCGGACCCGCTTTTTTGCATCTGCACCACGAGCACGGGCAAAATAAGCAAGGCCACCCCCAGCGAGGCGAGCAGACTGATGGAGAGTGTCCACGCCTGGTCCTGGAAGAAAGCGCCTTCGAATCCGCCAAGAAAAATGAGCGGAAGAAAAACGGAAATGGTTGTGAGGGTGGAGGCGGTGACCGCCAGTGCGATCTCGCGGGTGCCCAGGTCGGCGGCTTCCAGAATCGAGCCGGTCCCGGAGCGGTGACGGTTGATATTCTCCAGCACGATAATGGCGTTGTCTACCAGCAGGCCGATCCCGAGGGTGAGTCCACTGAGCGAGACGATGTTAAGCTGGATATCGGAGACGAACATCACGAAGAACGTCAGAAAGATACTCACCGGTATCGCTATGCCGATGGTGAAGGGTATACGCCAGTCGTCCAGGAATAAAAATAGCACGATAAATGCCAGAATAGCCCCGTATAATAGCGTCTGCAGCAGGTTGCTGATGGCGTTGCGGATGAAGCTGGCGTTTTCACTGAGAACGGTGATGTCGATATTGGCATTCTGTTCCCGCAGTTCATCCAGCAGCGGAAGCATCGTATCATACGACTCAACGGTATTGGCACCGTGCTCTTTTTTGACAAGCACGCTCAGCACCTGTTGTCCGTCGACCAGCGAGAAGGAAGTGGGATCGGCTTCATCTATACGGACATCCGCGACGTCGCTTAATTTCAGAACTTTACCCGTGCCCAGGGTTTTTAACGGCACTTCCTGTACATCGTCGATCGACTGGATGCGGCTCTGGATCTTCAGCGAATAGCGATACCAGCCGTCGCGCAGCTCACCGGTGGCGGTAAACAGGTTGGCCTGCGAAACCAGGCTTTGGACGGTTTGAAGTTCGATCCCGTAGCGGTTGAGTTCCTGCGGACGATACCGGATCTGCACTTCCGGCTCCACAGCACCCACCAGAACGGCCTGCGCTATGCCGTCGGCCTGCTCCAGCCGCCGCGAAAGCACCTGTTCGGACCACCGCTTGAGGTTGAGACGGGTGTCGAAATCAACATCCATCCGGTTGCCGGCGGATATGCCCAGGACGGCAATCGGTTCGTCAGATGCGGTGTTGTGAACAAGCTGGGGACGGTCAACCTGCTCGGGCAGCATGAACCGGGCCTGGTCAAGCTTTTCACGGACATTCAGGAAGGAGAGATCCATATTTTGTCCCCACTTGAAACGAAGGGAGATGATGCTCTGTCCCTGCCGCGCAAAGCCGTGGACACTTTCGAGTCCCTGCACCGTGCTCAATATTGCCTCCATCGGCTCGTTGATGCGCTGCTCGATCTCCCGCGGGGCCGCCCCGCTCCAGTCGGTGCGCACCAGCAGGTTCGGCGAATCCACCTCCGGCAGCAGGTTCACCGACAGCTCACCCAGGGCGATCGTCCCGAAGATGAGCGTCGCCAGGATCAGCATGAATGCGGTTATGGGGCGTTTTAGGAGCAAGAAATCTTGTGTGAAGTTACGGTTATACGAGTATTATAGTATGAAAAAGTAAGAGGTACAATTATATCTCTTTATTTTAATAAAGAGATATAAAGGCATTCATTTTAGATTCATATTCTCCCTGACATTATTTTAGTACTCTACCTTACAATCTTCTACAAATCAATTTCTTCGTTCATTTTCGAGTGTAAATATTCCATTCTTGGCTCCAGTAAGCAGTGGTTTGAAGCGACATATAGAGTCTTGTAGTTTTTCAGACGTGAAGCCACTAACTATATGCTTCTTTGTCGTCCGTTATTATTCATCATCCACAGCTGGTGAGTTCATTTTTTGCCATCATTTATCATTCCTAGAATGAAATATCCGGGGCTTAGAATTTAATAACTCATGAATGCTTATTTTGCGTGTGTATCTAATCAGTAAGTCTAGACTAAACAGAACAAACAATGAGAAGACTAGTTGGAAAATAATTTTGATAGTTTCATGTCTTATACCGAATAATAAAGTTTGAAACCGTGGTAATAGTACCAATAAAATAATACCAAGCACAATTCCAGCTATAGAGCATAACCAAGACATTTTGATATTTCTTGAATACCTTTCGTTATAAAACTGATGCTTTTTGATTTGTTTCATCACTGTGCCTTCAAAATCCGGAAATGGCAACTCCAGTTTGCTTTTTGACATGATGTGCTTGAAAAATGCATCCTCATTTTGTTTTTTCATTAGTACAAGTCTTCTTTATTAATATTTAACAGATTTGTTAGCAGTACTTTCATTTGATTCCTTGCACGATGTAGAATTACCTTAGTATTTGAATTAGACCAGCCCGTCACCTCGGTAATCTCCTCAATAGTGTAATCCTGAAGATAGAAAAGCCGTAAGGAAAGGCTGTAGTTGGCAGAAAGCTTCTTTAATGCCTCATTTATATAATACCGTTGATTATCCTCCTCCATTTTTAAAATGGTATCACTTATTCTTGAAGATTCTTTTACTTGAGATAGATCATCTCTAATCTCGCCTTTCCTTTTCTGCTTTCTTAGTTGTGCATAGGCTTCATTGATTACAATTCTATACAACCAAGTCGAAAATTTTGATCTTCCACTAAAAGTATCCAGACTTGTATATGCATTAATAAAAGCATTCTGAACGACATCTTGTGCAAAGAACTCATCTTTAACTACTGATATCGCCAGTGAATACGCTTCGTCTTTATATTGTTTTATAATAAATCGGAACGCATCAATCTCCCCATCCCGTACCTTTTGTATATAGGTATCACACATGCTTCAGGATTTGTCATTCGGTGTATCCAGATAATGTGCTATGATCATTCCGATTCCACCAAAAATTAACATACTCATTAGAGGTTCACCACCACTTGACCAACGAACGATTCTCTCCTCAGATAGAATTACCCCTACTATTAATCCAAGAGTAGCAAATACGATAACACATCCAATTTTTAACCACGGAAAATTGATATTAAATGTTCCTCTTTCTGATAGTTTTGAAGGTTCAATTCCTTTTTCAATGAGAAGTCGGCGCTCTTCCTCTTTAGACTTATGAATAAAAAACCATGTAAAAAAAATAGCTGCAATAAAAGCGACGGTTATAACTGTAAATGAAATTAGAGCCATAAGACAATTTTTCCTAATTAACGTTTTCCAGTGTTCACTCTTTAGATGGAAAATCCCAGGAAAAGGTTACAATTTTTCTTCTTTTCTTGCATACCTACAAGTAAATCTAGCATATGATGCACAGATTCATGTATTCAATAACTATCTTTTACTTTTCCACGGTGTAAGCGTACTGACGAACAGCGGAAGCGGAATCAACATATTTTACTTATGGCCAAGATTGTCCAAACGCACCCCACTAGTCTTTTGTTGGATTGGATTTAGCGATTGCACACACCTTGAATGTTGTAACGATGCTGAAAAAATATGTCACCAATCAAGCAAATGTAGTAAACTCTTTTTAACCCGGGACCAAATCATTTACAATAAATAATATTTCTGAATTACCAAGATTTGATAATATTATTTTCTCATGGTTAAAAAAGAAATCAGAAAAATATGATTGATTCTCTTTATCCTCAAATTTTAAGATTTTTTTCAAATCTCCAGTTAGACTGTAGACTAACAAATACTGTTTTATATTTTTATCATCTTGAAATTTATTTGTCAGTAAATATATGCCATTATCGTCAGCTTTAAATTTTACAGCATAATTTAGAGAAAAATAAGTATTTGAACCTGCTGCTTCAGTATTTTTTTGTGCAACATAATTTAAAACAGGAACTGTTATTTCCTTTGGCAGTTTAACCTTCCATTTTAAAATACCATTATTATCAAAATATTGAATTTCACCTATCGAATTTAATAACAACCCAATTCCATTTGAATTTTTGGCTATAAGAGCTTCATTCTTTAATACTTCTGGAACCTCTCTATTCGAAAGCGACTCTCTAACAACTTCTAAATTTCGGTTTTGAATAACTTTATTTTGTGTGTTTCCTATTTGTCCAACTATCTTCCCATCATTATTTATATCTAAAATCAAAGCAAGTGAATTTTTATATCCACTGCTTGCAACCAAAACTTTATCAGAAGAGATTAGCAGTTTATTACTATATCTCAACTCAACTGGCATATTTATTTCATCTATGAGAGTTCCATTTTTTTCATAAAGAAAAATTTTGTATCGATTAGAATCTGATACCAAAAATTTATCTTTAAAATAATGCAAATTTACAGGGCCTGATTTAGCCCACTCACCTGGACCTTCGCCAGTACTTCCAAAGGATAACTGCTTTTCACCGTTATTATCAAATATTAAAACTTCATTTAAGCCTACATCAAGTACGGCAAATTTTTTGTTATTTAATTCTGTCAAAATTATCGGCCCAGCAAGTGTCCCCGATTCTTTTGCTACAAGAGGCTTGAGACTGTCTATATGAACAATATGATGCGGTATTTCCTCAAAAGAAACGTCATTTTCTGTTTGAGACTTTTGACATCCAAAATAAATACCACAAGCAATAATAAGTAATATGAAAATTCTCATAAATAATTTTTAAAATTAATATAAATGAAAAAGGGCAAGTCTTTTATATCAAGTTGCCCTTATCCATTTTGTTTTTATGTGATAATTAACATGGACTATTGTATTGATCAGCTCTCGTTCTTTCATCCTCACAAGATCCATCAGAATTGCAAAGAAAGATGTGATAACAACTGAACCAACACCCCTGATAATTAGAGTAACAAGTTACAGTACTTCCACTGGCCAGTGCTTCGATTCCAGCCAAGCTTATATCTGTACCATTGTTTGAAGTTGTCACACTTAATCCCATCATACCGACAAACATAATTGCTGCTACGATGGCAAGAAGTTTTTTTCTTATTTGTCTTTTCATGGTCTTATTTATTTAATTAAGTACATAAGATATTTTATTTCCTATGTGCGTTTTAGTTAGCATCCTTCCAACAACTATCGGAGGATTTTTTACCCACTCTCTGGCTGACAGTGGATAATATCAGCTTATCTTCTTATGCTCCGTTTTCCTTCATTTATTAACTTTAGAATTAAGAATGAAATAGGTCCAGTCATTTCTATAACATGATGAATTACTCTCTTCACTTATCATCGATGTTTAACATGGATCAGAAGCTGCATCTACTTTCGTTCTAGTATCCTCACACGTTCCATCAGAATTACAAAGGAAGACTTTCCAACAATTGTAAATCCAACATCCCGAATATGTAGAGTAACAAGCTGCAGTACTACCACTGGCCAATGCTTCGATTCCAGCCAAACTTATATCTGTACCATTGTTTGATTTTGTCACACTTAATCCCATCATACCGACAAACATAATTGCTGCTACGATGGCAAGAAGTTTTTTTCTTATTTGTCTTTTCATGGTCTTATTTATTTAATTAAGTACATAAGATATTTTATTTCCTATGTGCGTTTTAATTAACATCCTTCCTACAACTATCGGAGGATTTTTTACCCACTCTCTGGCTGACAGTGGATAACATTCTTTACATTATTTAATTTCTGGCAACCCCTCCTCACTTTCTTCAAGTTGTTCTTTATTGATAGAATCATCCGTACATGGTTCAGAGGAAATTAAAAGGTTTGAGGGGTTTGAGGGAGTCTGCCCCAGATGCCGTTCGGTCACATGCTGTATATCCTGCTGGAGAGTTTCCATATCATTCCATGCTTTTGTGCGTTGGTGTGTAAATAGAGCTAGCGCCAGCACGTAGATACAGCAAACTGTGATAGTAACTTTTTGTACAACTTCTTGCTTTTTTGCCGTCCAATGGATCAAACCGTACGCAATAATCAGAAAAAATCCGATCGAACTTAAATAGATGTATCTGTCAGCAATAATAGTTGCCCGTGGTAACGGCAGGATATGGAGTACCAGAGCGATATTAACCAAGAAAAAGAGCCCGCCAAATAAGTATACCCTATTGAGGGTATGGCGGTATTCATATAATACCCACGAAAAAATGCCTGTAGCTAGTAAATAGAACCAGAACCGCAATGGAACTGATTGGCCCGGATCCATCGGGAAAAAATAGAAGTAGGAGAGATTGTGTGGAGCAGTCAATTTGACCAAATACTCCCAAAAACTGTAATTAGCGAATAGCAATCGATGCCCGAACGGGTAGCTGCCGCCCACACCGATACCTTGCTGTATAAAGAAGGTAAACAATCCTAAGAACAGAGCCACTATCACAAAGGGAATTTTCTCAAGCCAGACTACCTTTTGTTTTAAATTTTTATGAATTACTAAATCTATAACAACCAATGAAATTATAAACACAACCGCCTGTTCCTTAGCTAGCAAAGAGGCCAGAAAACAAACCAAAACAATAAACAAATAAAGGAATTTTTGAGAATGTTTATAGAGTAGATAGAACCATAACCCCAATAGATAGAAAAAGCTGAATAAGACAATCTTGGAAGCGCTAACCCAAGCCACCGATTCTACCTGTAGCGGATGAATGGCAAACAACAAAGCCGTTGCCCATGCCAATCCTGTGATGGTTTTCTTATTTAACTTAAGATCAGGGAATAAAGTTAACAGTTTTTCAAGAATAAAACCGACCAAAACAAAATTAGCTAAGTGAACCAGCAGACTGAACAAGTGGAAAGCAAACGCATTCTTGCCAGCAGCTTTTGCAATTCCATAGTATGCCAAGGTATTGAGAGGTGAATATTGACCACCATATGCTTCAGTAAAAATTGACTCCACGTCAATACCATCAGTTTGTTCCAAATGGGGGTTGTCCAGAACCATCCATTGGTCGTCCCAATTCGTCAAAAAACCGTTCTCGAGCACCGGTTGATATACAAGAGCAATAATTGCACTCATTAGAATGAGTACCATTATCTTTTTTTTATCTAAACCGTAACTCATATCAAATGAAAGTTATTAAAAGAATATTCTTTAGTAGTTTTTATTATGATAAACTATTTTGAAAATGTCATTACACAGATTTCCTCTTCGATTTTACTCCCCGAATTTTCTATTGCATTTTGAATCCTTTACAAGTGGTTATAGAAAAATCATCATATTTTTTGATATGATGCTATCAGCTTTAGAAAAATAAAGATGCACGGTGAAGATGTGGTCTTCAAGAATAACAACTATCATATTATAAATTATTCTCTTCTACTATGTACAAAGGTCTGTCAATAACATTTTTATTAATTCTGCTTATATATTCTCCAATTATGCCTATAGATAGCAGCTGAATACCTCCGATAAAGACAACACTAATAATCAGAGAAGTCCACCCGGTTATAGTTCTATCCAGAATAAAATGAGAATAAACCGCATATAGAAGAATCAGAAATGACAGAAAGGAAACAATAAATCCAGCCTGAGTTACAAATTGTAAAGGTTTGTGAGAAAGCGAGGTAATTCCGTCTAAAGCGAACTTCAACATTTTCGTAAACGAATATCCCGTCTCACCATGTCTTCGTTCATCTCTTTCAAACTCAACGAATGATTGCCGAAATCCTATCCAAGAAATCTGTCCTCTCAAGAACTTGTTCTGCTCCGGCATACGTTTCAAAATATTAACAACTTGACGATCGATGAGTCGGAAATCACCTGTATCGAGGGGAATTTCAAATGACGTAACTTTTTTTAATACACGGTAAAAGAGCTTTGCAGTACTTGTCTTAAACACTGACTCACCGTTTCTTTTTTTTCGTTTTGCATATACCACCTGAAATCCTTCCGTATATTTTTGATATAAATCAGGTATGAGTTCGGGAGGATCCTGAAGATCTCCATCAATGATTACAACAGCTTCTCCCCTGCACCTGTCAAGCCCGGCCGATACAGCCACTTGGTGGCCAAAATTCCTGCTTAAACTGATGTATTTGACTTTCTTGTCCTGTTTTGCCAGCTCTTTAATTTTATAAAAAGTTGCGTCAACACTTCCATCATTCACGAAAATAATTTCGAACGAATCTGTAATCATCTCTAACGACCTGTGGAGCCTATTATATAATTCTTCAATGTTCTCCTCTTCGTTATGAAGAGGAATCACTGTAGAAATGTTTATATGATTTTCCATTGTATGTAATATTTATCACTACTATCGAAATGATGTTTATTCTTCACACATCAAATGAAATAATTAGCTAATACCATCTTATCCTAATTTTTCATCTATAAGGGATAGTAGTTCTTTCTTAGACATATTCTTTATTTTCGTAGGAGAACAATTCATATGACGCTTTACATAATTGTATAAAGCCTTTTCATCCGGCAGGCTGTGTACCAATGCCACTTCCCAACAGAATTTGTTGTTTGTTCTGAGCATGCCGATGATACTTGCCAGCCGCACCTCCTTCAGCACATCGGAGGGATTGCAGCGGTAATGACGCCTAAAATCGCTGGAGAATGTTCTGGGTTTTCGGTATTCCATCAGCGCCGCCCACTCCGATACTCTGGCAACTGTTTCAAGATTGGATTTCAACTCATCGACTGCGTCTTCAATCGGTTTTCTCTTCATCGTGCTCCCCAGGTTGTTAAAATTTTATCTCTTCTTATTAACAAGAGTTATAGCGGGCGGGATTGTTACATTAGGATTTTTTAATGGTTTGGATGAGATGGCTTGTTGAGGCGGGAGGTGTTTTATGTTACCGGTCCGGAGAACACCCCTCAGATTGAATTAAGAACATACTTCATTCAATCATCTCCCCTCGAGGGGAGAGGTATTACCGGCGGGAGCGGAGCTCCCTTGGAGCTGTGGTTTTTTGATGATTAGGGGGAGTGGGCAAACTGCCCGCCTACAATAATCTGTTTAAATCCGTGCCAATCCGCGGCTAAATACTTCACGCAGAGGCGCAGAGACGCGGAGGGATATCATCTTATAATCTTTAAATATTGAGTATAAAACAGAGAGCTAGTACCTTCTTCATGAATTACTAATCCATTATCAGTAAAATAAAACTGTTGACCGGGGGAATTATCGGTTACTTCTAGTCCTCCCATATAATATTCTTCAGAAGTACTCAAATCAATGACATAGTAATCTATCCATCGATCCCAATAAGGTCTTTCATTGCGATAATTCTTTCTGGTTCCTACTTCAATCCATAAAAATTGGTCACCGATAAGATGAACATTCTTTATAGAACTATGATCTTCCATTGGGACCTGAAAGCGTCCCATATCAGGCCAGTATTTACTCTTGCCGATGACAAAATTAGAGATACTAAAGGTGTTTTTAAGCTTTAGGTCTCTTGCATCATATATGTATAGAAGGGGGAATCGGTTGAAAGCCAGAATAAAAATATCTTCCTTTGAACTATACCTAATCACACCATTAGAGACAAAAGGTCGTAGTAACATCCAATGGCCATCAATATCATATGAATCACCAAATTCAGCCACTTTCGTACCTTTTTTATCAATCAGGTGTACGACCTTCCAATTTTCCCCATTGTCTTCCAATTTATTACCTGAAGCGTTACGGACATCCGGAGTTCCAAGAATAGCCAAAGAATCACCATATGGTGCAATAGAAGTAGGAATAAAACTTATGGGTATAACTTTTCTAAATTCAGATGGAGTTGATTTATATTCAAATGCAGAGATCTGCATATTTGCTCCAGCGACATAAATAGAATTCTTATACTTCGTCATTTCTTGTGAAAACATAATATCACCGGGGCCCCGTCCTGTTCCAGCAACAGTTATAACCTCATCTGTATTAAGGTTATATTCAAAAATTTTATCATTACCAGGATCCAGTATAACCAGTACATTTTTGTTTTTTGATATAACATTAAGACCTAGTTCTGGTTCGCTTACTAATATATCCAGTTTTTTTGTTTTGAATTTGCCGGGATTTTTTAAAACCTGTTGAAAAAATATAAGCTTGTCAGGTTTTTTGGGCATTTGTGAAAATTTCTTGACAGTATCAACAGACAAATGATCATTATCATAATATGGTATTTTTTCTTCGATGGGATGCTCAACAATATTTCCACTCTCTTCGGAATTACATGCGATAAACAATAGTAGCAAAGGACATATAACTAATCCGTAACGAATGTTTATTAAAAGCTGTCTAAAATATTTTTTCTCTGACATAAAATCTCCGATAGTGTAAATTTTAACTCTGCTTGTTTACAAGATAAAAAGCTGAAGAGGCTGTTACATTAGAATAGTTTAATTTTAGCGGGGATTTGTTTGTTGAGTATGGTCAGTTATTTGTGATTAGTTGGAAATAAGGCAAAAAAGGTAATACGTGGGGGAATCCACATTGCATAAATCTGTTTAAATCCGAGCCAATCCGCGGCCGAATACCTCACGCAAAGGCGCAGAGACGCAGAAGGAAGCATCATCACAAACATAACCAAAGATCTACGGCTTATCTGCTATGGCCTGTGAATGGAGTATCTCTACTTCTTCAAATTATTCTGGTTTGATATTATAAAGCATCCCACCCTTATTAAGGATAAGTTTTTTTTGTGTGGGATAGATGACAGCCTTCAAATCACTTTTTTGCTCTCCAAAATAATAACTTATGTTGTTCTCCAGATTTATGGCGTAATAATCTTGCTGAAATTTATAGCTGGTATCTGATTCATTTTCCTCATCGTTTTCAAAGGTGGTTGTGGTAATGATCAGCAAATAGTTATCATCTATTAATTCAACCTTATCTATGGTAGTTCTGTCATTTCTGGGAGGACTGGCTGCATTGAGTGCTGGATTATATAGAACTTCTCCCTGAAGATATTTTTCGAGTTTATATGTTTGGGTGATATCCAGTGCCTCGTCAAAAATATATAAGAGAGGTAAGTGTTTATAAGCCAGAATAAACTTACTCTGCTTTTCGCTGTATCTTATGAATCCACCTCTCATGCTGAATAAAACAATCCAATCATCGGTCTCATAAAAATTTCCAAATGATTTTATGACATTTCCATTTGTATCGATAATTCGTACAGCTTTGCGATCTACTTTCGGGTCACTGTTTCCCTGCCGCACTGTTTGACCAAGTACTGCGTAAGTATAGTTATCTATTTTCGCTATTGATACGGCACTATAATCTATTGGAATGGTATTTACATAATCGCAACTATCATGTTGACAAATAAATTTTGAAACTCTCATATCTTCCATAGCAATATAAATAGTGCTATCATATACAACCATTTCTTGTGTGTAGGCTATATCGCCTGGACCTCTGCCCGTTTGAGCTAAAGAAGTTGTTTTATTTGCAGCCAACTCATAAAGCAAAAACCTATCTGAACGCTTGTCTAAAATAACTGCTGTTGTTGAGTCCAAATACGAAATATCAACATCCTGGGCTCCGCTTACAGTTATTTCCAGCGATGATTGTTCAAATTTTGCTGGATTCTGTAAATATTTATAAAGATCGATTAATATATCCGACAGTGATATATCGGAGATGTCCAGTTCATCTGCGTCGATAGAAATATGATTACTGTCGTGATGAGGAATATTTTTCTCAATCGGATGGACTGTTAAAAAACCGTCGTCTGCTTTTTCATCCTGATCATTGCAGGACGATAAAACAGCAATAGCAATAATAAATAAAACGAGAGTGATATAAATTGATTGGTTTCTCATGTGTCTTCAATCGCTTTTCTCTTCATCATGCCTGCCCAATAGGGAAAATATCTCTGCTTACAGACAAGAATCACAACGGGATGGTTTGTTACATTATGATTTTTAAATGGTTGCTGATTCGTTTGTGGGTGGTTTTATGTTACCAGAAAGAACACCCCTCAGGACAAACCGGGAACAACCGGTTCGTCCATCTCCCCTCAAGGGGAGATGTATTATACCGGGAGCAGAGCTCCCTTAGAGCTTTGGCTTTTTGGTGTTTAGAGGGAGCAAACTTAGTCCATTTCATGTATCTGGAATTTTAGTTGAAAGGTTTCCGGGTTACGTTCTATCGTAACTACAATTCCGTTCTTCTTTACCCCTATCTGCTTCTTATAGATATCTGAATAAAACTGTTCGCCGGTCTCCGTGTCGAGCAGAATAGACCGGAAGGTGCGTTCTTCTTCTTCAAAGCCGGCAGGTTGAAGCGTAGGATGAGGCGCCATGTTTACCAACTGGAGCAGCTCATACCGGCCATGATAAATTTTCTGAACGGATGTTTTAAGATCAAAGGTTTCTTCATTTGCTCGTTGTATTAAACCCGGGTTCCTATATTCCGGCGTTTTAGACTCGATATGACGGGGGACCCGGTAGCCCTCCGTTTTCGACACCCATTTTTGAGTACCATCCCGGTCGTAGCCAAAGATATAGGGAAAATACTTTTGATAACCTACGATTGTTTTGGATGCTTTATTACAACTGAGCATGGTCTCAGACAGGATGCCATCGAACGTACCATAGCCGGAGTAGGATTTATATTCGTATCCGAATGAGCCTGTGGCATTAAATGTTTCCGTTTCGATACGGGTAATCGGGGGAGTTACCTCTGCTTTTAGATCGTGCCCGGTAGAGGGATTATCCGGATTCATCTCTTCCACCGCTATCTTATATCCGCTGACGAACAGATCATCCCCCAGAGAACAAATGTCAAACGGGCGTAACAAACCATGGTTAACCGTATTTTCGTATTCAAACCGGTCTCCATTTCGGACAAATATTTCTATTTCAAAAGCGTCCAAGACATAAAGGGTGCGGTATTCGTCGCCGAAGGCAAAGCTTCTGAGATACAGAAATTCTCCGGGCCCTCTTCCGGCACGACCGATGGTATACAGGTGTTGTCCGTGGGTATCATAAACCTTTATGTTCATAATATTGGTATTATACCGATACTGGATGATGTATATGTTTCCCTGATCATCCATATCCAGCTTTCTAAAGCCTACGTGATAGTACTTCTCGTCCAGGGAGGTATCGCTTCCGATGGTTGCAAGATGCTTCAGGCTGTCCGGGTGGAAAAATCCGGGTAAAGGATCACCATTGGACCTGGAAATGTCCAGCGAATAATCTACTTCTTCATCCGCAGGCAGGCGGTCAGGATCGGGGTGTTCTTTTTCCCATTTATTGGAAGATGAATTGCATCCCTGTACGAATATTGAGAAGCAAATAGCTATGCCCAACAGATATAGTAGTCTCACTTTAATCATAAAAAATCGTTTATAGATCTATTTTTCTCCATTTATAGTTTTAGCAGACTCCTTGCTCTTTCATATCCATCGGACGGCAACAGCAGCCGTCTGATGGGTTAAATAAAAAGCTGCCCGCGCTACAATAATCTGTTTCAATCCGTGCCAACCCGCGGCTGAATAAATGACGCCGGGTTTTTGTACAGTAGTTTCTTCTGAATTCTGACTCCTGAATTCTGAATTCCCATTCATCATTAAATAGCTATTTCTGCTTTTATCAAGGTGTATCTGCTATTATCCAACTCAAATTTTAACTCGTAAAAGTAATTGTCATTGATTTCGTACACTTTATTCGCATCAAAGGCCCTGCGTATATAGCCAACTATTTCCAGATCACTGTTTAGTACATAAAACATGTAAAATCTATATTTATGACTCGTATTATGAGGATTATTATGATCTATTGATGAGACGCCATTTACCGTTTGCAGAATATAATATTCATAATGTTTGAATAATCCCATGCTTGAACTGTTGCTCATCAGGTACACTATAAGATCATCCCTCCTGTTGTTCACAAACTCATGCACGTCCCCTTCAAAGATATCAGTATCAAAATAAGGACTTTGAATCTCACTTTTTTCTTCTTCATCTGTAATCACATTAAACCGATGGATATCCGGTGAGCTCGGTAATACGTAAAACACATAAGGATAATCTGCGAGGATGGCACCGGTTCCTTTTAATATATCCATCAACCGGTCGGTTTTTGTTTTCACACCGGTCAGACTCTCTTCGATTATCTTCCCTTGCGAAAAGCTGTAAATGCCTACTGACGGACCTTCGAATCCGCCGGACATCAACAGCGCCAGGCTGTCGTTGTTGATAACATCAAAATCACTTAACGATCTTTTCAGTGTGACACTTTCTGCGATCCCTTTTCCATCCCTGTCATAGACTACGAATTTTAGCTGCGAAGCATCCCAAACATAGGTCCTGGAATTTTTGACCCTGACCAGCGCCGGATCACTATATTCAAAAGGACCTCGTCCGGCATTGCCTATATATTCGATCGGATTTTCTCCAAAAGCCTGTTTACCAATCTTTCCCTGCTCAGTATCTGCAAAATAAAGTTCTTCATTTTCACTATTGGAAATTATAAAGTCGCTTACATTCAGAATTTCATTGATTTGAACTGAGTCCTGTATCTCCAAATGAATATTCTTTCCCAAATCACTGATACCTGATGAACT
>CAZPWQ010000044.1:0-5072 GCA_964590495.1 uncultured Balneolaceae bacterium
CATGAAATTGAATATCTAGTTGATCAACAAGTATTAACTCCCCTTGAAGCAATTACAACCGCTACCTTAAATGGTGCCCGCTCTATCGGAATTGAAGATACACACGGGACGATCGAAGTCGGCAAGGTCGCCAATATGGTGGTACTGAACAGAAATCCGCTTAAAGAAATTCAAGCGCTGCGCGATGTTGCGTTGGTAACTAAAAACGGGAAATTGTATTTAAGAGAGGAATACTAACAACAGATTGGAGAATAAATACGATTTCTAAATGTGTTATAACAACGGCAAGCAATAAAGTCAATCACCTTGAGCAGCAATGTCAAAGATCGTGAGCAATAAGCTCAAGAAGCTTGAGTAGTAAAGTCAAGCATCCTGAGCAGTAAGGTCAATGAGTTTGAGTAGTTGGATCAGGATTCGTGAGTAGTAAGGTCAATGGGCTTGAGAGGTAAAGCTTCTGTAGGCGGTAAGCCGCGGCAGTTGGCGGGGTGTTTTGACTACACCCGGAAAATCCACCGGGGCTGCGGTCTTTGACCAGTTATTTATTACCGTTTTCAGTTGTAAGACAATAATAAAGCTGCGATCTAATATCCTGCTGTAGATCCTGAAACAAGTTCAGGATGACATGAAGGGGTTAAGAATGAATTTATGTCAAATATTCGGGCTTTGAAGAAACATGTAGTTCTGGTTGTCGCCCCATAACCAGCGCATCAACCAAGACACAGGAGCGTACGGATGAATTTGGCATTTTGGGGCTTAAATTGCTAGAGTGGTGTCGACGTTAGAACTTTTAATCCCTGTGCCGCTTATGCGCAATGTCGTTAAACATTCAAAACGATTGACACCGCATTCCATAAAATCCCTGAGACTAAAGCCACTGAGTGTGAGATCAAGAATACAGTTAAAAAATACTGATGATTTAATATAGAGATTCCTTCAGTGTTGTTATCAGAGGAAACTCATTACTTGCAGTTCCAGAGTAAAATGATAACTTATGTTAAATTCAAAGATAGCTTTGTATAACGTATTACAGCTTTATACGTGACTGATTCGCACAATACCCCATAAAACACCTTTGAAGGTCAGCAAAAATCTACAAACTGATTCTTTTCAAAATGATTTCAAGTAAAAAAATAAAATCAAATTGTATGGGCGTTGCATGTATCTTTATTGTAGCGATATTAATGACAACTTCTGCTGCGGAGGCACAAAATGAAATTGCCCGCCAAATACATTCCCTGCAGGGGATCCAACAGCTTGGATTTACAGTAAACGTTGAAACAAATCTATCATTAAATGAAAGAGGGGTAATTGAAGTTACTTCCCTTCAGAGTATGGGAGAAAACATCCTCCGGGAAGGAGGAATAGATTTAATACCTGACGAGCAGGTCAGACAGTCCGACCAGATACCATTTTTATACATGCATATTAATTCAATGGATGCAGGGGAAGGGCTTGTACCATTTCACGTGACGCTTTTTTTCTACCAGCCTGTGAAGCTTCCACTGAACAGGGATATACAAACGACCGCAGCCACATGGGAGAGCAGTACACTGGGTATAGTATCTTATGACCGTTTAAATTTAATAGAGAAAGCTGCCCGAAATACTCTTAAAGAGTTCGTCAGTGACTATAACCAGGCCAATAAGGCAAACTAACGCATTATCACCACAACATTTATTACTTCAAAATTGTTTTAATAATTGTTAGAAGCCATTTAACCATTATAACCTAACACATGGATATAGAAGAATTCAGAAATTTTTGTTTATCTTTTAAAGGTGCATCTGAAGATTTTCCCTTTGATGAAAATACCCTTGCTTTTAAAGTAATGGACAAGATTTTCGCCATCACGAATCTCGAAACCTTTGATGGCATTAATCTCAAATGCGATCCTGTCAAAGCAGCCATGTTACGCGATCTCTATGCCGATGTTAAACCGGGTTATCACATGAATAAAAGGCATTGGAATACGATTAACCCGCAAGGCAAGCTGGATGATGAACTCATTAAAGAGTGGATAAAAGATTCCTATAATCTTGTTGTAGAGGGATTACCCAGAAAGAAGCAAAAAAAACTTGAAAAGCTCTAACCTGCATTCTCACAATATATTTTATAGAAATGTTAATTACCTGTGTCTCATTAAGTTGTATGATTTTAGAGTAGAGGCGACAAAGGGCAAAGCGCATGGCCCGCCAGCTGGCGGATATATCAGGCGTTGTTCCTACGCTATGCGCTTGGCTCTATGCGCTATGCGTTTTCGCCTTGCATCCAACCAAATTTCTTGGTGAGTACCGAGCGAAGCGATTCCCACGTAAGTGAAATGCAGGTTATTTACGTCTGATTTTTTACAAACAGACTTTTAATTCGCTGAAAGCTCCTTTTCTCAAAATTGCAAACAAATTCGAATTGACCGAGCATAAATCCGAACAGCAGAAATAAAACCTGGTATGAGGGAAATACTATAGCGATCCAGGCTACGACCTGTATCCAATAGTCGGTGCCTGATGTAATCCCCAGAACATCAAATAGAAAATCCCGGACAAAGAGCGTAGTAATGCCCGTAATGGCAAAAAGGAATAAAATCAGCAACACACCACCTATACTTGTTACTCCCCACCGTTCTTTTATTTTTTCAATAAGTTTTGCCATTCCAAATAAATTTATATTAGTTCTTCTGTAAGACAGTCTGCATAGATTCATCTGCAGCCTTTACGGTATTATTAAGCATTTCCCTGGTAAGTGAGTTGGCCAGAAAAAATGACTCAAAAGGCGAAGGTGGCAGATAAATCTCGCGCTCAAGCATCTGGTGAAAAAACATTCTGAACAACTTTTGATCAGTAGTATTGGCTGTCTCAAAGTTAATAACTTCCTGGTCCGTAAAAAAGATACTAATCATGGATCCAACACGATTCAGCTGTGCATTGACACCGTGTTTGTCGAAGACATCCTGCAGGCTATTAAATAAATAGGTTGTTTTCTCCTCAAGCTCATCGTAATGAACCGGGTTATCATGCAGTTCCGAAAGCAGTGCGTAACCGGCCGCCATCGCCAGTGGATTACCTGAAAGCGTACCGGCCTGGTAAACCGGCCCTACCGGGGAAACTACGTTCATAACTTCCTCTTTCCCGCCAAATGCACCAACCGGCATTCCCGCACCGATAATTTTTCCGTAGGTTACAAGATCGGCAGTAACACCATAACGTTCCTGCGCGCCGCCCATTGCCACCCGAAAGCCGGTCATCACTTCATCAAATATAAGTATAGTATCTGATGCATCGCATAATTCCCTGAGACCGCCTAAAAAACCCTTTTGCGGGGGGATGCATCCCATATTTCCTGCCACCGGTTCCACAATTATAGCTGCTACTTCACCTTCATATTCATTCAGAAGTTTTTTTACGGAATTCAAATCGTTGAAGTCTGCCGTAAGGGTATCGCGTGCCGTACCCTCCGTCACACCCGGACTGCTGGGAGTTCCCAGTGTCAAAGCACCACTGCCGGCATTAATGAGAAAGGAATCGCCGTGACCGTGATAATTTCCCTCAAACTTAATAATCTTGTCTTTCCCGGTATATCCCCTGGCTAACCTTATGGCACTCATACATGCTTCGGTACCTGAATTTACCATCCGGATCTTATCCACTCCGGGAACCATTTGCCGGACAAGCTCAGCCATCTTAACTTCAATTTCAGTAGGTGCACCAAACGATGTAGATTTTGCAGCTGCTTCTTGTACGGCCTTTACTACAGGTTCGTAGGCATGACCCAATATCATAGGTCCCCACGAACCTACAAAATCGATATACTCCTTGCCATCGACATCGGTTAAGACAGACCCTTCAGCTTTCTCAAAAAACAGAGGTGTGCCACCGACAGAACTGAATGCCCGAGCCGGTGAATTTACGCCCCCCGGAATAAACTCCTGAGCTCTTTCAAATAATTTTTTACTCTTTTCTGACATAAATAAATAATTTCTGTAACATCGATATCAAAGGAAGCTCGGTAAAGATGTTACCCGTGTTCTAATAATTTTGATGCTTGTTTTGCAAAATAAGTTGCAATTAAATCTGCCCCGGCTCTTTTAAAACTTAACAGTGTTTCCAGCATCGCTTCCTCTTCATTCAGCCAGCCCTTTTCAGCGGCGGCTTTTAACATAGCATATTCGCCGGAAACATTATAGACAGAAACCGGAACCTGTACATTTTCTTTTACGGCCCTGACTACATCCAGGTATGGCAGACCTGGTTTGACCATCACGATGTCGGCGCCCTCCTGTTCATCGAGCCTGGCCTCCTTTATCGCTTCGGTAACGTTCGCCGGATCCATTTGATATGTTTTTTTATCTCCGAAACCCGGAGCCGAATCAAGAGCATCCCTGAATGGTCCGTAATAGCCGGATGCATACTTTGCACTGTAAGCCATTATGCCGGTGTGCTTGAATCCTGCTTCATCGAGTGAATTCCGGATCGCTCCAATGCGGCCGTCCATCATGTCAGACGGGGCCACCATATCGACACCGGCTTCGGCATGACTAACAGCCATTTCCGCCAGAACATCAACAGATTCATCATTCAGAATTTCTCCGTCCTTTACTATGCCGTCGTGACCATAGCTCGAATATGGATCCAGAGCCACATCTGTCATAACATATATTCCGGGAAATTGTTCCTTGATTTCTCTGACGGATTGCTGCATCAATCCCTCGGCGTTCAGTGCCTCGGTACCCCTGTTATCTTTCTTTTCCTCCGGAACTTTTACAAACAGCAACACCGACCGAATTCCCGCATCCTGTAGCTCCTTTACTTCATCAGACAAATGGTCCAGCGTATAGCGGTAGTAACCGGGCATGGAAGGAATCTCCGTTTTTTTATTTTCTCCCTCTGTTATAAACAAAGGAGCTATAAAGTCGGCCGGTTTCAAATTATGTTCGGCGATCATATCCCGGATAGCTGCCGACATTCGCAGCCTGCGACCTCTTATATATGGAAATTTTCCGTGTGTCATATGCAATGTTTTTGTATCAATAATCAAATAAGGTGTCATTCTGTCCGCCAGCTGGCGGATCAGAATCT
>CAZPWQ010000044.1:5172-27040 GCA_964590495.1 uncultured Balneolaceae bacterium
GTATCAATAATCAAATAAGGTGTCATTCTGTCCGCCAGCTGGCGGATCAGAATCTATAGCATTTAACCAAAACAACGCCACAGATCCTGAAACAAGTTCAGGATGACATGTTGGTTTAAACTCATTAATCCGTGGCCTTATCTTCGCCATATTCGATCCAATCGATGGGATTCTTCAATCGCTCGATCAGATACGCTTCATCAGATCCTTCTTCAATCCTGAAGTCATAATCCCAGCGTACCCTGGGGGGCAGACTCATCAATATCGATTCTGTTCGCCCTTCTGTTTTCAGGCCGAATAATGTACCACGGTCGTGAATCAAATTAAACTCAACGTATCGTCCGCGCCGTATTTCCTGGAAATACCGTTGTTTCTCATTATAACTTTCATCTTTCCGGCGTTTTACAATGGGGACATAGGCCTTTAAAAATGAATCGGCCACACCGGTTGTAAAATCGTACCAGTCTCCGGCAGTTCGCTGTTTGTAGGGACGCAGGTAATCAAAAAATATACCGCCAATGCCCCGGCCTTCACCGCGGTGCTCGTTGTAAAAATATTCGTCGCATTCTTTTTTGAACTGCGGATATAATTCATCACCGTGAATATCGCACGCTTCTTTGAATACTTTATGAAAATGTACGGCATCTTCATCCAACAGGTAATATGGTGTCAAATCAGCACCTCCGCCAAACCAGCAGTCGCGGATTTCGCTCATTTCTTCATCTTCATATAGCTCAAAATAACGAAAGTTTGCGTGAACGGTCGGAATCATGGGACTTTGCGGATGTATCACAAGCGATAGTCCCCCGGCCCAGAACCAGCCCTGATCGACTTCAAATCGCTCCTGTATCAGGGCGGGCAGTTCTCCGTGAACGGTAGATATATTCACTCCGCCCTTTTCAAAAAGATCACCTTTTTCGATTACACGGGTATGTCCTCCTCCCCCGCCTTCACGGTCCCAGTCGTCATGATGAAACTCAGCCCCGTCATCCAGTTTTTCCAGCTCATCACATATCTCATCCTGCAGACCATAGATATAATCCGTAAACTTTATCTTAATTGACTTCTGATTCATAACCAGTTGTTTTTAGCCACAGATCTGAACAGGTTTTATCTGCTGTTATCCTTGTAAATCCGCCGCCTTATATTCTTTGACTGCATCGATGAATGCACGGGCGTTGTCAACAGGGATATTTGGCAAAATCCCGTGCCCCAAATTTACAATATACTTCTGTACGCCGAAACGGTTGATCATACGGGTAACATCGTATTTTATATCTTCTACAGGAGAGAGCAATTTCGACGGATCGTAATTCCCTTGTAAAACTATCTCTCCCCTGGTCGCTTCCCGGGCATATTCCGGGGTTATCGTCCAGTCGAGCCCCAGTGCCGATACTTTGCCCCGGTAGCTGAGCCGCTCCAGCGCATACCAACTGCCTTTTGCAAAGAGAATCACAGGAACTTCATCGATTGCCTCACATATTTCCATCAGGTAAGGCATCGCCCATTCGTTAAAATCTTCCGGACTCAACAATCCGGACCACGAATCAAACAGCTGAACCACCTGTGCACCGGCATCAACTTGTGCTTTCAGGTATTCAATCGTAGCTTTTGTAAGCTCTTTCATTACGTGCTTCGCCGCATCGGGATACCGGTACAAAAAGGCTTTCGCTCTGTCAAAATTCTTAGACCCCTCACCTTGCACCATATAGCAGAACAATGTCCACGGAGCACCTGCAAAACCTATAAGCGGCACCCGTCCGTTGAGCTCTTTACGGGTGAGCGTTATAGCCTCCATCACATGGCTGAGTTTTTCCGGCACATCCTCGGCAAGAATAGCGAAGGCATCATCAACGTTTTCAATTGGATTTCCCATCACCGGACCTTTATCGGGGACCATCCGGACATCAATACCAAGCGCCTGGGGAATGGTTAAAATATCAGAAAAGATAATGGCCGCGTCGGGACCAATTTCATCAATCGGCTGAAGAGTGATTTCACAAGCCAGCTCCGGTGTTTCCACACGCTCAAAAAAACTGTATTTCCTGCGGATCTCCATATATTGCGGAAGGTAACGCCCGGCCTGCCGCATCATCCAAACGGGGGGACGTTCCACTTCTTCGCCACGAAGTGTTCGCAGCAATAAATCATTTTTCAATTCCGGAAAATTGTTGCTCATAAATATGTCGGTTGTGATACGGGAGCGGAGCTCCCTTGTAGCTATCCTATGATCTATGTAGCTATAATAAGTTATTAGTATTTATCTGTTCATATCAGTGAAAATCTGCGGCCTAAAGATTTTATTTACTTTTAAAGATAAAATCAGAGACAGTACGAAGCAGTTCTTCGGTATCCGGCTGACCGGCAATTTTGACATTTTGATCCGTTTCCTTTTGTATAGCCTTGGCAGTAGTCGGACCGATGGCAAATAGTGCGGGAAGTTCGCCGTTAAAACCTTCACCCTGCTTAAATCCCTCCACGGCGCTGGGACTATAAAAGAGGATTGCACTGATTGGTTCTTCGGGAAGGGAAACCGGTTTGATTATCGTCCGGTAAACCTCAAGCTCAATCACTTTAATATTATTATCGGTCAAACGGTCTGTAATCTCCTCCCTGCTTAAATTCCCATGAAAATATAAAACGGAGTTGATCTTTCCTTCCTCTATAATCAACTCAGCTAAATGCCGACTATCCTGCATTCGCGGAATTTTTGCATCCAGACCGATTTCCTGAAGGGCATCCCTTGTTTTTGACCCGACAGCAAACAACCGGGTTTCAGGACGTACCTGCAATCCCGATTTCATCATTTCCCGAAGAGCCTTGACTCCATTGGTGCTCGTAAAGACCCATTCGGCTTTGGGATTTTCATTGATAAACTTGAGTACCTCATCCCAGTATTCCGGAAATTCAAACTCCAGTGCCGGTTTGATGACAGGTTCCAGGCCCAGTATCCGGGCATATTCGATCTGTTGTCCGGTAAGAGATCGTGTTATTACTATATTTCTTTTATCGTGGCGCATGGATCGCGGATTACAATGATTAACTGATTTCACAGATGTCTGCCGGGCGGCTGCAATAATCTATTATTGCGATTTCATTTCTTCTATAACTTTGATAGCTCCTTCATCCAAAAGTGCCTTTGCAGCTTTGTGGCCGAGATCTTCAGTATCGCTTACCGGTACTTTCTTCTCATAATCGTACCGGTCGGTTCCGTCGATAGTCAATGCCACAGCTTTAAAATGCACCTGATCGTTTCGGATATAGGCATAAGCACCTACCGGAGCAGTGCATCCCGCCTCCATATCATGCAGAAAATCGCGCTCGATTGATGTACAGAGCGCCGTTTCCTGATGGTTCAACAAACCAACAGCCTCCTCCATTTCAGTATCATCCTCCCTTATCATCACCGCCATGGCCCCCTGTGCCGCTGCCGGCACCATCCAGTCGAGGTATTCGCTTATATGATGACCCAGATTAATCCGAAGCAGACCTGCTGCAGCGAAAACAGCTCCATCCCAATCCTTGCTGTGTACCTTTTCCAGGCGCGTGTTAACATTTCCCCTGATATTGACAATAGAATGTTTTGGGTAACGGTTTAACCATTGAGCACGACGCCGGTTGCTGCCGGTAGCTATAATTGCCTCGTAATCGGGATCATTCAAAAAATCGGTCCCGCCGGAGCCTACCAGAGTATCACGCGGATCCGCCCGTTCCAGGATTGCCCAGACTTTGAGAGGCAGAGGATTTTCAGTAGGCAGATCTTTAAAAGAATGAACTGCAATATCGATCTCATTGTTCAACTGTGCGTCGTCCAGTGCTTTTGTAAAGACCCCCTTGCCACCCATTTCTGTCAGTGGTGTTGAAAGATCCAGATCCCCTTGTGACTTAACAAAAACAAGCTCGGTTTCATGACCGAGCTTTTGAAGTTGTTGAGCGACTTGTTGTGCCTGCCAGGTAGCCAGCTCACTATCGCGGGTGCCGATCCTAATTTTTAAAGAATCACTCATCGGGTGCCCCGGTTTTGAGTTTAAACATATCATTGACGACTTTGGCCACTTCATCCGATTCATGGTGGTCGCGCAGGTGTTCAATCGAATAAGCAGCTATTTTATTCACAATCCGGCGGGTTAGATTCTCAACTTTATCTTTGTCAGAATCGGATATCTTATTCTTGAAAAATTCAAACTCTTCTTCACGGATAGAATCAAACTTATTGGTGAGTGCCTTTATAGTAGGTACCACTTTCTGTTTGCTGAGCCAGTTCTGATAGTCAGTCAGTTCATCATCGATAATCTTTTTTACGAGCGGAACATTCTGCTCGCGCTTCCGGTAGGCTTCGTCGGTGACATCGGTCAGAAAGTCCATATTGGCAAGATCCACAAAATTCAGATCGCCGATTTCGGGAGCGATGTTACGCGGTACCGACAGATCAACCAGTACCTTGAAACTGGGATTAAGGATCGACGGCTTCATATCATCCAGTGTAATGACCGGCTTTTTGGCACCGGTGGCAACAATGACCAGGTCTGCACCGGCTATCTCCTCGGGAAGTGCCTCCATATCGGCCACAGACAGATTAAACTTATTGGCAACAAATTCTGCACGATCACGCGTACGGTTAATCAGCGTCAGCTTTTTAGCACCAAGGCTCACCAGGTTTCGGCATGTAACCTTGCCTATTTTCCCGGTACCGACGAGAAGAATGTTTTTATCCTTCAGGCTGTCAAATGTTTTAATAGCGAACTTAACGGCAGCATACGCTGTCGTAGCCGCTCCCTCTCCCAATGACGTTTCGGTCCGGGATCGTTTATGAGCCCGAAAAACATGCTGCATCAGCCGGTGTAACTCACCCGATACCGCATCCTTTTCGCCGGCCAGTTCATAACCCTCTTTGACCTGCCTGACAATCTGTACATCGCCGAGAATCTGGGAATCGAGACCAACGGCCACCCGGAACAGGTGATCGACAGCCTGAAAACCTATCTTTTCGAAACCATAGGTATGGAATTCATCCAGGGAGGCATTGGAGTAAGCAACCAGCAATCGGATTAGCTCCTGGGGTGTGGCATCCTGTGCAAAAATCTCTGTGCGGTTACACGTCGAAACCACAAAAAGGCTGTGGAGACCTTCCCGCAACGCGCCGTCAATCAGTTCGTTTTTTTGAGTGTCATTTAAGCTGAAACGCTCGCGTACATCAATTGTAGCCTCCCAGTGGTTGACACCCACCACACTAAAATCATTTATTTGCGGTTGTTCCAACGGCATAAATCAGACTGTCGCGTTTTTCGGTTTCTGTTCCTGCGGAACTGCTATTTCATGGCCAATTTTTTTCAATACCTCGTCAGCCAACGCCTGTATGTAACTGGGGTGGTCGTTTATTCCCGGCATAACTGCGATATTTTCAAATTCATATCCTGCTTCTTTCAGATCCTCTTTGAGCTCGATATTCAATTCATACAGGGTCTCAATATGATCTGTCACAAAAGCGATCGGAATCATCAGAAAATTTTTGATACCGTACTGCAGATGACGTTCAACAAGATCAGCGGTATTGGGCTGCGTCCATTTCTGCGGCCCCACTTTTGACTGAAAACCGAGCCAGTATTCTTCGTTCCGCCCCCTCAAATCCATGATCGCCTCCATCGTTTCCTTTATCTCAATCGTATACGGGTCTCCGCTTTTCACTTCCAGCATGGGCGTACCGTGTGCGCTGAAAATAAGATGAGTTTTCTTTCGTGTTTCTTCATCCATCTCATCCAGGGCCTGATCGATGCGGTCATTCACCGCTTTCAGATAATCGGGATTCCGGTGATAGTTCTTGACGTGAAATTCTTTCCAGGGGGTTTTACGGCCGAATTTACCATCCCGCCTGGTCTCCCAGTCGCGATAACTGCTGCCGGTTGTCGTCCATGAAAACTGTGGGTATAATGGAACCATTACTGTATGAGTGATACCGTCTTCAATCATATCTTCCATCGTTGTTTCAGCAGAAGGAAGCCAGTAACGCATGCAGGTATATACCTTCACGAACCGGTCCGGCAATATTTCTTTCAACCGTTTTTCAAGCCCCCGCCGCTGATTTTCTGTCAAACTGTTGATAGGGGAACAGCAGGTTGAAACAACACTGTTCTTGCGATTCAGGCAGTGCTTGTTTCCCATGCACCCCCTGGAACAGCCGTTTATTTTCTCATAATCCTCCTGTACGCCGGGAGCCCGGAACTTCGAGATAACATTCGCAAAAAAATCCTGAAACTTACCTCCCCCCATTTTGATGATATCTTCATCCCGGAAAAGATTATAGAGAAAAGGCCGGACTGCATATTCGCCGGTCGGCCCTCCAAGATTCATTAGAACTACACCAATGCGTTTCTGGTCTGCTGACATTTAAATACTTCTTTTCACGCCGTTTTACGGCGTATATTTATTTTCTATATATAGATATTTTGAAATAGAACCTACCTAATCACCATCCTAAATAAACCCATTCTTTGTGAAGGTAATTTGAAGAAATGCCTTTGCAGTTTATTTAGATTGAGTCTAGAATGTGTTGCAGGAGCACGTGCCAAAATAATCACGCCGCGGGCAGGGTAAACCAGAATGTGGTACCTTTTCCAACTTCACTCTCTATCTCGATATTTACATTATGGGCATTCAGAATACTCTTTACAACCGCCAGACCGAGACCCGTACCTCCTTTATCGCGCGATCGTGCTTTGTCGGTGCGGTAAAAGCGGTCAAATAATCTGTCCAGGTGTTCATCTGAAATACCTATTCCGGTATCCTCCACCTCAATCGTTACCCACTCCTCATCCCGGGAATAGTGCAAACTCACATAACCGCTATTTGTGTATTTGAATGCATTGGATATCAGGTTATCGAGAACCTGTTCAATTTTTCCGGGATCTCCGACAACTTTACAGGAATGCGTATCCACTTCCAGATCGATTCCCTTCTCTTCTGCTTTGTCGCTGTACCATTCCTGTATATGCCTGGAGACCATCGCCATATCAAATTCCTGCGACTCAATAAAATTTTTATCGGAGTCATAACGCTGCAGCGCCAGGAGATCTTTAAAAAGACGGCTTATCCGCTCAGTTTGTTTTTTTGCGGACCGCAAATACTTTTTCTTTTTATCATCCGGGAGGTTCTCCAATTCCAACATCTCCAAAGCACTTGAAATAGTATGCAATGGATTTCGTATTTCATGGGTGATATCCCCGAACAGCTGACGCTGTTTTTCAGCAAGCTGTTTAATTTGTCTTGTATCCTCCCGCAGTTTAAAAGCCATCCGGTTCAGAGACTTCGCCAGCGTCCCGAATTCATCACTGCGCTTTAAATCTATCTTTTTGTCAACATCACCGTCGGCAATTTCGCGTGCGGCATTTTTAATCTGTGTAATCGGCTTCGTCAAATAACGGGCAATCCAAATGCTGACGATAACCACCAGTCCGATTGATATAAACATGCCGTAATAGATAATCCATCGTATCGTCTTGATAGGAGCATAAATCTCATCTTTGAACTGGCGGGCCTGCAGATATTGTACCCTATTGCCGGAATTCTGCAAATGAATGTAGCCTGTCAACACTTCCGACTCCGGCTCCTCTGGTATCAGCGGGATGTTATCCCTGGCATCCAGGCTGATCATTAAATCATCATTCAGCATTCCGGAAAAATAAACCGTATCACTCTCTGCATATGATGTAATAAGTTTACCGGTGGAATCATACGCCGCCAGCTGATAGCCGGATGTCGCGGCTATGTCGCGAAAATGGTCGGTAAATTCTTCGTTTTGAACAAGATTCTGGATGGTCACTGCCAGCCACTGCGTATCCTGTGTCATTTCACGCTTCCCCTCTTCAAGCAGGTAATCCCGGATAAAGAGAATCGAATAACTGCTGATGGCGGTAATCCCGAAAATCAGCAACAAAATAAATGTCCACGCCAGTTTCGACCGGATACTCATAAATTTATACTTTTACGATCTCACGGTTCATACCGTATCCTATTCCCCGATATGTTTTGATAATTCTTCCGGCATCACCCATCTTCAGCCGGAGATTTTTCACATGTACATCTACCGTCCGGTCAAATACGAAGTGATCTTCTTCCGTTATATGTTCCAGAATTTCCTGCCGGGTATAAACCCGTTTCGGATTCTTAAAAAAAAGTTCAATCAGTGTGTATTCGGTTGAGGTAAGATCGATCTTCTGATCATTTACATACAACGCCTTGGCATCGATATCCAGATAGGCATCGCCATATTGAAGCCAGTTCGCTTTTTGAGGATTTTGGCGGCGCAACAGTGTCTCCACATGAGCTTTTACCAGATTCAGGCTGGCCGGTTTCGGTATATAGTCATCAGCTCCAAGCTCGAGACCCTCAATTTCGTCCTTCTCTTCGTCTTTTGCCGTCAGAAATATTACAGGAATATCACCGAGTACCGGGTGCTTTCGAATACGTCTGCAGATCTCCTTGCCATCCACATTCGGAACCATTATATCCAGTATAGCCAGGTGAATTTTACTGGCATGCTCCTCAATAAGTTCAAGCGCCCGGTTTCCTTCATGAGCGACTAAAACATCATAATCGTTCATCTCCAGAAAATTTGCCAGCATTTCTGCCGGTTCCTCTTCATCTTCAACTAAAAGTATTGTGTGTGTGGGTTTCACAATAAATTGTGGTTAGATTTGAAAAGTAAGCTTACGGCGCCTCTGCACCGGAATGTGAAGTGACTCTGACACTCCGCTGAGAAAATCGCAGCAATCCGCTGTATCGATAGTTACTTCTTCTGCAAAAACTTCCTTTCCATGTTATTGAAATATCTTCCTCATTTCAGCTTAAAATAGGAAACTTTGCAGAGTATCTGAACCAATCATGTATAAATAGCCATGATAGCTGCAAAAGGTTCAAGCGTGGACGCTTGAACCAGCCATGGGATGGCACTCCCTGCAGCCGACCCACCCTCTACTACACCAAGGTTTCGTAGAGCGGGCCAACCCCTCCCTATTTCACTGAAACCCACAGTGAAACAAGGAGGGGCTTTGAAATTGCTGAAACCTTCGAAATAGTCCCTCCTTCCTTGTCCCGTGGGTTTGCGGGATAGGGCGTGACCGCCTGCCGGCGAGTAAGGAGCCGGAGGATGGGTCGGAAAAGCGGATAATTCTGTCGAACCCGCCTGACTGTGACCACGCCAGCTGTCGGAGAGCCTACGAGCCCTTCCAAAATACCAACAAAATATTCCTTGTCATGCTGATTCTGTTTCACCATCTTTGACAACATAATTGTAAATCAGGGGCCGCGTGGGACCTGCATCATCAACATTGATGCACTTATTTAAGTTAGCCAGCCATGTCATTTCAAAATAAAGTCATTTGGATAACCGGAGCATCATCAGGTATCGGTGAAGCGCTCGCATATGCATTGAACCAACGGGGAGCGAGACTTATCCTTTCATCGCGCAGAAAAGAAGCACTGGAACGGGTAAAAGAAAACTGCCGGCAGAATACTTCCCCCGTACATATTGTACCGCTTGACCTGGAAGAAACCGCTTCACTTCCGGAAAAAGCGGCAACCGCTTTAAATATATATGGCCATATCGATTACCTGTTTAACAACGGAGGGATAAGTCAGCGTTCTGAGGCCTCAGAAACCCGTTTGGAGGTTTTACGAAAAGTTATGGAGATTAATTTTTTTGGTGCGGTAACTCTTACAAAAGCTGTTTTGCCATCTATGATTGAACGGCAATCGGGGCATATCGTAGTGACCAGCAGTGTTATGGGTAAATTCGGGACACGTTTAAGATCTTCGTATGCTGCCTCAAAACATGCACTCCACGGGTATTTTGACTGTCTTCGCCAGGAAATTTACGAAGAGGGTATTGACGTGACACTCGTCTGCCCCGGTTTCATAAAAACTGATGTTACCATTAATATGCTTGAAGGTGACGGCAGTAAACATGGCATGATGGGGGAAGGCCAGAAAAGCGGCATGTCTGCTGATGAGTTTGCGGAAAAGCTGCTTCCTAAAATTGAAAAACGAAAGCAGGAAATATATATCGGTGGAAAAGAGATCCTGGGCGTATATATAAAACGTTGTCTGCCCACCCTCTTCTATAAACTGCTGCGAAAAGTGGAAGTAACCTGAACGGCCATACATGCCGAATAACTACTCCCAAAAAGCAATTGCACAGAGAACCACAGAGTTGACGCACAAAGTACCCTCTGTGAAACTCTGCGCTCCTTTGTGCAGCTCTGTGAAATAGCCCGAGAGCAGCGCTAACCCAGTCTCTTCCTTTTGTTCAGATAAGCCAGCAGGGCCAGGTCGAATGCACTCTGGGTATCCAATTCCTCAAAATCAATCTGAAATTCACTACAGGCCATCTTGAAACGGTGCGTCAGTTCTTCCACCTTCTTCTTGTAATCCTCCCGCACCTGGGCGGGTATAACCTCCATCTGTGATCCCGTTTCCATATCCTGCATTACCACCCGCCTATTGGGAAAATCCAGATCCCGTTCACTCTTTTGCTCCAGCACGTTAAACAGCAGTACCTCGTGCTTGCGATGGCGGAGATGCTTCAATGAAGAGATGAGTTGATCTTGTTCATCGACATTTTCAAACAAATCAGTTAACACTACCACCAGACTGCGATGGTTGAGGCGTTCGGCTATTTCATGAATAACTTTGGCTGTAGCTGTTTTACGTTTCTCCGCAGCTCCTTTCTTTTCTTCGGATAGCAACTTTTCCAGCTCGGTAAAAATAAGGCGAAGATGCGAATACGAGGATTTAGCTGGAATAAATGCATCTATTCCTTCACTAAAGGTGACCAACCCGCAGGCATCGCGCTGCCTGTGCATCAAATACATCAGCGCCGATCCAAAATGCGTGGCATAGCGCAGCTTGGTCCATTCACCGAAATATTTATAAAACATCGAGCTGCTGGTATCCAGCAATACATAACACCGAAGATTGGTCTCTTCCTCGTACTGTTTTACGTAGAAACGCTCGGATTTCGCATATACTCTCCAATCGACGTGCTTGAGGTCATCACCGGTATTGTAGGGACGATGTTCAGCGAATTCTACGCTGAAGCCGAAATAGGGACTTTTATGTAATCCGGATATAAAACCTTCGACAATTTTACGGGCTCTAAGCTCCAGAGGTGCAAGCTGTGACAGTAATTCAGGATCTAATAACATGATAATTTATTACGTTGGTTTGTCCAGTACTTACTCTCATAAAAAAGCATAATTTAATCTCTTGAGCTTTTCAAGGTTCACTTGTGTCATCCTGAACTTGTTTCAGGATCTGTAGCAGAAATTTCCATAAAAGCTTCTGAACACAAACGTGCTGCAGATGCTGAAATAAATTCAGCATGACATCTTTGTTTGTTCTGGATTTGTCAGCTAAAACGCATAAAAAAACTATTTACATACGCTAACTTTCGAAATTAAGTACTAGAATCGTGGTAACTGCACTAGCCCTTAACCTACAAAACAAATAGATGTTTTATTCAATAGTTTATTCTTTCTTTCAAATGGTTATCTTTGAAAGCTGAATTGACAGTTACGGAAGTATATTTTCCGGGCAATACCATAACCTGTAAAAAATATGGCGCAGATAATAACATCCGCAGACAAGCTTGATTTTACAATAGACGACATCCCATCCATGCCGTTACCCGGCGAAGTACTGATGGTTCGTCCCCTCCACTATTCGGTGGATTATGTTATCAATCCGCATATGTCGGACCATGTGGGGAACGTGGATCATGTTAAAGCAAATAATGAATGGAAATTGGTTCGTTCTCTTTTTGAACAGTTAGAAATCAAGACCAATATCATTGAAGATCAGGAGGGATTGCCGGATATGGTTTTTTGTGCCAATCAAAGCCTGCCTTTTATTGATGAAAGTGGTAAAAAACATGTTTTTATGAGCATCATGCATGCTGACGAACGTAAAGATGAAGTACCTTTTATTGAACAGTGGTATCGTCAAAAAGGCTATAAAATCCATTATCTCGAAGAGACCAAAGTTGATAATTTTGAAGGATGCGGTGATGCTATTTGGCATACGGGTAAACGCCTGCTTTGGGGCGGATATGGCTATCGCTCGGATATGAAAGCTTATGAAATAATCTCAGATACATTTAATGTTCCTGTTATAACGCTGGAACTGGTGGATGAATCATTTTATCACCTCGATACCTGTTTCTGTGTGCTTGATGAAGAAACAGCATTAATATATCCGGATGCTTTTACAGATAAGGGAATGGAACTGATTAACAGCATTTTTTCTACTGTTATTCACGCTTCCCAGTATGAAGCCAAAAAAATGTTTGCCTGCAACGCTTCCTGTCCTGACGGACGAAACGTTATTATTCAGCAGGGTTGTACGGATGTTAACAAAAATCTCCGTGACAACGGTTTTTCTGTTCATGAAGTGAGCACCTATGAATTCCTCAAAAGCGGCGGCAGTGTTTTCTGCATGAAAATGCTGCTCTGGTGAGAACACCAAGAAATTTTGTTAGGCACAAATCATGAAGTCCGATGGGTAGGATAGCCAGAGCTTAAAACAGCGAAAAAAGTAGCCAAACCTTTGTGAAACTTTGTGCCTCCTTCGTGTAACTCTGTGTAACAGCTTTTAAAAGCTATTGATATTGACATGTACCGTTCTCTGGTTCTTCCTACAGTTATTACACAAAGCTCACAAAGGACCGCAGAGGAAATCACGTAAAGGTTTTGGATTCGAAGAGAAATGGCTGTGAGCCCTGTCATACCCGTCGGACCGCAGAATCAGCGGTCGGACGGGTAGGCATGCCGGAGTTTTCTAATGCTGGCTTTTTTGATATAATCCAGACGCGGATATTTTACTTTCAAAAAGACACTTCCACGGGTCTGGTTTATTCCTTTATGTAAGCATTTTGTATATAATCTAAACCGGGATAATTACGCCGCAGATAAGAGGTTCCATGAGTCATCAGTGAATCAAATTCCGTTAGAGGCTTATTGCCATATTCCGAATGCATGCCTTCCACCACGTCCATTCCTTCAGTGACCTCCCCTATTGGAACAAATCCCGTTACGCCGTTTGCCTGTACGGTATCCAGATATGTGTTATCGGCAAGCATGATCGAGAGATGTTGTGAACGGGTATCAGGACCACTACGTGCAAAATGAATGCGCCCGTATGTATTGCTTTCCCGGACCGGTTCGTCAGCAATGGAATTCCCGGCCCAGGCCCTGGTAATGTCAAGGTCTGCTGCCAGTCCGAATTGTGCGAATTTGGTGGGAACAACCCGGTAAAAAGGAACATCCCGGTAATAATTGAGGCGCACCAGATGATACAGGCGATCAACCCCCAAGGGTGACCAGCTGCGATATGCCGCAACTGTAAAAGAACCGTTCGTAGTCTCAAAAACCACCTGGAAACTATCGGGTGCGGTCTGGTGAAGTGCCAGAGAGTCCGGTTTTTGCTGCGCATATACTATTGAACTCATGCCGGTCAAAAACAGAAAGAGGACAATTATATAAGACCTTGAATAATGCATTTTATAACCAGTCGGATTCAAAAAAATTTCTATTCACTTAGCATACTCTATATAAGAAAATAAATCAATTGACAACTTGCATTACCAGCAAGCGCAACAAATCAACCTTTACATCAAACTGGCTGCTTCCTCAGAACGGATGATCCCGACAACTATCGGGACGTTACAGGCCGATCAGAAGGAATTCCCAGGGAACAAACTCGCGGCCTTTCAGTCGGGATGACAATGTAGTTAGTTTTTAGTTATCTGCCATAAAATACAACTCACGATGTCATTCCTGTAGAAGTTAGATAATTCGTTGACAAAATTAATATGACAGAAAGGTATCCGGCCTTTGAATCGTTGGAGGGATTTCGGTTGGCGGTAGGCAGCGGCAGTTGGCAGTGAAAACCCTCAATAACTCAAAACTCAGTAAATCAAAACTAAACCGGCAGCCGGCGACTTTTTTTCCGGTGGTTTTACCGGTCCCGCCCACTGTCGGGATTTCGTCGTTGAAAAAAGTAACGAATATAAGACGCAAACACACTCCGACCGCTGAAAATGCCATGTTATTAATCAATATTCTTACTCATTACCCGTTACCAATTATCATGGAAAAAAAGACTGTTCATTATGAATCATCATCCTTCACAAAAAGAAACTTCATCTACCACCTATTACTGCGTCTATTGCGGAGAAAACAACCATACGTTTGTCGATCCTTCGGGAGGCAGCACGCAAGAATATATCGAAGATTGCCAGGTCTGTTGCCGCCCCAATAAGTTAATTGTGAATTATGACAAATGGAGCGAAGAATTTATTATCAGAGCCTGTCAGTCACAATAAAAAGAAGTATCAAATATTCGTTGAATATAGTTTATGGTGTTTGTATCTTATCGCAGTTTTGCGCCGGAATTAGGGCGGCACTTAAAAATTGAAAGAAGTCTGAACTGTAAAGACATTTGACTTACAAAATAATTCCAGAATTTAACCCCGGCAGCAGCGACTGCCAAAAAAAATTGATCAGGGCATCCCATTTTTTTCAAATGGGTAGTCAAATCCCATCCCTTTTCTTTTCAATCCGACACGTTTTTCGTTGTCGGATTTTTTTATGTCAGAATCTGAACCTCCAAATATCAACGATATCCTCTTATGTCACTGTATCCCAGAGATAAAGCTGTCATAGCACTGTCCGACGGCACCGTAGAACACGGCTATGCCATCGGGAAAAAAGGAACCACCGGCGGTGAGCTGTGTTTCAATACCAGCATGACCGGTTATCAGGAAATTTTCACCGATCCGAGTTATTACGGTCAGCTTATGATGATGACCTATCCCCACATCGGAAATTACGGCACCATGAGCCGCGATAATGAGGCCCGGAAGGTAATGATTGCCGGACTGATCGTACGGTCCTATTCATGGGAGCACAGCAACCCGCAGGCTGATGGAAACCTGCAGAAATATCTCGAACGAAATAACGTAGTGGGCATCAGCGGAATTGACACACGCAAACTGGTTCGTCATATACGCGACAAAGGAGTGATGAATGCCGTAATCTCCTCTGAAGAACTTGATGAGAAAAAACTGATTCAAAAGGCAAAAAACTGGGCTGACATGAAAGGTCTTGAACTGGCCAGCAAAGTGACGAGAGGAGAGCCGCAGACCGTTCACAGCGACGGACCTTTTAAAGTGGCCGCCTTTGACTATGGAATAAAACAGAATATTATAAACAGCCTGGTCGAACGCGGCTGCACACTCAGAATTTTTCCCGCAAAAGGAGATTACAGAAAAGAAATAGATAAATGGAATCCCGACGGATTTTTCTTCAGCAACGGTCCCGGTGATCCGGATGCAACTGCAGAATATGCTCTCGATATTGTCAATTATGCCAAAAATACCGGGAAACCTCTCTTCGGAATCTGTCTCGGCCACCAGCTGATGGCCCTCTCCGAAGGCATACCCACAAAAAAAATGTTTGTGGGACATCGAGGAGCCAATCAGCCTGTCAAGAACCTGGAATCGGGACTGGTGGAGATCACCACTCAAAATCACGGTTTCGCGGTGGATGAAGACAAAATTGATAAATCAAAGGTAGAAGTAACACATATAAACCTGAATGATAAGTCGATAGAGGGAATGAGCTTCAAGAACTTTCCGGCCTTTTCCGTGCAATACCACCCAGAAGCTTCTCCCGGCCCGCACGATTCGGCCTACCTCTTCGACCGGTTCCTGGATATGATCAAAGAAGGGAAAGGTGAATTGGTCTGATATTAATTGATTCCAGTAAAGGCGCGATTAATCGCGCCTCACGGATAAAGCCTCATAATAGTAATAACCTGTTAACGAAATAAAAGCTAAAAATCTAAAATGCCAAGACGCGACGACATCCACAAAATCCTGATCATCGGATCCGGACCTATTGTTATCGGACAAGCTGCTGAATTTGATTATTCCGGATCGCAGGCCTGCCGGTCTTTGAAAGAAGATGGTTATGAGGTTGTACTTATCAATTCGAATCCGGCTACTATTATGACCGATCCGATGATGGCTGATTCCATCTATCTGAAGCCGCTGACAATAGAATCAATCAAGGAAATTGTTGAAATAGAAAAGCCGGATGCCGTACTGCCCACGATGGGCGGACAAACCGGACTGAATCTGACTCGTAATCTTCAGCAGGAGAACTACTGGAGCGATCACAATATCCAGATTATCGGAGTCGATATAGACGCCGTTGATATTACCGAAGACCGCCAGCAGTTCCGGGATCTGATGGATGATATTGATATCCCGCAGTGCCGGAGCCGCGCTGCAGATTCATTGCTTGAAGCCAAAGAAATCACCGAAGAACTGGGCGGACTGCCGATCGTAATTCGCCCCTCATTCACCATGGGCGGAGCCGGAGGCGGGATCGTCTGGAGCCAGGATGAGTTCGAGCGAAAAGTGCGCCGCGGACTGGAAATGAGTCCGGTACACCGCGTGCTTATTGAAGAATCTATTTTCGGTTGGAAGGAGTACGAACTCGAGCTGCTCAGGGATCCCAATGATAATGTAGTAATCATCTGTACCGTTGAGAATATCGATCCGATGGGCGTTCACACCGGTGATTCGGTGACTGTGGCTCCCTCTCAGACACTCACCGATAAACAGTTCCAGATACTGCGTGATGCGGCGATTAAAATGATGCGCTCGATAGGTACTTTTGCGGGCGGATGTAACGTGCAGTTTGCAGTAGAACCCGGCAGCGACCGATTTGTAGCGATTGAAATTAATCCGCGCGTGAGCCGCTCCTCTGCCCTGGCTTCAAAAGCCACAGGCTACCCGATCGCCAAAATCGCCACCAAACTGGCTGTCGGTTATAATCTCGATGAACTGCCCAACCCGATCACCGGTAATACCTCGGCCTGTTTTGAGCCTTCCATCGACTATGTAATTGTAAAAGCCCCGCGCTTTAACTTTGAGAAATTTCCCAATGTTGATGAAGAGCTCACCACACAGATGAAAGCGGTGGGTGAGGCGATGTCGATCGGTCGGAATTTTCCCGAGGCCCTGAATAAGGCATGGCAGTCGCTTGAGGTAGGACGATCCGGACTCGGAGCCGACGGCTATGATGAGCCCAACCGCAAAGAAGTGCGGGAACGTCTTAAAAAACCATACTGGGATCGTATGCTTAACATACGAAACGCCTTTAAGTTGGGTGCTTCGGTCGAAGAAATTGCTGATATCACCAGGGTGGATCCGTGGTTCCTGCAGCAGATCCGTTATATGGTATCACTGGAAAATCGTACAGAAGGACAAGCCCTCGGGGGCATCTCCAAAGAAGACCTTTTTGAACTGAAGCAGGCGGGATATTCCGATAAGCAGATTTCATGGATGCTGAGCCAGAGCAACGGCAAGGTCACTGAAAACGAAGTTCGCGAAAGACGAAAGGAGCTTGGCCTGAAACCGTCATTCAAGGTAGTTGATACCTGTGCCGCAGAGTTTCCGGCTGAAACACCATACTTTTATTCCGCCTACGAAGGGGAAAACGAGAGCGAAGTATCCGAAAAGAAAAAAGTAATGATCCTGGGCAGCGGTCCCAATCGCATCGGCCAGGGTATCGAATTTGATTACTCATGCGTACATGCCGTAAAAGCCGCCCAGGATATGGATTATGAGGCGATCATGGTAAACTGCAACCCTGAAACAGTATCCACCGACTTTGATATCGCCGATAAGCTTTACTTTGAACCAGTCTTCTGGGAACGTGTGCTCGATATTTATGAACATGAACAGCCGGAGGGCGTCATCCTGCAGGTGGGCGGACAAACTGCCCTGAAACTCGGGAAACGATTTGTCGAGGAAGGAATCAACATTTTCGGAACTGAATTTGAAATGATCAATTTTGCCGAAGACCGGGGATCCTTTTCGGAGTTTCTGAAGAAGCTGGATATTCCGTTTCCTTCCTATGGAACAGCCGATGATGTGAAAGGAGCACTCAAGATAGCCAGACGAATCGGTTATCCGGTATTAATTCGTCCCAGTTACGTTCTCGGCGGACAGGGTATGCGTATTGCCGTGAAAGAGGAAGAGCTGGAATACTACACGGAACGGGTGCTTGAAACTCATCCCGAAAATGCATTCCTCATCGACAAATTTCTGGAACACGCTATCGAAGTAGATGTGGACGCCGTCTTTGACGGAGAGGATCTGCATATCTCCGGAATCATGCAGCATATTGAACCGGCCGGAGTACATTCAGGCGATTCCACGGCGGTAATACCAACCTATTCCCTGAGTGATGAAGTTCTGGATGATATAAAAAGATATCACAAACGCATAGCGGAGAATATGGGTATCGTCGGTTTTCTGAATGTTCAATATGCCGTCAAGGATGAGAAAGTATTTGTACTTGAAGCCAATCCACGTTCTACCAGAACGATTCCCTTCCTGGCCAAGGCTACCGGCCGGCCGGAAGCACAGATAGCGGTAAAAGTAATGCTCGGCGCTAAAATTAAAGACTTCAGCAAAAAGGAACTCACATCTACGCTGAAAAACTGGGCCATCAAGGAACCGGTTCTCCCCTTTGACAAGTTTCCGGAAGTAAAAAAAGAACTCGGTCCCGAAATGAAGTCTACCGGCGAAACCATTTACTTTATGGAAGACTTCAACGATGACCACTTCAAAAAACCGTACGAGTTTAAAAACCTGTACTTGAGTAAATAGGACCGCTGATTTTATGGATTAAGCTGATTTCTCTGATTAAAGGCTGAAATTTTTTTGTAAGGATTTGCTCCTGATCAGAACATACTTATAACAGTCAGTAAATTATATCAGCGAAATCTGCTTAATCAATGGTCCTTATGCCGAAAGAATATAAATACAGCGATATTACAGGTTCTGTGATCGGTTGTGCGATGCATGTTCATTCAGAGTTTGGTAATGGATTTCCGGAGGTTATTTATCAACGATGCCTGGCCATAGAATTTAAGGATCAAAATATCGGGTTTTCACGTGAGCTTTCCATGCCCCTGTTTTATAAGAATAAAGAAGTTGGAAAGAGAAGAGTTGATTTTTTAGTAGAAAAGAAAATATTAGTTGAACTAAAAGCTGTCTCAGAAATTAATGAAACCCATTTTAATCAAATACTTAATTATTTAACGGCCTTTCAACTTGAGATAGGTCTGCTTATAAATTTCGGTGAAAACAGCTTGAACTTTAAACGATTCATAAATAGTAAATTGTAATTCTGATTATAAATCAGTGTAATCCAATAATCAGATAAATCAGCGACTCATGATCAAAGAAGCAAAAAAGACACTAACCAACGTTTTTGGTTTCCAGGATTTCCGTCCGCTACAGGAAGAAATTATAGAACAGGTTCTTAAAAAAGAGGATGCCCTTGTTATCATGCCTACGGGCGGCGGAAAATCACTCTGTTACCAGATCCCTGCTCTCATTTTTGACGGGCTTACTATTGTTGTCTCTCCACTCATATCACTCATGAGAGACCAGGTGGAGCAGCTGAAACAACATGATATTCCTGCAATATGTCTAAACAGCGCCCTTTCGCCTGAAAAATACCAGGAGAATGTCTCCCGGTTAAAAAGCGGTGAAGTGAAAATGCTTTACCTGGCTCCCGAAACGCTGCTGATGCCCAAAACCCGTAATATGCTTTCTGAACTGAAAGTAAGCCTTTTTACGATTGATGAGGCACACTGCATTTCGGAATGGGGGCATGATTTTCGTCCGGAATACCGGCAGCTTACCGATGTCCGAAAAGATTTCCCGGAGGCATCCTGCCTGGCACTTACGGCCACAGCCACACCAAGGGTACGAAGTGATATAAAAAAGATATTAAAACTGGGTGATTCCGAAACCTTTCTTGCCAGTTTTGACCGGAAAAATCTCTTCCTCAAAGTTGCAGACAAGGACGATCCGCTGGAACAGATCCTTGATTTTTTATATAGCCGGAAAAAACAGTCGGGAATTATTTACTGCTTCTCGCGGCGACAGGTAGAAGAACTGTATGTAGATCTTAAAAAAGAAGGGCATTCTGTAAAACCTTATCACGCCGGTTTGTCGAAGGATGTGCGTGAGCGAAACCAGGATGCATTTATTCGGGACGATATTTCAATTATAGTAGCCACTATCGCTTTCGGCATGGGGATCGACAAACCCGATGTACGTTTTGTAATACATCATGATATGCCGAAAAATATTGAATCCTATTATCAGCAAATAGGCCGCGCCGGACGTGACGGACTCCGCTCCGACTGCCTGTTGTTATTCAGTCACTCCGATACACAGAAAATACGGTATTTCATTAATCAGAAGGAGGACAAGGAGAAAAAGGTAGCCGAGCAACACCTGAATTCTCTGTTGAAATACCTGGAAACAAATGTCTGCCGCCGCGAGCCTCTGATGAGATATTTCGGAGAAACGTATCCGAATGATGAATGCGGCATGTGTGACAACTGTCTTACAGAGGATGCCGATGTTCAGGATTTTACGGTCCAGGCACAGAAATTCTTGTCCTGTATCGTCCGGACTGATGAAAGGTTCGGAGCCTATCATATTGCAGATATACTGCGCGGGTCCAGGGCAAAAAAGATATTGGAAAAAAATCATGATGAGCTTTCAACTTATGATATCGGCACTGAATGGCCGAAGGACCAATGGATACAACTCTCCAAATTGTTACTCCGGCAGGGTTACATCAAAAAAGGAGAAGAGTATGGAGGACTAAAACTTGAGAAACAAGCTCGTGCTGTACTCAAGGGACAGGAGAATGTATTTGGGACACTTGATCGCACCGATGCTACCATTGGTGATGAAGCCGGTCAGCGCACTTCGACTGAAATTGAGAACAAGCACGACAGCGATCTCTTTGAACTGCTTCGGAAGAAGCGGAAGGAGCTGGCCGATCAGAACGGCATTCCTCCGTATGTCATTTTCCCCGATACTACTTTGATGGAAATGTCATATTATTATCCGCAAAGTAAAGAAAACCTGCTCCCAATTTATGGTGTAGGAGCAGCCAAGCAAAAAAAATACGGGAGTACTTTTATTAAGGTCATCAAAGAGTATTGTGAGAAAAACAATATTGATGAGAGGCAGAAATCCCTGCGTAAACGAAAAAAGAAATCCTCCGGCAAAAAGAAATACGAGCAGGTGGCAATGGCCTTCAATGAGGGACAATCTATTGAACACCTGGCTGAAGAACACGGTGTAAAGAATGCAACCATTATCAGGCATCTGAAAAAATATTTCGAAGATGGCAATGATTTGCGAACCGGCGGCATCAGTGAGGCTTCGTCTCTCTCAGACCGCAAGAAAGATGAAGTGATGAAATCCTTTGACAATGTAGGTCCCGAACTGTTAAAGCCGGTCTATGAAGACCTGGATAAGGCAGTTGGTTATAACGAACTCCGCATTTTACAGCTGTACTATATGGCGCGGGATTGAGTGCTCCCGTCCGACCGCTGAATTTGCGGTCAGACGGGTACGGTAGGGGTATTATTCGGGAGCAGAATTCCCTTAGAGCAAGATGGCCATCCTCCGGCTCCTTACCTAACCCGTAAACCCACGGGACAAGAATGGAGTGACTCTTTTCGTAAATTTCAGCAATTTCAAAGCCCCTCCTTGTTTCACTGTGGGTTTCAGTGGAATAGGGAGGGGTTGGGGTGGGTCAACTGCGGCAAATTGGAAACTCGAACAAATTAAAAAACCAAGCCATTTGGCAACATTCCCTGCCCTACCGTACCCATCGGACGGCAAATTCAGCCGTCTGATGGGCTATCAAAAATTGAGCTGAAACTGCAGCCGGGGCTGGAGAAAGACCAACCGGTCATTGAT
>CAZPWQ010000045.1:0-26731 GCA_964590495.1 uncultured Balneolaceae bacterium
AATTAATGCAGATCTTATTTTTCTTTCTTTTCGCTTCTTAGTGTACTGAGTGTCTTAGTGGTATGCCAGTACTAATAACTAAACCTTTCCTTCCTTATCTTAAACCGGCAGACGCTATTTTCAACAAATAATTTACAGACTGATGACACCCGAACACTGCATATTGTGCGATTCCGAACAGGTCGAACTGTTTTATGAAGACACCTCGGAACAATACCGGAGTACATACTATACTTGTGGTAACTGCCACCTGATTTTTGCTCCGGAAGAATACAGGCCGACCCCTGAAGAAGAGCTGGAAAGGTACGATACACACGAAAACGATCCCGAAGACGAGCGATACCGCGCCTTCCTGGGACAGTTGTTCGAACCGGTGGAGGAACGGCTGCCGCCAAACAGCAAAGGACTGGATTTCGGCTCCGGACCGGGACCGACGCTCAATATCATGTTCGAAGAGCAGGGACATACCATGAATATCTACGACCCCTTTTACGCGGATGATCCCTCCGTATTCGAGGGAACCTACGATTTCATAACCTCCACCGAAGTCGCCGAGCACCTGCATAATCCCCGCAGGGAATTCCAGCGGTTGTGGAGCTGCCTGCGTCCCGGAGGTTATCTCGGCATCATGACCAAAATGGCCAAAACAGGCGACCGCTCATTCTTCGCAGACTGGCACTACCACCTCGACAACACCCACGTCACCTTCTACACCAAAGACACCTTCCGCTGGCTGGCGGATAAATGGGGCGCCTCCGTTACGTTTTACGGGGATAATGTGGTGGTTTTTGAGAAGGGGTGATTGCTGATATTTGTTTAATAAGCTTATGAGCCGTTATCCCTGAAAAAAATAAGCAGAAAATCAATTTGATGAGTCTTAACTGGGAAAAAATAATTTACATCGTACGTTTGTAATCAGTTGGAGAAAGCTTCATCAGCTTTTTAAAAAGACGAGAGAAATAGAAAGGGTCATTGAATCCTAATTCATAACTAATCTCTTTGACACTCATCTTTGTGAAACTTAAATACTGGCAGGCTTTCTGAATTTTCAGGTGGTTAAAATAATGGATGGGAGAGTAGCCGGTTTCCTCCTTAAATAGCGAATACAGGTAGGAGCTGGAGTAGTTCAGATGATCTGCAAGTTCTTCAACGGAAATCGATCGGTCCAGATTATTCTTCATAAAATTAATTGCCGTATCGACGATATTAGTTTCGTTACTCTGATGTCTTATCTCTGAAAAGAAATCATTGTACACAAACGAGGCTAAAAGCTGCCATAAACTGATGTTAACATATTCGATAATATCCCGGCTGTACCCGCTCTCCAGCAGTGATATGATCCCATTAAAATATTTTATGCGTCGTTCTTCAAAAGGGATCTGAACCACTTGTGGACCTTCAAAAGTTGAATATTTTCCAAGAGTGTACTTGTCATAAAACTGTTTGGCGGAATTTCCGGTAAAATGGATCCAGTATATACTCCACGGGTCTGTTTCTTGGGCTCCATACTTGTGTGCGGTATCGCGTGGTATAATACAATACGAGTTAGGGACGAGTTCAGATCTGTCTGATTTTAATTCAATCCAGCCATGTCCCTCAACACAATAAATAAGTATGTATTCGGTAGTACCTTTTTCTCTTTTCCGGTAATGAAATTTTGCATTTGGATAATATCCGATATCGGTAATGAACATGTTCTGAATGATGGAATTTTTCCGTATTGCATTTCTAACATTTTGAGGGATAACCACCATTTTTTGTCCAAGAAAACCTTCTCGTTTTTTTTCTTCGGGTGTCATAGTATTGTCTATGTTTAGTAAATCATTGTCCATTTACTAATGGTTATTTCGAATATAGATTGTTTTTAGGGAAGAGCAAGTGATAGTTTTTTTAATTCTTTAGTCTATTTAAAAGAAATAAAAATAAGATAGTATTCAAATTACACTTGGTTCTACCCGTTCAGTTGGTTTTAGTATTGGTAGTTGGAATACTTCATTCAGCAGGACTTTATTGGGATGTCAACAGTAATAGCAAAATGGATATTATTATGATTAGATATCTTGAAAGGATTGGGAAATTTGCAGGTTTATTGTGCCTTTTTTTGTGGCAATTTAATTCGGTCATCTTAGCTCAGGATGTAATTTCCGGAACCGTTACTGAGATCAATTCTGGTGAATCACTTCCGGGAGTAAACGTGATAGTAAAGGGTACAACTACAGGTACTTCTACTAACAGCGAGGGATATTACGAACTTGGCGTAGCCTCCTTACAGGATACCCTTGTCTTTTCTTTTATCGGATACCAAACTTTAGAGGTACCTATTGACGGTCGTTCAGAGATTAATGCAGAATTACAATCGGAGACTATTATAGGTGACGACTTAGTAGTAATAGGTTATGGGACTCAAAGAAAGAGTGATCTAACGGGTTCGGTGTCTTCGCTTGGTGGTGAGGCTATTGATGATGTTTCGATTACTTCTATTGATAATGCTATTAAAGGTCGGGTTGCTGGAATGTATGTGAAACAAACAAGTGCAGCACCAGGTGGAGGTACTTCGGTAAGAATTCGTGGAACCAATTCACTGAATGCAGGTTCAGAACCCCTTTATGTAGTTGATGGGTTTCCAATTTATCCGGATAACAGTTCCGAAGGTACTGGAGCAGGCCGCCCACCGGCAAATGTGCTGGCTACTTTGAATCTAAGTAATGTTGAATCAATAGAGGTACTTAAAGACGCTTCCGCCACTGCAATATATGGTTCGCGCGGTGCAAGTGGAGTAGTGATTATTACTACTAAAAAAGGGGTGGCTGGTGATACTCGTGTCAACTATGATGGCTCCCAATCCTTTCAAACCATAACAAATAGCGTGGAGATGTTGCCGGCGGATGGATATGCCAGGTATAGAAATTTACTTGCGGAAAGTCAGGGTGGAACTCCGTTATTTAACCAGCAGGAAATTGAAAATATAAGAGCGGGAACCGATTGGTTGGATGAAATATCAAGAACAGGCTTGATTGCCGATCACAAACTCTCAGTCTCCGGTGGAAACGAGAATAATCGTTATGCTATAGTTACCAGTTTACACAATAATCAGGGGATAGTAAGGGATACTCAGTTCAAGCGCTACGGTTTGAGACTTAATCTGGATAATGATCTTTTTGAAGACATTGTAACCTTAAACAGCAGTTGGTCATATACCCGCGGAGAATCCGAAAACGCTTTGACAAGTCAGGGGCCGGGCGGCATAATTGTTTCGGCACTCCAGTTAGATCCTACGCTACCGGTCAGGAATGATAATGGAAATTACAGTTTCCCCTTGTATGATGATCGATTTCCTATCAATCCTGTGGCAGAGCTTGAAGAAGGTGTAGATCAAGACCGGTACAATCGATTTTTTGGGAACTCTTCTTTGACCGTGGATATCCTGGAAGAACTAAGTTTTACGACCCGGCTCGGAGCAAATATTGTTTTCAATGAACGAGATACATTCTACCCGCTGACTACAAATATTGGTATCGACCAGAATGTAGTTTTGTCCAAAGGTCAGAGGAGTATAAATAATATTCTCAATGAAAATACTTTGTCATACACGGAACAACTAACAGAGGCCCATTCAATTGATGCTGTTATAGGATATACCTGGCAACAGGATGTAAATCGTTTTTCGTCGGTTGAGAATCGAGATTTCCCTGCAGATAATTTTGAAAGTTTAAATCTGCAGAACGGGATCAACCCCCAAATACCAGTTTCAAACCGACAAGAATGGAATCTCCAATCATTTCTGTCAAGGGTCAATTATAATTTCAGAGACCGTTATCTGTTAACCTTTACGTTCCGCCGCGACGGTTCTTCGAAGTTCGGGGGAAATAATAAATGGGCTAATTTCCCTTCTGTTGCTTTGGGATGGCGCTTAAATAATGAACCATTTTTTGAAAATGCGGGTTTGACTGATCTCTTTTCAGACTTGAAAGTTAGAGCAAGCTGGGGCGTTACGGGTAATTCAGAACTTCCTGTATTCCAATCTCTGTCGGGGCTTACGACCGCCAACTATGTGTTTGGAGGACAACTGGGCAGTGGTTTGGTTGAGAATCGAATCCCCAATCCCAATTTGCGTTGGGAAGAGACAACGATGCGGAATTTAGGATTGGATTTGGGATTTTTAAACGGTCGATTGGATTTGACCTTTGAATATTTCGACAACCAAACGGATGATCTTCTTCTGAATGTAAATATACCGTCAAGTACGGGATTTGGCAGTATGCTTCAAAATACCGGTTCGATGGGTAACAGAGGGTTCGAGATCTCAACAGAATATTTAGCCATCAATAATAGTGATTTGAGGCTAAATATATCAGGAAACCTTTCGGTGGTAGAGAATGAAATTACCGACCTGGGAGGTACGCAGCCATTTTTTGCCGGCTGTCCGGGCTGCGGTCACCTTGGGGTTTTTGGCAGTTGGGTAGCTGAAGGTCTCCCGGTGGGAGTCTGGCGAGGTTTTGATTACGTCGGAATTTTCCAGGATGAGGAGGAGATTCAAGATAATGCATCTCTGTCTGGAGATCTGCCTGGTTATCCCCGGTATCGTGATGTGGATGGAGACGGTAGAATTACTCCTGAAAGTGATATGGTAATTATAGGTGATCCTAACCCGGATTTTACATGGGGGCTAAATTCTTCTCTCAACTTTCAGCAATTTGATCTTAGTATTTCTGTAAGAGGAGTTCACGGTAATGATGTACGGAACTTACAACAGGCCGAAGCTGGAGATGGAATTCAAAAAATAAATCAAATCGCCAATATGTTGGATGATTCATGGCGACCCGATAATCGCGATGCCAGCCGTCCCATCATAGACGCCAGGCGAGAGTTTGCGAATTATTTTCGCGATTCGGACTTTTTCATTGAAGATGGTTCATATGTGCGGCTTCAAAATGTGACATTAGGTTATACGCTACCTTCCATTTTGACGAACCAAAATTTTCTTCAACAGGCTCGATTTTACGTAACTGCTCAAAATTTGCTTACGCTTACTGATTATTCTGGATTTGATCCTGAAGTTAGTAGTGGAGGACAGAGCAATTTTATCCGTGGAGATGATTACGATTCATATCCTCGTTCAAGGGTAATCACCGTAGGTTTATCCCTTAATTTTTGATTTATCAACGATCCTGAAAAATCTAAAATAGTCTAATGAAGAGGCTTATTATGAAATATTTAGTGAGAAAAAATCAGTTTTTAGTATGCGTTGTTTTAATGACTACCTTTATAGTTAGTTGCGAAGATCATTTGGTAGAAAGTCCCGATTTTATAAATCCTGATACATTTTATCAGGACTCTGATGATCTGGTCAAAGGGGTTAACGGAGTATATGATAATTTGGCAGAGGGAGGTCGTTGGTTTAATTTCTTTTACAACCGGTATGTTTTTGAAGAACTGGTAGGGTACCAGGTTGGATGGGAAAAAGGTCCGTTGGATTTTCAGACCGGTAGTGTCAGCCCTACCGACGAATATATAGAGGCGTATTGGGATCTCTCCTACGAGGCAATCAACAGGGCAAATGGTGTCATAGACGCTGCGGAAAATATGGAAAACCCCAGTGATCCGGCATTAAGAGATCGCGTGGTTGCCGAGGCCAAATTTTTGCGTTCGTTTTATTACTTCAATTTGATAAGATACTTTGATGATGTACCCTTTAAAACAGACCGTACAATAGAATTAGAATTCGCTTCCAATGAAAATGGCAAACGTAATGTACTTGATATGATGTTTGAGGATCTACAGTCGGCAGCAAATGTACTACCCGGCGAATATTCCGGAAGCGATATCGGCCGGGCAACCGAATGGGCTGCCAAAACGCTGCTAATGAAAGCTTATTTAATGGATGAACAGTGGGATGAGGCCAGATTGACAGCTGAAGATATAATAGATAATGGGCCTCATTTTTTATTCGATGACTTTGCCTGGAATTTTGCCGTTGACCACGAAAATACCGGCGAGCGAATCTTTGAGGCCCAGGTTTCGGCATCCGTTGACAGTGATGAGTTTACAAATCATCATGCTCATTTTGTCCCCCCGGATGTGCCTACCGACATGGGAGGAGTAGGTTGGCATTGGTTAAATGGTACTAAGGCGTTTAGAATGAAGTATGACTCTGATGATGAGCGAATACCTGGAACCTTTATCGAGTCATATCCTTCTACAGGGGTAGATGGCGCTACCATACGATGGAGCGAGGAAGCCAATTATAATTTGAGTCGGTTTGGAGGGGTCGTGAGTAATGACGCTGATCCCAATAACCCTGACGAATTAATTTATGGAGCTGCTTTTGTATCAAAATGGGTAGAGATCGGGATAAGCAGTGAAAATAATACAGAAAAAAATGTACCGTATCTGCGATATGCCGATGTACTTTTGGGACACTCGGAAGCGGCCAATGAAAGTGGGAACGGAGATCCGTATATAGGCATAAACATGCTTCGTGATCGTGCAGGATTATCGCCACTTTCCGGGTTAACTCAAAGTGAACTCAGGGATGCGATTGTGGAAGAATTTGTACTTGAGTTTGCCTTCGAGCAGAAAACGTATCCTTTCCTTAAAAGAGTAAGCTCGCATGAAGGAAGTAAAAAAGATTACCTGGGCCAGTATATTAATGAGTTCATAAATACCTATGATGTGAACAGAACTCATGTTGAACGAGATCATGTATTACCACTGCCATTGGATGAAGTTCAAAGTAATCCGAATGTAGAACAACATCCGTCCTGGCAATAAATGTAGATAAATGAGTAACGAGTTAAAAAGTGAAAAGACAGAAGGCAAAAAGGATCTACTCACTCAATCACTCATCACTCGTTACTCATTACTTATTACTCATTGCTTATATCCTCCTTTTTGAAGGTTGTCAAGGGATTGATTCTTCCTCTCAAATTTTTCGAATTCTCCCTCCTGAAGAGACCCATATTCATTTTATCAATCAAATTGAGGAAAGCGATTCCCTCGACATGTTTGAGTTGTTCTACCTGTACAATGGCGGAGGAGTGGCTATAGCAGATATCAATAATGATTCACTGCCCGATATCTTTTTTGCAGGTAACATGGTACCGGACAGGCTGTACCTGAACAAAGGAAATTTTGAGTTTGAGGATATAACAGAATCGGCTGGATTACTGGATGAGGGATGGTCTACCGGAGCTAATTTTGTAGACATCAACAACGATGGATATTTAGATCTCTATGTCTGCCGGTCCGGTAACGCTCCTGCACAACAACGGAAGAATCGGTTGTATATCAATAACGGGGATCAGACGGGAGGCGGACACAGTCTGACATTTACAGAAAAGGCGGAAGCGTTTGGTATCGCCGATACAGGTTACTCTACCCAGTCCGCTTTCTTCGACTACGATAAAGATGGAGACCTTGATCTGTACCTGTTGAATCATTCCAATGAGGAACTACAGCCCAACCGGATTAAAGAACTTGTTACGGATGGTTCGGGTACCGGCAACGATCAATTGTATCAAAATAACGGCGATGGTACGTTTAATAATGTGACGGAAGATGCCGGCATTGTCTACCCTGGAATGGGGCTCGGGATTGGTATTAGTGACTTGAATAACGATGGCTGGGAAGACATATATGTGGCGAATGATTTTCTGGCCAACGATTACCTGTATCTCAATAACCGGGATGGAACATTTCGAGAAGTTGGGTCTGAGGCCTTAAAACACCACAGTCTGTCGAGCATGGGCAGTGAACTGGCGGACTTAGATAATGACGGCTGGGTTGATATACTGGTCGTGGATATGCTTTCCTCCGATTATGAAAAACGTCGCCGAATGTCTGATCCAATGAGCTATTCCTATTTTATGGAGTCGCTGGAAGCCGGTTATCACCCACAATATTTAAGGAATATGCTTCAGATAAATAATGGCACAGCTCCGAATGGAGATCTCTCATTCAGTGAAATCGGGCAATACGCCGGAATTGAAGCGACCGGTTGGAGCTGGGCACCACTGGCGGCAGATTTTGACAATGACGGTCATCGCGATATTTGGATTACAAACGGGTATCTCAGGGCCGTTGTGGATGAGGATTTAATCAGGCAACGCATCTACCTGGAGCGTCGGCACGGCAGGGAGCGAGCCCGGCGTGAAATAAACGAGACCCTGAAAAATATGTATGACTACAAACAAACAGATGCACTTTTTCGCAATAATGGAGATTTAACGTTTGAAGATAAAAGTGAAACCTGGAAGAAAGGCGAACCTACCTACTCAAATGGAGCAGCTTATGCAGATTTGAATAATGATGGTGCATTAGATATGGTCGTTAATCACATAAATGTAAAGGCCGGTATCTATCGGAATAATTCGAACCAAAATAATTATCTCAGAATACATTTGAAGGGTCCCCAAAAAAACAGGTTCGGGTTGGGAACCGAGATTGAGCTCTATTGCAACGATATAGTTCAGTCTGTTCAACACAACGTGAGCAGAGGGTATCAATCCTCGATGGAGTATCCCATCCATTTTGGATTGGGAAGTTGCGAGAGAGTTGATTCTCTACGTGTTATTTGGCCGGATAAGCGTTCTGAGAAGCTGATAGAGATCGCCGTCAACCGCCAGCTGACCCTGGAGCATAAAGATGCAAACCCACAGCTAAATTTATATGCAGAATCATCAGAACCTATTTTGGAAAATTTTTCAGATACGCTGAACCTGAATTACAGGCACAGCGAAGAATACTATAATGATTTTGCCCGGCAGCCTTTGTTGCCTCACAAACATTCTCAAATGGGACCGGGCCTTGCCGTCGGTGATTTTAACAATGACGGGCTGGACGATTTTTTTACAGGTGGCGCTTATAACCAGAGCGGACATTTATTTATTCAGAATTCGGATGGTTCATTCAGCAAAAAATTACTATCGGCGAATACTTCCCCGAAAACCAGTGAGGATATGGGAATTCTGTTTTTTGACGCTGATTCTGATGGTGATTCGGATCTGTATGTTGCAAGTGGAAGTAATGAGTTTTTTTGGGGATCAGAATATTATCAGGATCGCCTCTATCTGAATGATGGAGATGGAAATTTTCATCAAGCCCCACAAGCCATTCCTGATATACGATCAAGCAGTTTTACCGTAATTGCGGCGGATTATGACAGGGATGGAGATCTAGACCTTTTTATAGGAGGACGGTTACAGCCCCTGGCAAAAAGCCAGCCACTTGGATATCCGTTACCTGGAAACAGTTATATTTTGAGAAACGAAGGAGGAGAATTTACTGATGTAACTGATACTATTGCCGAAGATCTGAAAGATATTGGCATGGTTACCTCAGCTCTCTGGACAGATTTTGATAATGACGGATGGATGGATCTGATTATTGTTGGCGAATTTATGCCCATAACTTTTTTAAAAAATAATCAGGGAGAATTCGAAAATATTATCGAAACGACCGGTTTGAAAAATACGAATGGATGGTGGAATAGTATTGCAGGGGGCGACTTTGACAGAGATGGTGATACGGACTACATAGTAGGTAACATGGGTTTGAATACCAGGTTTGACGCTTCGCCTTCTCAACCCGTATCCGTTTATGCTAAAGATTTTGACCGGAATAGACGCATTGATCCAATTATTACCTATCACTTGAATGAAATCGAATATCCTATTCACAAACGGGATCAAATCCTTGAGCAGATTCCTTCAATGCGTTCTAAATTTCCAACATACGAGGAATATGCTAAGACACCATTTGAAGATTTTTTCTCAAAAGAGCAGCTTAAGGATTCATATGTTAGAAAAGCTATACGGTTTGAAAGCAGTTATATTGAGAACATAGGGGAAGGAAAGTTTAGTTTAAAACCGTTGCCTGCCAGAGTACAATGGTCGCCGGTTTACGGACTTGAAGTTCGGGATATGAATGGCGATCAGTTACTGGACGTGCTGGCAGTCGGTAATTCCTACGCTCCTGATGTTATAACGGGTCAACTTGATGCCTCGGTCGGAACAGTGTTAGCAGGGAACGGGAAGGGAGATTTTAAATCATTGTCACATCAGAAAAGTGGTTTTTTTGTTGATGGAGATGGAAAAGGATTAATCTCATTATTAACTGAAAACGGAAATACTCTATATATTGTTTCCGAGAATAACGATTCGTTGAAAGCTTTTAAACATAAGGATTTGGTTTATAATCAGATTATAGAACCAGGTCCTTCGGTTTCTTATATGATATTAACGTACGACGACGGTTATACAGAAAAAAGAGAATTGTATTATGGATCGGGTTATTTGTCGCAATCTACCAGGAAGGTTAAGTTATCTGATAATGTAAAGAGTGTGACTTTCTTCAATTTCCGGGGAGAAGAGGAAACGGTAGTCAGATAATAAATACAAAAGATTATCAATTGAAATTTGCAGAATCCTGAAAATGAGCATATTAAAAGTATCCTACAATATTGAAATTGATCCGAAATCGGATGTTGTAGAAGAAAATCCATATCATTGGTAGAATAATCTATTTAAGATCTATTAATTATTTATCAAATTAATGATATAAACGTGATGTAATATAGATTCTACAAGCTAAATCATGATGGAGATTTTATCAGCCAGGAAATATAGGATGTATATATTATCGGTACTCGTACTATTTTTTGGCGGGGTGTATATTTTGTATACGCCCGAAAAACCTGTTGACTATAGCAGGGATATTAAGCCGATTCTAAATAAAAACTGTCTTGCCTGCCACGGCGGTGTTAAAAAATCGGGTCAATTCAGCTTGTTATTCCAGGAGGAAGCCTACAGCCCCAATGAATCGGGCAAGCCGGCAATAGTGCCGGGCAATCCCGGTGAAAGCGAGTTGATCAACCGCATTACCCATCCCGACCCGGATGAACGGATGCCGTCGGAGGGAGAGCCGCTGCCGGAGGAAGAGATCGAGCTGCTGACCAGGTGGATAGACCAGGGGGCTACGTGGGGCGAACACTGGGCGTATCAACGACCGGAACCGGTAACCCCACCCGATGTGGCCGGTGATTGGGCGAACAATGAGATTGATCAATTTATTTTCAGGAAGCTGAAACAGCAAGATCTGGCCCCTTCTCCCCCGGCGGACAAGCCCACCTTGTTGCGACGGGTTTCATTGGATTTGACAGGACTGCCTCCAACCCGGCAGGAGCTCGAAAACTTCTTGTCCGATGACAGCCCAAACGCTTATGAGAAAGTGGTGGACAGGTTACTGGATTCCCCGCGCTACGGGGAGAGATGGGCCGCCATGTGGATGGATTTGGCCCGTTACGCTGACTCGAAAGGCTATGAAAAAGATGGGCCCCGCAATATTTGGCAATACCGGGACTGGCTGATCAAAGCCTTTAACAGTGACAAACCGTTTGATGAATTTACAATCGAGCAGTTAGCCGGGGACCTTCTTCCCGATCCTGCCGATGATCAGCGGATTGCCACCGCGTTCCATAGGAACACGATGAACAATGATGAGGGTGGCACCAACGATGAGGAGTTCCGGGTGGCCGCGGTCATTGATCGCGTCAATACTACCTGGAATGTGTGGCAGGCCACCACCATGGAATGCGTGCAGTGCCACAGCCATCCGTATGATCCCATTCGCCATGAGGATTATTTTAAATCGTACGCCTATTTTAACAACACTGCCGATGAAGATGTACCCAGCGAAGCTCCCAACCTGACGACGTTCCGACGCGAAGAAGACCGGCAACAGTTGGAAGAAATTATCCAATGGGTTCATAAGCGGACCAGGAGTGAGCAGCAAGCGGAAGAGGCGGAGGAACTGATTCGCCTGACAGAACCGAAGATTCATGCCCACTCGTTTGATCAAATTGAGAATGGTGCGATCACGTCTACCAACCGTTACCTGGCCGTGGAGCACGGCGGCCACGCACGAATTTCGGATGTGGATTTGACCGGTAAAGACCGCATGTTGATCAGCTATAGAGGCAGCAGGGCTACCGGGCAAGTTGATATCCGGAAAGACAGTCCGAAAGGGAAACGGATCGGCCGGTGGGACATCCAGGAAGATGACGGTCCACGCGATTTTGATATTACCTCTATCCCGATTACGCCGCAAGAAGGGCGGCACGACCTGTATTTTGTGTTTTCTGATCCGGGGCAGGAAGGATATGTAAGCACGATTGAGTGGGTGCTGTTTCACCAGGCACTGCCAGGGGAAGGGGAGCCCGGTTTTGAGGATACAAGCAAGAAATTTTATACGTTGCTCAACAGGGATCAGGTTATCGAAACTCCGGTGATGGTGGAGCTGGAGGGCAGCCACAAGCGTACAACCCGCGTGTTCGAACGTGGTAACTGGATGGTTCACGGAGATACGGTACAACCGGGCGTACCGGAGGTGTTAAATCCCATGCCAGAGGAGTATCCGGATAACCGGCTGGGGCTTGCCCGGTGGCTGGTGAGCAGCGAAAATCCGCTTACCGCCCGGGTAACGGTCAACCGGTTCTGGGAGCAACTCTTTGGTACCGGAATTGTGGAAACGGTCTCGGACTTCGGTTCGCAGGGATTCTCCCCTTCTCATCCGGAATTGCTGGATTGGCTGGCACTCCGGTTTGCGGGGGAATATCAGTGGAGCATCAAGAAACTGCTCAAACAGATCGTAATGTCTGCTTCCTATCAGCAAACTTCCAAAGCTTCGCCCGGTCTTCGTGAGCTTGATCCCAATAACCGTTTGTTGGCCAGGGGGCCGCGGATTCGGCTTACGGCCGAACAGGTTCGTGACCAGGCGCTGGCTGTAGGAGGACAACTGAGTGATAAAATGTATGGGCACAGCGTGATGCCTCCCCAGCCGGACGGGCTATGGCAGACGGTCTACAGCGGGTTGGAGTGGAAAACCAGCAAAGGGGAGGACAGATACCGTCGCGCGTTGTATACTTTTTGGCGCAGGACCAATCCTTATCCCTCCATGATTGCTTTTGACTCCCCCAGCCGTGAGGTATGTGTGGCACGCCGTATTAATACCAATACTCCTCTTCAGGCCCTTGTTACTCTAAACGATCCGGTCTATGTGGAGGCTGCACGGGGACTGGCCGAGCGGGTCTTGCAAAACACCCCCGACAACACCGAAGAGCAGTTAAGGACTGGCTATCGATTGGCGATGTTCCGGGATATCAGTCCTGAAAAGCTGGCGGAGCTGAAAAACCTGTATCGTGATACCAAAAAACATTTTGACGAACACCCGAAAGCGGCCGAAGAATTAACCGGGAAAAAAGATCTGCAACTGGCAACACTGACGATAGTATCCAGTGCGATAATGAACCTGGATGAATTTATAACAAAATCATAGGTGGGCGTAACATGGATATTTTTGAAGAATTAAAATACAGAAAACTAAAGTCGCAGACCCGACGTCATTTTTTAAAGAAATGTTCGCTCGGGTTGGGAGGATTAGCATTTTCGGCTATGACAGGATGTAGTCCCTTTTCCTCTTCTACCGGAGAAAAGCGAAAGATTGGAGAGCAAATCCATCCACTGTCACCAAAACCACCCCATTTTGCCCCAAAGGCTAAACGTGTTATTTATCTCCATATGGCCGGTGCCCCATCACAACTGGAATTGTTTGATTACAAGCCGGAGCTTCAGAAATTGCACGGTAAAGATTGTCCGCAGTCATTGCTGGAAGGCAAGGAGTTTGCTTTTATTGAAGGAGTTCCCAAGATGATGGGGCCTCAGGCAAATTTCGAGAAAAGAGGGGATTCGGGGATAATGGTTTCGGATCTGCTGCCCCACTTTTCAACCGTGGTAGACGACGTTGCGATCATCAAATCGATGCATACAAATGAGTTTAACCATGCCCCGGCTCAGTTGTATATGCTTACCGGCGATCCAAGGTTGGGACGCCCAAGCATGGGTTCATGGGTAACGTACGGACTCGGTAGTGAGAACGAAAACCTGCCCGGCTTTATGGTACTGGTTTCCGGAGGTAAAACTCCGAGTGCCGGGAAAAGCATATGGGGAAGCGGGTTCCTCCCATCGGTTTACCAGGGGGTGCAGTGTCGCTCAAAGGGAGATCCGGTACTCTATGTCTCCAATCCCGATGGAGTGAATCGAAATCTCAGAAAAAAAGCGATCAAAGCGATCAACGAGATAAATCGTAAAGAATATGAAGAGGTCGGAGACGGGGAAATTTTAACCCGGATCTCCCAATATGAGATGGCATTCCGTATGCAAACTTCCGTACCCGAGGTGATGGATATTTCTGATGAGCCGGATTATATTCACGAAATGTATGGCACCGAACCGGGTAAAACTTCGTTTGCCAACAACTGTTTGTTAGCGAGGAGATTGGTAGAGAGGGATGTTCGATTTGTCCAGCTGTTCGACTGGGGATGGGATTCCCATGGAACTGATGAACAAACCGGCATCGACGCGGGTTTCCGGGATAAATGCCGCCAGGTGGATCAACCCATGACAGCGCTGATCAAGGATCTGAAGCAACGGGGCATGCTGGAAGAAACCCTGGTAGTATGGGGCGGGGAGTTTGGCCGAACCCCGATGCAGGAAAATCGGGATGGCCAGGAGATGCCTTTTATGGGCCGTGATCATCATACCGAAGCATTCAGCGTCTGGATGGCCGGTGGGGGCGTGAAAGGAGGTATGACCTACGGAGAGACCGATGAGATCGGCTATGCGGGAATTAAGGATCGCGTGCATATCCACGATCTCCAGGCTACAATCCTGCATCAGATGGGGCTTGATCACGAGGCGCTGACCTATTTTCATCAGGGGCGGGATTTTCGTCTCACCGACGTGCACGGTCACGTAGTAAAAGATATCCTGGCCTAGATAGAAAGGAGAAATAGGGTTGGGTATATGCTGCCAACATGATTCAACTTCAATATTTTAATTTAAAATTAATATGTCCATTGACAGGAAAACGTTTATCTCAAGTTTAGCCCTGGGTAGCGGTGGTGTGCTGTTCGGCCGCCCGGCTAAACAGGAAAGGAACGAAACCGGCTTTCCCATCCCCGATGATTTTTCCATTATATATCTGGCTACGAGATGGGGCTTCCCGGGGTCGCTGGAGGAGTTTTGCACGGAGGTCAAGGAAGCCGGCTACGATGGAATTGAGGTATGGCTTCCCGACAGCAGGCAGGAGCAAGAAAGGTTGATGAAAACCACCCGGAATTACCAGTTGGAGGTGGGACTGCTTGTCGGGTCCGGCAGAAATTCCTTTGCTAATCATTTAACCGAGTTCAAACGGGACATTGACCAAGCTGTCGAGCTGAATCCATTGCTGATCAACTGCCATTCCGGGCGGGATTATTTTTCGTTTGAGCAAAACAGGCAGATTATTGATTATGCAGTAAAAATGAGCAAATCTACTGGTATTGACATATATCACGAGACCCACCGATCACGAATACTCTTTGCAGCTCATATCGCTCGCCGGTTTATCGAACAGATCCCCGATTTATGCCTCACGCTTGATATCTCGCATTGGTGCAACGTGCATGAATCGATGCTGGCCGATCAGCCCGAAGCAGTACAACGGGCGCTGGAGCGAACCGGTCACATTCATGCCCGTGTCGGCCACCGGGAAGGCCCGCAGGTGACGGATCCTCGTGCCCCGGAATGGGAACAGGCGGTGGTGGCCCACTTTGATTGGTGGGACCAGGTCGTAAAACGGAAAATCGAAGACGGAGCCCGGTTGACGGTGACACCCGAGTTCGGTCCCCCCGCTTACATGCCCGCCGTTCCTTACACAAAACAGCCGCTGGCAAACCAGTGGGAAATTAATGCCTATATGATGGAATTGTGGAAGCAGCGCTACAGCTAACCCGGATATCTCACTAAGAAATCAGGTCGTGAACAAGCTTACCGAAATTTTACATATATATGAGATACACGGGTTAAGTCAAAATATAGCACAAGACATTATCCAATAAGCAATAGTGATGGAGCAAGAAGTATCCGATATCGTTTTATTTTTTGGTCGTTTCCACCCCCTGATTCTGCATTTGCCGATCGGGTTTCTGGTGATGGCGTTTATCCTGGAGATCCTGTCCAGAACCAAAAGGTTTGAGTCGTATGGCGCTGCTGCGGGTTTTGTTTTACTACTCGGTTCTATTACGGCTGCAGTAACTGCTCTTCTTGGTTATTTGTTGTCCCAGGCTGGTGGTTACAATGAACAGGTGCTGACCATCCACAAATGGTCCGGAATTGGCGTGGCGGTGTTGTCCGGGGGAGCATACGGGTTCAAATGCTGGCACGAGAAGCAAGCGTCTGTGGTAGTGGATCGGGTCTATTTGTCTCTGATTTCGGTTATGATGTTGACGCTGGCAGTAGCCGGCCACTATGGGGGATCCCTGACGCATGGCAGCGATTACCTGACCCGGTACATGTCCAATGAATTGCGCGCGATTGTGGGGATGTCTCCCAGGGAACAGAGAGGTTTCAATGAGATAACAAACCTGCAGGAAGCAGTAGTATATGACGATATAATCGATCCCATTCTGGAAACCCGCTGTACCTCCTGCCACAACGAAAGCAAAAAGAAGGGAGAGCTGCAAATGCATACCCGCGATCTTTTGTTGAAGGGGGGTGAAGGCGGACCTGTCCTGGTAGAAGGCAATGCCGGAGAAAGCGAGATGATCCGGCGAATTCACCTGCCGGAGCATCACGATGAGCATATGCCGCCCGATGGGAAACGCCAGCTTACGGATGAACATAAGGATCTGCTGGCGTGGTGGATCGAAAATGGCGCTCCCTTTGATAAAAAAGTGGCGGAGATTGAAGTGCCTGAGCAGGTTCAATCTGCACTGAATACGCTGGTCGACCCTCAGGCGAATATGAGCCCGGCCGAAAAGTTGCTGGCTTCGGAGATTTCACCGGCTGATCAGCAAGTGCTCGCAGACCTGAAGAACAAGGGAATAAATATTCGTCCTGTATTCGCTGGAAGTAGCTGGCTGCAGGCCGATATCCCACAAAACAGATCTGTTGATTCTTTAATTACTTTTATAAGTAAAGCATCAACACAAATTACCTGGCTCGATTTGGGTGGTACCGTCATAACAGATGAGGGGCTAAAAACTCTCGGAAAGTTTAAAAACCTGACACGGCTTCATTTGCATAATACCGATGTTACCGACGAAGGACTTTCCCATCTTACAGATCTTCCGAACCTGGAACATCTGAACTTATATGGAACGAGTGTGACCGATGAGGGCATTCAACAGCTGGAAGAGCTGCCCAATTTGCGAAAGCTCTTTGTATGGCAGACCCGGATAACGCAAGAGGGAGCAGGGGAATTAGAAAAAGCGTTACCTGGATTGGAGATCAACTTAGGGTTAAGTGATACCACCGGCGTAGCAGCTTCAGAGGTTGATAAACCAGAAGTTGAAGAAAACTATTGAAGTACGTGAACTCGGAATAAAGGAACCCTCACCCCTTGAGGGGAGAGGATCGGCTTCACCGGGTTCTGAAGTCGATCTGAGGGGTGTTCTCTCGATCGGGGTTGGGCTCTCGGTATTCGAGGAGACCTACGATTTCATAACCTCCACCGAAGTCGCCGAGCACCTGGCATGATCCGCGAAAGGAATTCAACCGGTTGTGGGGTTGCCTGCGTCCCGGAGGGTACCTCGGCATCATGACCAAGATGGCCAAAATAGGCGACCGATCATTCTTTGCCGACTGGCACTACCGCCTCGACAACACCCACGTCACCTTCTACACCAAAGAAACCTTCCGCTGGCTGGCGGATACATGGGATGCATCGGTTACATTTTACGGGGATAATGTGGTGGTTTTTGAGAAGGGGTTGGGGTGAGTAGGGTTCGTATCGGGTTTTTATAGTACCAAAATTCACCGTTAAGTATTATATCTCGCAACATTTCACTTCTATCTAAGAGAGACCAAATAAACGGGGGCTCAGATAGTTAGAAGTTTGATTTTAGAATAGAGCGTAGAGAAGGGTATCAACAGGAAACTACAATGAAGTATACATACCATGAAAAAAATTTAAAGCCCTTAGAAATAAATTTAGAGAACATCACGGAATCAGACTTTAAAATTCTCTGTCACATTTATGTGATAAAATTCAATTTTTAATTACATCTCTTTTAAAAATGAATCTATTGCAATTACTGCACCAACTTTGTCTATTTGTCTACTATTATTATTAAATTTTTTATTGTGCCTTATATCATCCAATATAGGGTGAATATAGCTATCTGTTTTATTATATATTAATTCCCAGTTTAAATTTTTTAATTTTTTTTGTATCAAATGATTAAGATTATCAGGGGATTTCAATCCTTTTGTTCCAGAAAATTTTGTCCTTCCAGTAACAACTATTTCACTCCATTTTTCCTTAGTTAAATAATTAAATAAATCAAATAAATAATATTTAGGGCTAGATATACTTTTTATATTTATTGGATTATTCATCATTTCAATAAATAAATGGCCACTTGAAAATGGAAGGTATGAACGAGGAATTAAGTTTGACTTGTTTTCTTGTGAGAGATTTGCATATTCAAGCCATCTAACTAATTTAATATCGAACGTTGAATATCCACTAAACTCAGTTAGGTTTACCACATTATTCATTTTATATTCTATGTCTGAGTCTGAATAATTTTTTTTATTTTTTAATATCATTGGATAACAAACATCTCTTTCAGGGGCTATTAAACCGATGAGATATTTATTTTTAAAATAATCTCTATATAATATGATATTCCTGATGGCATCAGTAAGTAGAGTTCGTCCTATAAATTTCAATCCTTCTTTATAAACTTTATAAACACTTTTTTTAGAAAAATTTTTAATAGAATCCGTAAAACTGAAGTTATAATCATGAATAGAAGCTAGTGCATCTGCATTTTGCCCATTGAGAATTAATTGATCTTGAGCAGAATATGACCTAAGAGATCTGGGACGGGTACCAGAAATGATACCTCGAGATCCTTTTTTGGTAACGTGTGAAAAATCAATTTCTAATTTATCCCATTTTTGAATTTTTAAGTTGAATGAGAGAAATTTACTTAGTTTAATTGCATTTATTTTGGAAGTTTTGTTAACCGTATAATGATTAGCTACAAATGGTATATCAGCTTTATTAAGAGCAACAGCTAAAATTGCCGAATCCAATCCACCAGACATTTCTAGGGAAATGGACTTATTTTGACTTTTGGCAAATGAAGAAAATTCTTTTAGGGTGGATTTTAATTGTTCTGCAAGGTGTGGTATATCTATTTTATTGCGTCCAATATAAGCCCAAGAGAAGCTAGCGTGCTTCTCTCTATTAGTCGAATTTGGATCAATTCGATGTATACCTCCAGGTGCCATACGGTACACATCACTCAAGATTGAGTCATACGGAGGACGACGAGTAGGGTGACTTGTTAGAGCTACTAAAACATATCTTGAATTAATTTTTTGATTTGAATAAGGCAGTAATCTCCTTGGATCTTCTGCTAATACAATACCGTTATGACTGATAATGTAGTAAACTGCATGAGTATGAGTAGGAACGAAAACTCTCAGATAATTATTTTCAAAAAAAATAGCTATTCTTAAACCGAGAATCTTATTTAGTCTTTGTATCAATAAAGCTTCATTTGAATATTGGTTCAATAAAATCTCTTCCTGAGTTTCTTCTGCTTCCCATATTAGTGCTACTCTATTATTTGAATAATTAATTTCAGTTGTAGGATAATGGCTTCTCATTTCCCATTTAATTTGACTATCAGGATTGAAATTGCATTCGATCATAAATTTCTTTGAAATTTAGTTACCAAGACTTTGAATAATGAAAATATAAAATACTGCAAGTTCTACAAATATAATTTATTTGGGGAATACCCATCAATCATTTGTTGAAATGCTTAAAGCGTCGGGGTGGATGGATTATTTGGAAAGGGTGAAAGTTCAATACGATTTAATTAGGGAGAGTTTAAAACGCTGGTTCTTGGGCTTGTTTATAGTGTTACAACTCACGGAGTTTATCTATAAAGTAGGACTTGAGCCTATAGAATTAAATTTATTTAATTCTCTTACTTTGTTTAATAATTATTTAAAATGGCAAAAATAAATCCTGCACGTTTAAAAGAATCTGAAACCGTTGAATTCAAAGAACAATTCAACGATTCAGCCTTTAAAACGCTGGCTGCGTTCGTTAATAGTAAGGGAGACGGATTTGTGGCCAAACTGTATGGGGACTATTTATTTGTTGTTGAGAAGATTAAAGGAATTGATCTGAATAAGCGCCAACGGAAGATTGTGCAATATGCTCAAGAGGGTGAATTTAAACTGTCTGATATTTCAGATTTATTTGATGATTTCCATAAAAGAACGCTGAGAAGAGATCTCAAAGAACTGGTTAACAAGCAGATTTTAAAGGCAGAAGGTGAAAAGCATGGGCGTGTCTATTACCTGAATCGATCATAGTTAATGGGACATTTATCGGACATGGATATGATTTTATGATGCTAAGAAACCCCATAAATTCGGGTTAATGTTGCCAGAAACCCAGTTTATGTATACAAAAACTCTTTTTTACTTATCGGACATTTATCGGACATCGAGTTATTTTTATAGAGGGAAAGCTTGCGTCCCGGAGGGTACCTCGGCATCATGACCAAGATGGCCAAAATAGGCGACCGATCATTCTTTGCCGACTGGCACTACCGCCTCGACAACACCCACGTCACCTTCTACACCAAAGAAACCTTCCGCTGGCTGGCGGATACATGGGATGCATCGGTTACATTTTACGGGGATAATGTGGTGGTTTTTGAGAAGGGGTGAGGCTTGAAATCATAACAATTGTTCACTGAAATTAGTTACTTAATCCTATTAACGAATCGAAGCAATTCTTCATTTGCTGAAATGTTTGTAGATGACTGGGATTACTTTCTATCCGAGAAATAATTTCCTTTAGATAATATATTTCTGGGTATCCCTTGGAAATTTCTTAGTATGAAAAGGTACTTATCAGGCAGCGATTCCTGCTGAAGAAATTGATTCAAGGGGGGATTATAAGTATTTATTATTGAAATCACGGGCACTGATGGGGGATGATGCTATTTATCCAGATTTGAATAAAGAAACACCCTATAACTTTGTAGAATTAAATAGATAAATATGAATTCAATGAATATGTCTCAGTTGTCAGCACTGCACCCAAAATCATCATATAAATTTCGGTCAATGAGAAATTTTACCCTTGTCACAGTACTTATATTTTTACTGTCTGCACAATCTTTTGCTCAGAAAGTGGAACAACGGATGAAAGGAGATCCATTAAATAACTTGCCGGATAATATCGAGATTTTAACTCAATTCGGAGAACGTGCAGATTTTTCACCCGATAATAAACGGGTTGCCTTTATGGCAAAAAGCTTTGGGGATGCTATGGTAATTGATTTGGAAACACGGGAAATTGATTGTCTCACCTGCAGTATTCCGGCTGCAGCATTTCTCAGAGTTATGCATCTGTCTACCGGGGATTATATCCTAATTGGTCCGGAAAGGTTTGAAAATCGACGTGTGAGCCGGGGCAGAGATAATGAACTCTGGTTTTTAAGCAAAGAACCGGGCTCAGAACCTGTCAGATTATATCAAAGACTCAGTGAAGGAGTAGCTGTTTCAAAAAATCAACCAAAAATTGCCCTCTCTCAAACTGACGATCAGGCGCCTGAACTTTCAGATGGGGAATCAAGGCTTTTAGTAGCGGAGGTTGACCTTACTGGTGATCGGCCAAGACTTGTAAATAAACAAATTGTATACGAAAGTCCTGATGATAATTGCACGATTGAGGCTCAGGATCTTTATGATAATGACACAAAAATGACCTTTTCGTGTTATGAACCCAATGACCTTGCTTCGGTGATGGGGCTTGATCTGAAAACGGAAGAAGTGATCAATTTCTCAAAAAAGCCGGGTGCTTATAATGAACCTGAAGGCATTTTTCCTGACGGCACATTTACGACAGTTGAATCTGATAATCAATGTGATTGGTTGGGAGGAAGACGTGGCCCCTGGAATATAGATATTTGGAAGCTGGAACTTGATGGAACCGGTAAAAATTGGGAGAGGCTCACAAATTTTAATGATTATGAAGGGCATAAAGCATCAAATCCGGTGATTTCAACTGACGGAAAGCTAATGGCTTTCCAAACCACGAGTACGACCGCTCCGGCCGGCGTCGGTTTCGGTTTGCTACTTTACCGATTTGAATGAGTAAACATTCAAAAGCCTTGGACGGGTTCTCGTGCTGATCTAATGGAAACCAGAGTATCTTTGTTAATAGAGTTAAAGGGGCACGAGAATGCAGAAATTTCCGAGTGGGCGATGGAAGCGATTACTCGAATTAAAGATGAGATTAAATCAGAGCGAGAATTAGAACAGGAACGCGAAAGGGATAGACAAAATAATCAGTTTTATTTGTGCTAATATTTGTACCAAAAACAAAAACCCTTGCAAGCCAATGACTTACAAGGGTTTCGGTGCCCTGGACTGGAGTCGAACCAGCACTCCCCGAAGGGAACTGCCCCCTCAAGACAGCGCGTCTACCAATTCCGCCACCAGGGCAAGGGGGGATTTGAAAGCCTCAAATATAGCAGTTAATTGAATTAATTCGAAAGCCTTTTAAAGGGAAATCCAAAATCCAAATGACAAAAATTAAAAACGGTTGCCGGTATAAACAAAACAGCCTGATTCTAAGATAGCTGTTGGTGATAAAATAGAGCAGATGATGTACAACGACCTCGAACGTTTAGGATTTTGAACATTCGGATTTCGAATTTTACCCACTCGGATTTTAAACATTCGTGCTTAGAATTTCCCGCCTTACATCTCCGCCAGCTGCTCCTTAATATATTTATTTTCCGGGTCCATCTTCTGAGCCTGCTCGTAATATGTTTTTGCCTTGGCATCCTGTCCGGCACGGTGCATCAGGTCTCCCATCAGTATCCAGTTCTCAACGTCTTTCGGATTGTTGCGGATCCGGTCGAGCAGGTAGGTGATCGCTTCATTTCCCTGGTCGCTCATGATCTTATAGAGCACCAGGTTCCGGTGAGCCGCGGGTGAGTCATCGAGGTCGATCGCCTTTTCAAAATCTTTCCTGGCTTCTTCCAGGTTTTCGAGCTGCAGGTTGGCGAATCCCCGCAAATTGTACAGACCGCTCTTTCCCTCGTCATATTTCACAGCTTTATCCAGAGCTTTGACGCTTTTCTCCCACTGGTTAAGTTTCTGCATCACCATAGCCTCCAGGTGATAGCCGTCTACCGAATTGGGTTCCATCTTTTGCAGCTGATGTGAAATATCCAGGGCGTGATCGTAATCGCCCTCGTGCAGCAGTGCTAATCCTTCTTCCAGTTGTTCTTCGAAATTCATGCGTATACCATGCTTTTGAAATTGAAATAATTTTAAGCTAAATGTCGCTGGTCCCTAAAGATAAGCAAAGTTGGGTGTTTAATCAGACGTTTTGGAAGAAGAATTGTTGTTTTCTGTAATATCTTCGTATTCGGCTTCTTCGATCTCCCGGAATTTGTCGGCAGAATTGTTGTGCCTGTTCTGACTCTGCTGCTTTCCCTCCTCATAATACTGTCCGAAATTTCTGTAGAAGAAGCCGGAATTGCGTCTGTTGTTATTGGAAGAAGACGGTAAAAATAATCGGCTGATGAACTTCACCAGGAAGTACATCAGTACGAAAAATAAAATAGTACGGATAATCATCGATCTAGTCGGGAATAATGTGAATGTGCGTATTGCCGCGGATCGGCTGCATGAAAATTTGTTCTTCGATGTAATCTAAGTGTTTTTGATTACTAACGAAATCGATCTCTGAAGTATTAATGATAATCAGGGGTGATTTATTGTAGTGGTAGAAAAAATGATTGTATGCGTCACTTAAATCCTGCAGGTAGGCGCCGGTAATATGGCGTTCATAGTCGCGATCACGCTGACGGATGTTTTCCATCAGGCGGTCGACACTGGATTGCAGGTAAATCACCAGGTCGGGACGCGCGGATATGCCGGTCATGATATTGAAGATGGAATCGTACAGTGCCAGTTCGTCGTCATCGAGGTTGAGCCGGGCAAATATGCGGTCTTTCTCAAAAATATAGTCGGAGACGGTCATCTGCTGGAACAGGTCTTTGCTCAGCATATTTTGCTGCTGCTTGAAACGGCTGGCCAGGAATGCCATCTGAGTCGGAAAAGCATAGCGTTCGCGGTCCTGATAGAATTTTGGCAGAAAGGGATTATCCTTGAACTGTTCCAGTACCAGCCGGGCATTATGACGCTCGGTTAAAAGTTTGGCCAGCGAGGTTTTGCCCACCCCGATTACTCCTTCGACTGCGATAAATTCGAATTGGTTTTCCATTATTTACCAGCGTAACTCGGTTTTTTTTATTATCAATCGTGGTGCCCCGGAGATCAGCTGTGCGATCGATTCGCCCGATTTGGGATCTATCCATTCCGGCATAACCTCCGCCAACGGCTTTAGCACGAACAAACGCTTCTGATATTCGGGATGGGGAATGATAAGATTATCCGTTTGAATCACCAAGTCGCCGTAGGAAATTATGTCCAGATCGATCGTGCGGGCACTCCAGCGGGGCTGATCGGATGACCGGCCGTGTTGTCGTTCGAATTCCTTGAACTTATTGATCAGCGGAACAGGATTCTCGTTGGTCGTCACTACCACGACAGCATTCATAAAATTCCGGCTGGAAGGCCCGACCGGTTCGGTGAGATAAATAGAGGAGTGTTGCAATTCGGTTTTCGAAAGGCCGGATAAAAAAGCTTTGGCATCTTTCATGTGCCGGTGGCGGTCTCCCACATTGGAGCCGAGCGCGACGACTACCGTTGCCATATCATCTGTATTTCTGAATATTCTGTTTTAACATCCAGCGGCGGGTTAATTTTTCGAACGGAGACTTCTAGTTTTTGTACATGAGTGAACCGCTCAAACAATTGATCGCCGATACGCTCCGTGAGTGTTTCTATCAGTTTAACTGAAGGACCTTCCATAACCGAGCGTACCGTTTCAGCGGCTTGCTGGTAGTCGATCGTATCGGCAAGATCGTCGGAGGAAGCCGCCTTTCGCAAATCAGCTGAAAAAACCAGGTCAACCTCAAAGTTATTGCCATTTTGCCGTTCCTCCTCATAATACCCGTGATACCCCCGAAACTTCAGTCCTTTGAGCGTAAGAATATCCATATTTAATAATGTAATCTGAAATTATAACAAAAGGAATCGGGTATAAAATACAGGACAAAGTTAACTTTAGGAAGGAGCTACCGAACTAATTCAAAATTCAACATTTAAAATTTAACACTTCTACAGCGTTGCTACTTCAATCTTTTGGTGTAGTTCGTCAACAATTCGCTTATGCTTTGCAGTAGTCTGCATACGTTCTTCCACGGTGGAGATGGCATGAATAACCGTAGAGTGGTCCCTTCCGCCAAAATGCAGCCCGATCGTTTTGAGGCTTGAATCGGTAAACTTCTTGGACAGGTACATCGCTATCTGGCGCGCTTCTACAATCTCCTGCTTCCGGGTTTTTTCACGGACCTTGTTGGTATCGATTCCAAAATATTCGCACACATAATTCTGGATCTGCTCGATACTGATCGTCGTATGTGATTCCTTGATCATGTCTTTCAAAACCCGCTTTGCCATCTGGGGCTCGATCTCATCAACATGCTGGAGAGAGGCAAATGCCAGCAGTTTGATGATGGCGCCTTCCAGATCACGGACATTCGACTTGAAATTATGGGCGATAAATTCCAGTACATCATATGAAAGCTCAATGCCGTTATCATTGGCCTTTCGTTCCAGGATAGCATAACGCGTTTCATATTCCGGCACCTGCAGGTCGGCACTGAGCCCCCAGCTGAACCGTGAGATAAGCCGCTCTTCGATATCCGGGATTTCTCGCGGTGCGCGGTCGCTGCTCAGGATGATCTGCTTGCCGTCCTGGTGGAGGGCGTTGAATATGTGGAAGAATTCCTCCTGCGTTTTCTCCTTGCCGCTAAAAAACTGAATGTCATCAACGATCAGCACATCAATCTGCCGGTAGAACATAGTGAATTCACTGGCGCGGTTATTCCGTATCGCCTGCACAAATTCGTTGGTGAAGCTTTCCGAGGATATATAAAGAACGGCAATTTCGTTGCCAAATTCCTGCTTTACCTTATTACCGATACTCTGGATAAGATGTGTTTTACCAAGACCGGTGCCTCCGTAAATGAAAAAAGGATTGAAGGAGTTGCTTCCCGGATTTTCGGCGATAGCCATTGCGGCGGACCGGGCCAGGCGGTTGCAGTCGCCTTCCACATATCGTTCAAAAACATAATTGGAATTCAGATTGGAGTCGATCTTTGTTTTTCGAATACCGGGAATAACGAACGGATTTTCAATCTTGCCCGGACTGTATTCCGAGTAACCGTTTATGTCCTGTTCTTTATTCGGTGGCATAGGTCTCTGCGGTAAACGCACTGATCGATTATCCTCTTTGTTATCTGATTTTTCCAACACAACAGAATATTCCAATTTCCCGTCTTTACCCAAAACTTTTGAAAGGGTAGACCGGAGCATACCATAATAATGTTCTTCAAGCCACTCATACCAAAATTGACTTGGCACCTGAATGGTGAGCGTATTGTCTTCAAGCTTTACAGGATCAATCGGTTCAAACCACGACTTATACTTTTGATAGCTGATATTGTCCT
>CAZPWQ010000046.1:0-26685 GCA_964590495.1 uncultured Balneolaceae bacterium
GTAGCTTTTTCTATTGGGATAAACCAACAAAATATTTCTAAGGAAGTCTAAAAGAAGCGCATGGATGGATCCAATTGCAGCCGCCACCCGGTACTCCAGGTGATGGGAAGCACCGGCAGACTGTGCTGAGGGCCAGGCATCATTACGGATGAATACTTCACCTAACCCTTCATATTCCTCCTCTAACGTAAAGACGGATCTGTGATATGGAAGAAGCGTCTGAATTTTGTGACAATTTTCCATGGACTCATCAACGACTGCCTGCAGGGCACGTTCAGCTAATTCCTGGTGAGCACGGCTTTCCCGCCAGCTATTGAGACCGAGCGCAAGAAGCACACTTAATACCACAAGCACCGCCTCTGTGGATAGAAGTTTCCAGGGAATTTTGTTTGAACCTGATTTTGAAGAGAGCATATGTAATCTGTCGTTTTGTTGAAAATTTAAATACACTATACAGAGATTATCATAATAAATGCAGTCCAAATTAAACAATGTAAACCTTTCCTGATTTCATGCGACTATCACTGTGAAGATGATCATTAAAATGACTCAACAACTTTAGTGATCTTTTAATAGTAAAATGAATTAATGACGTGTATAACAGAACTTTTTAGCAGCATAGAAATCAAAAAGCCTGTCAGGTCTTAAGTAATTCGTTAATAATTCGGATTCCTACGCTTGATCCAACATGAATCCAGTGGGGTAATTTATTTCTTACCGTATTAAGCCCCATTTTAGGATTCTTCTGGTTCCCTCTTTTGTTTTTCTTGATACCAAACAGTAACATAAAAAGAAAGCAACGGTAATTTGTCTTTACCCTAAACCGATGATCAGCCTGAGAAACTCATACTCTTTAACGGATTTTTTTGCTGCCCGGCAAAGTAAATCCGGCTTTAATAAGAAATATCTCTGTTGGCTCTGTGCCTTTACAGCGTTGATAGCTTTTCTCGAATTGGGTCAGGATTATATCAGTTCTGTTTTAAATGAAAACTATTTCCATCCGGCTGAATCGCTCTCCTACAAATTCTTCTGGCTGCTTTTTATTCCCTTTTCAATCACACAGCTTTATTTGCTGGAAAAAACCGGCAAAAGGTTTTCAGATACCGCATATTTTGCTTTTAACACTTTTTTTATACCGATTATCACGCTGGTTCATCTGCTGATATTCTCCCTTTTCCTTTTTGGTGTCTCGGAACTTATTCATGAGAATCCATGGTCCCTACCCTTTTTGATAGCCGAAAAACTGTCGACTCGTCTTTACATCGGCCTTGCAATTTATATCGCTTTCCCGGCTATATATTTTCTGTTAAACAGTTGGGACCCGGAGAACGAAAACCACCAGACATATTCTAGTACCATTCCAGTGAAAAACGGTCAAAATACGGCCCTTATAGATGTGGGCAACATAAAATGGATCTGTTCAGACGGTCCCTACCTGTATATTCATACGTCTGATAAAAAGCATGTAGTACTGGACAGCCTTAAAAATATCATTACCACCCTGCCCGGTAATTTCAAGCGCATACACCGATCGACAATAGTTAATATCGACATCATCAAGAAGCTCAAATCCAGGGGAAACGGAGATTATGATGTCATCCTGGACGATGACCAGAAGCTCCGGCTCAGCCGGAATTATACCAAGCCTCTGAAAGGAACACTGCTTTAATACTCATCTTGTGGTGTAAACTACTCAGCTTATGCTATTCCCTGCGGATAAGCTTCCGGTGCTTGCTATTTTGCTGTTAGTCAAAATTTCACAGGCAATTCTGTTGAACATTAAAATCCGTTCCTATGAATACAGCCAAAATAGTGCTTCCATTTTTACTCCTCTTCTTCTTCTCTTCGATTGGAATATCCCAGGAATTAACCGAACAAAATTCGGTGCTTGTCGGCGGACCCTGCGAGGGCTGTGAGGCAGTATTCGAGTTCGGGGAGCGACCGCTGTCACCCCTCGATACCCTGCCCGGTTTTGAGCAGGCGGAAGAGAAACTGAAAATAACGGGCACCATCTATCTGGCAGATGGCAAAACACCGGCGGAAGATATAATTCTCTATATTCACCATACCAATGCAAAGGGCGTGTATCCCACGCGGGGAGATGAAACCGGATGGGCTCAGCGACACGGTTATCTCCGCGGATGGATCAAAACTGGTGCCGACGGCCGGTATACTTTCTATACTCAAAAACCGGGTTCCTACAGCCGAAATCCGGCTCATATCCACCCCACCATCCTGGAGCCGGACGGAAAATATTATTATATCGCCGAATATCTTTTTGAGGGCGATCCAAACCTGGAAAACGAATGGGGTAACCGGGGCGGATCGGGAGTGGTGAAATTAAAACGGCAAAATGATCTGCTGGTAGCCGAACGCGATATCATCCTGGGTTTAAACGTTCCGGGCTATGAATAAAGTCGGATACCTGTGGCTGCTTATGTTTCCGATAGCCTGTACGGGACAGCATTACTCTGATGCCGTCATCGCTTCGGTGGATGAAGTAAGGACCGTCCCCCGATTAACCGATGCTGATACCATCTATATCCATTCGGAATGTTCGGAGATCGCCTGGAAAGGCACCAAACTGTGGGGACGCGGCATGCATACGGGAATCGTCCCGGTAAAAGAGGGATATCTGCTGTTCAGCAACGATCGTCTGTCAGGCGGAATCATAACCGCCGATATGACTTCCATCGGCATCACCGATATCCCGCCCGATCAGCCGGAACCTATTCGGATTTTGACAGGTCATCTGGAGGACCCGCTCTTCTTCGATGTTGCCGAATATCCCGAAGCCCGCTTTTCCTTTACTCATATTGAGCAGGCCGCCGACCGCGAGCTGCTCATCAGCGGCAACCTGACGATCAAAGACGTCACCAAAAACATTACCGTGCCGGCAATTGTGGATTCAACAGGCCCCCTATTTAATTCTACCTTTCGCATAAACCGCTTCGACTGGAATATAGCCTACCGGGGCGGATTCGGCGCCACCCGGTTTGCCGCCAGAAATTTTGTTGACAGATATATTGAATTGGACATAACGATTAATCTTTCATCTGGAAAAAATTTCAACGCATTGGCGCCTGCAGCTTATTTGCAAGGCCGTTGCAGGGCAAATAATTTTAAAAATTAAAGTTATTCCATTCAAAAAATGGAGTAAGTTTATAAGAATTTCTACATTCGGTTGAACAAACAGATAATTCAAAACTTTAAAATATTTGCAGAAAAGCAACTCCGTATTTTCAGCCGAAGCATTGACCGTATTTTTTGCCAGAGTAATTCTTGGCCTGATATTCCTGATGGCCGGGTGGTACAAGGTTTTTGAATTGGGCGCTGCGAATCATGCTCAACAACTTTTTGTAGAGCCCTATACCACTTACTGGATGCCGGAATGGCTGCTTTGGTTTACGGGCTATACAATTCCGTACATTGAACTGACAGCCGGTCTGTTCCTGGTAATCGGGTTGCGTATTAAAACTGCAGCAATTGCTTTGGGAGGTATCCTGATTATAGTTACCTATGGTCACCTGCTGCAAGAACCATTTTTCGACACTACTACTCATATCTTTCCCAGAACTGTTTTACTGCTTATCGTTCTGTATTTGAACCCAAAGCATGATACCTTATCTGTTGATTACCTGATCACCCAACGCACAAATAAACTGAGAGCGAACTAACATTTATTATAAGATTGAAAGGGGGGTCAATAGTAAAGGATTGGTAAACAGGTCCCCAATTTTCCTTTGTATCTACCACCCAACGATGTTATTTCTATCCGCCACTCTCCCTCCTTTTGCTTTCTGATAAATTTTCTATTAACGTTTATCAGCATTTTGTTATAAATCATACCAACCAATAAAAAAATATGATTACAAAAATTTCTCTCTGGTTGACGGTCATTCTGTTCAGCTTCTACTTTGCAGGACATCTATTTGATTTGACAGCCAATATTCCTAACTGGGAATCGGGTGAAATTGCGGATGTTGAGAAGTACCGCGATTTTTACAGCCAGGCTTCACCCAAAAATTACTTTTTATTGCTTGTGTTGGGGACCCCAATTATCAGTTTGATCTCCTCGGGATTGGTTTGGAAAACTGCCGGCTCTTCCAGGTATTATTTGGCGGCAACCTTTGTTCTCTCCGTGATTGTTCTGATATTCACAATCACATATTTTGTACCTATAAATGAATATATCTTTTCCTCGGCAGCATATGATCCGGTGGAATTGAAAGAGATGGTTTCCAATTGGATTTCGGCAGATTACATCCGCATTTTGCTAATTGGAACAGGAATGCTCACTGCCATTGCAGGTTTCAATGAGTACATGAAACAAACAAGCAGTATCTGACTTGAATTATATCCACAACATTATTCTTAATATTAATAAATCATTTATACCATGAGCTATTCGCGCCGCAAATTTCTTACGCACCTGTTGGGACTTGGATCTGCCGCTGCACTGCCGGGGCTATCTGCATTTAATCGTGTTGAGTCTTATTTGCGAAAATCCGGCATCGACGAGCTTCCTGAGAACGAGAAACTGGGAATCGCACTGGTCGGACTGGGAAATTATTCCACGAACCAGCTGGCCCCGGCCCTGCAGGAGACAAAGCTTTGCAGGTTGAGCGGTATTGTTACCGGAACTCCTGAAAAGGAAAAAGTTTGGGCTGAGAAATATGACATCCCGCGGGAAAACATATACAACTATGAAAATTATGACGAGATAGCCGACAACGAAGATATCGACATTATTTATGTTGTGCTTCCCAACAGCATGCATGCGGAATACAGTATCCGGGCCGCGGATGCGGGAAAACATGTTATCTGTGAAAAACCGATGACTACTTCTGTCGAGGATGCCCAGAAGATGATCGAAGCCAGTGACCGGGCCGGGAAGAAGCTATCTGTGGGTTACCGCCTGCATTTTGAGCCTCATAACAAGGAAATCATGCGCATCGGCAGAAATAAGGTATTCGGTCCGATGATAAAAATGGATGGTGCCTTCGGTTTCCCGATCGGCAGCATGGACCAATGGCGTGTGGACAAAGAGCTGTCCGGCGGAGGTCCCTTGATGGATGTGGGAATCTATGTAGTGCAGGCGAGCATTTATACGATGGGTGAGCTTCCAATATCCGTTACCGCCCGTGACGAAACCCGCGAACCAGAAAAGTTCGGTGACGTGGAAGGAACCATCCGGTGGGAATTAAAGTTCCCTGACGATATAGTACTTCATGGTGGATCAAGCTATGAATTTGGCGAACATCATTTCCGCGGAGAAGCGGAAAATGGGCATTTTGAACTAAGCACCGCCTTCAGTTACAGTGGAATAGAGGGCGAAACAAGTGAAGGTCCTCTCGATTTCCCCCAGGTCAACCAACAAGCTTTGCAGATGGATGATTTCGCCCGCTGTATTATCGAAGATGATGAAACGATCGTACCCGGCGAGATGGGCAAGCGGGATGTCCGTATTTTATACGCGATCTATGAAGCTGCCGAAAGCGGGGAAGAAGTGACCCTTGACTTCGAAAATGATACGTTTATACGGCCTCTGGAAGGGTAAGAGGTTGATAAATCTATTATGCAACCCTCCAAAGGTTTTTAAAACCTTGGAGGGTTCTGATATAGGCTACAATTACTTTCCCATACCCAATACATGAAATCATCCTGTGCTCCCATACTTTAGTAGCAAAATAAACCACACAACCACCTCCCGCATACTGCCTGCAGCCGGCCATAATGCGGCCTTGCATAATTCATTATAAAACCGAATTATGATTAGTTCCGGCTTTTAAATACATTTTTGCTAATGAAAAAAATTTTATTTGCCATAACAATCGGGGGGTTTTGTTGTTTATCGTTGGTTCAGCCTGCCAAACAAGACGATATTGCTACGGGCAGTCTGGAAGGAACTATAGTGTTAACCGCTCAACAATCACAGGTACAAATTGGAGGTAACCGCTACGGTCGGCCTTCAAGGGCTGCTGATGCTACCGCCCAAACTCCGGAAGATTCGGTGTTAATCTGGCTTGTCTCTTCAGGGAATCCTAAAGCCCCTCCCCCGGAACCGGAAACACCTGTTATCCTTGATCAAATGGATTTGAAGTTTAATCCTTCTTTATTGCCCATCCGTCAACACGACACTATTCGCATCCGCAATTCAGATCCGGTTTATCATAATGTTTTCAGCCTTTCGAGCACTAAAAAGTTTGATGTGGGTCACCGGCCCAGGGGAGAATACAAGGATGAAACCTTCGACAAACCCGGCAAAGTTGATGTATTTTGCGATATACATTCGAATATGCATGCTGTTATTTATGTATTACCTCCCGAGGTATTAACATGGACAAAAACCAAAGGAGGAGAATCATTCACTTTGTCAAATATCCCGGAGGGAAGTTATGAGCTTAAAGTCTATGCTCTCGGATACCAGGAACGATCGGTCCCTGTTGAAATTATATCCGAAGAAACAGCAAACATCGGCACCATAACCCTGGCTTCCTGAGTTATGAAAAATAAATTTTTCAGCTTACGGTGGAAACTACTTTCCGGATTTGTGGGGCTGGTATTGATATCGGTGCTCATCTTGCTTGTCAGTGCCAGCCAAATACTGGAATCGCGTATACGAGATGACATAGATACCAATTTTGTTGAGGCGGGTAGAGTTTTTGAACGTATCCAAGACATCCGTTTTCGCCAATTACGACAGACGGCGGTTCTGCTGGCCGATATTCCCACGCTGAAAGCGGCAATTTCCACCGGCGATACTGCTACGGTAAACCAGACTATCAGGGAAGAACTTCTGTACCTGCTGGATTTCGATCCTGTTATTCCCGATTCACTTCTCCCCAGCCAATTTTATACGGAACCCGATTCTGCAGGGCTACTGCTTATTTCCGACCCGGAGGGAAAACCTATGGGTCAACTGTCTTCGGGAAGTCTGCCAAAATATTCGATAGCAGACCGGGCGGGTATAAGCCAGGCACTGCAGGGACAAATGCCCGACCAAACCTATATCTGGAAACAGGGCGAGCGGTACTTTAATGTTATTACAATTCCGGTATGGACACGAAACCGACTGGAAGGTACTCTTTCGTACGGTTTCCCGATGCGTCAGCTTGAAACACGCCAGCTTTCCCGGGATATGGGGCTCGAAGTACTCTACTACGTTAACAATCAACTGCTGACCGCTTCATTTGAGGATTTATCTGCCTCAAACAGGAACAAACTCTCCAAAGGTATTCATTCAGCCACCTTTGAGATCCTGGACACCGGGGAAGCTAATTCAATAGAAGTCACCCTTGATGAAGAAACGTGGATGGTCTATATCGCTCCCATGTTTAATACACAGGATATACTGCAGGGTATAGACGGGTATTATGCTGTAGCAAAATCCCTGACACAGGCGTTAGCGCCTCTGCAGAATCTGCAACTGTTGATTTTCGGAATTGGACTTCTGTCTGTAGCAGGCGCTATAATGATCAGTATTTGGCTCACCCGGCGTATTACCAAACCTATAGATCTGCTGGTAGATGGCGTCCGGCGGGTTGAGCAGCAGGATTTCAGCAAGGAAGTGCCGATCACCAGCAGTGACGAGATAGGACAACTTACCCGGGCCTTTAACGAGCTTGTAGAGGGACTCCGGGAACGCCTGCTCATGCTCAAATTCGTTTCGGAAGCAACCCTTGACGCCATTAAAAAGAATATTGCCCGCATTGAACCTGGTGGCGAACGGAGAAATATCACTATCTTTTTTTCCGACATCCGCGGCTTTACCCCATGGAGCGAAAAGCATTCGCCCGAAGAAGTGATCGATATTTTAAATAACCTGTTGAGTTTCCAGGCAGAAGTAGTACAGGAATTCGGAGGTGATGTCGATAAGTTTGTCGGAGATGAGCTGGTAGCGGTGTTCCAGGGTGAAGACAAGGACCAAAAAGCAGTAAACGCAGCTATTCAAATCCAAAAGAAATTGGCGACAATGCTTGATAATGAACACGAGGACCTGACGATAGGGATAGGCATCAATAGTGGAGAAGTTGTAATGGGAGCCATGGGAAGTGAAAACCGCATGGATTATACAGTATTGGGAAATACCGTGAACCTCGGTGCCCGATTATGTTCTGCCGCCGGCCAGGGCCAAATACTCATTACCAATTCCGTTTATCTGAACCTTGAACGGCGAATACCAACCAGCGAACTGGATAAAATCAAAGTAAAGGGAATTGAAAAACCCGTCCGTATTTATGAAGTAAACTGGAAAGTAGAAGATCCATACATGCAAAAAGAGGTGTTATGATATTTAAACGTCGCGCTTTTTATCTGATAGCTGTATTAATTCTGGTACTGGTACTGCCGGGGAAAGCACAAATACAGCTTGGAGGACTCGCAGATTTCGAACTCCGAAAAGGCGGTAGCGACTCCTCCCCCTACATCAATCAGACGCCCAACGATAAATGGACAATTTATACTCCCTACATCCGCATTTTTGCCAATGCGAATATTTCGAAAAAATGGTACATATCTTCTGCTCTTCAGTCGGATCATTATTACAGTCCGGTATTGAGTTCGCCCTTCTTTTCTGTTATAAATATTAACTGGCTGCCGGTTAACGACTCAGATTTCACAGTTACAGCCGGCCGTTTTATTACACCCTACGGTGCCTATTCCGAACGTGTACTTTCTTCAGAAAATCCATTTATTCACCTGCCACTTTCACATTCATCCGGTTTGCCGGTAAACCAAGAGTCAGGACTCCTCTCCTCTTTTATGGATTATGATGAAAGCCAACACGGGCTTACTATGATATACCAGAGAATGTATTCCCAGGGTCTCAAATTAAACAACAGTGCTGGTGAATCGGATTGGCTGCAATATGCCCTGGCTGCAACATTGTCCCCCGCTTCCAGCTATTTCGAAACGGCACAATATAATACTCCGGCGTTTACCGGACGCCTTACACTGCAACCAAAGATATGGGCCCGGCTCGGTTTTTCTTTTAGTAATGGTGCTTTTATGCTGAATGAGCCAACCGAAACTATCTTACCCGATGCCGATCCGTCTTCCTACAGGCAGACTCTGCTGGGAACCGATTTAATGATCTCTTATCGCTATTATACTTTTCTTGTCGAATATAACTGGAGCCGCTGGAAAGCTCCCTATATTTCAGAAATGGCTGTGAGTGATGATGTGAAAGCGTCGGTCAGCCATATTTCGGGAGAAGCTGTTGTCAGCTTCCCGTTTTTTGTCGGGGGCTATGCCGGAATCCGGTATGAACAGATGATTTCGGGAGATCTGATCACAGAGACAGGTGCATATAGTAGTTCCGGCGAAACATGGACGTACGACCGGGAACGTCTCGAACTGCTTTTGGGATATAAACTGCACCGCAATATTACTCTGAAAACTTCCTACCTTGTTTCAATGGATTCAGGTCCCGGCCTCAATGACGATGTGCTGGCCATACAACTGAGTATAGCTTACTAGTTTTGTTATTTTTTATTAGCGAATTGGGCTGATTTCAATTGGAATCGGATATTAATAGATGCTATCAATATATCCTTAACGGGCTAGTTTCATGTCATTGGAAGTGTCGTTAATCTACGATTGTACAACACGCAAGCACCTCTTTTTGATGATAATCCAACATAACTCCGGAGGAGTTGAACGTGAATAGCCCCCTGCGCAGCTGGGGGAACTTTCAAAGAGGAAAATACACAACCCCGAAGCGGGTTGAATCGGCAGGATTCGTCGGTAAAATACAGGAACATCAGATTGCCTTTGATGAGCAATATCTGCTTTAATGCAAGTCCCTTGTTTATTCAACCCCTCTGGGGTTGGCTGTCATTGAGGAATCGGTTACCCCGCATTGCGTACGGGGCTATTCACATTCAATCCCTTTGGGATTCAGGACGAAGGATTGATTTGAGGTGTGTCAAAAAAACGACTTAAATGATCCGACTGTTGAATCTATTAAAGATTAATAGCGCTTCCTTTTCTCAGTAAATCTTATTCCCGTAGCACTACATTCTTATTTTTCAGGAAGACTGAGCCAACAAATAACCAATAACTGCTCATTCCAAAACAAACCGGAATGTAATCGTACCCCACTGCGATTGCTGAGGTACTCCGGAGGGCAGCCGCGAAAATCTCCAGCTCCGTAGTGTGCGCATAACTTCGCGCTCCAATTCCGGATTCATTTTCTTCAGGGGAATAATACGTCCGATGGAGCCGTCCGGGCGAACTTCAAAACGGATGGTAAGGGTTGCCTCTTCATCAAAAGAGTTATCGGGCATCGGCTGAACCAGGGGTGAACGTTCGATATCACCTTCCCACTTGAGCTCGTAGGGAGCTGACTTTTCCGATTCATTGCCCGTTCCCTGGTCGGCGTCAAGCTCACCGGTAACTCCCTCCCGGTCTCCGCTCGTTTCTGCGCCTTCCTGCTGAACTTCATCTTTTTGTGTCTTTGGCGGTACGGTTACTTCCTCTTCCTGTTCTGTTGAAGTTTCCTCCTGCGGATCTATCTTGTCGGTTTCCGGGGTTTCCAGTTCTTCTTCAACAATAACTTCCTCCTGGTCGGGCACGTCGACCTGTTTTACTATCTCTTCTGTAGTTGTCTGCTGCTGCTCAACAGGATCAGGTTTTTCAGGTTCTGGTTCTTCGGGTTGTGTTTCGGCGGGATTGGGACGGGTGGCTACCTGTTCAGCTTTCTGTTCGGCATATTCGGCCGGCGTGCCCGTCTTGAATTCGCCGAACTCTACTTCAATAAATGAGGGACGTACGTTCTTTTCGATACTGAAAGTGTATATCAAAAATATAATCAACAGAGCCAGATGCACCCCGCCCGTAACCGAAAGGGCAAAACGATCTTCATTATTAAAAGTAGGTACTTCCATGTTTAATTTAAATTAATCTTATCTGGATGCCTGCTCGGTTGCCATGATGATATTCAGTTCCAGCGCCTGGGCGATATTCATTACACGAACAGCATTGTCAACTATTGCATCCTTGTCTGCGCGCAACACTAAAGTACCCTGGGGCTTGTTCTGCATGGACTCTCTTATAGCCGATGCCAGCATGCCACTGCTGGTAAGTTGTCCGTCCACAAAATACTGGCTGTCTTTGGTTACGGCTACCGTAATAAACTGATTCTCTGTTTGAGCGCCGGCTTCCGCTTTCGGTATATTCACTTTAATGCCGAAATTCGTCACAAACGATGACGTCAGCAGAAAAAATATGAGCAATAATAACACAATATCCGTCAACGACGATTGTGAAAACATCGTCAACGGCTCCATTCTGTCATTGTCTTCTCTGAAATTCATTGTTGCACCTTCCTGCGTTCTCTTTCCTTTTGAGCCGACGGTGACGCCAGCATATCGATAAAGTCAGCTGATGCATTTTCTAACTCATGAACCATGCGGTTTATTTTGCCGAGCAGGAAATTATAAAATCCGTATGCAATAATACCGACTATAAGTCCAGTTGCGGTGGTGATTAACGCTTCCCAGATACCACCGGCCAGCACGCTGGGATTAACGTTACCCTGCAACGCCTGTATATCCATAAAGGCCTCGATCATACCGGTAACGGTTCCGGTAAAGCCTACCAACGGAGCCACACCTGCGATTGTTGCCAGCCAGTTCATCCGTTTTTCAAGGTGAAAAATCTCTTTTTTCCCCGCATTTCTGATAGCGTCCTCAATAGTACCGAGCGGGCGCCCCAGTCGTCGTATACCGGCTTTTAAAATCCGGGCCAGCGGTTTATCGATTCCATCGCAATAGGTTAAGGCGCGCTGCCTGTCACCGTCTTTAAGCATGTTTTCCACTGTACGCAGAAAACCGTCAATTTCCATACGTGAATTGTTGAGTGAACGCCAGCGCTCTGCAACTACATATATGGCAAGTACGGATAAGATGAACAGGGGTATCATGAGTACCCCGCCCTCTGCCAGCAGTTCAAACATAGACATGGTTTCCTGCTGATCGGCCAAATTTAGTGTATCGGCTGCAGCTGTATCGGTCTGTACCTGGATTAAGAATAAAAGAATAGCATGCATAAACTAATTACCTGTTTTCTGATAAGTTTAAATTCGTCTGATAAAGTGATTGTCTTTGTAATTGTCCGATAGTTCTGCAACGGCTTCCTGGGCACTGGCAACGCTTTCAAATTGTCCGATACCTACCCGGAAATAGGTTTCTCCATTTATCGAGGCTTCAGAGAGAATCGTCCGGTATCCCTCTTCGTTCAGCCTTTCACGCATTGCAGCAGCCTGTTGTTGCCGCCTGAGGGAATGTACCACAATAGTATATCCGCCAGTAATATTGGAATCTGCCGTCCCATAAAGACCGTATGGTGAACCATCGCCGCTTTCTTCCTGTGCCCGAGATTCATCTGCATTGGTTGTTACCTCATCTTCAGGTATAAGTTCCTCCTCCTGCGATCCGGAAGCACTTTCTTCGGATTGCGGCGGTTCATCGTCGGCGGCGTCATTCGATCTGTCCGGGTTTGTTTCCTGCTGTTGAGCGACCGGCGGAGAGGATGATGTTTCGTTTGCAGGTGTGGAATCATTTCCGCCAAACAAACCCAGATCATATGTAAACCAGCCGGCAATACCAATTGACAAAACAACTACGGCGGCTACTAAAAAACGGCCGATAGGATCCTGCTCTTTATCCTTCTTTTCCTTTCTATCGTCGGCCCCGGATGTCAACACCTCTTCGGACTGCGCTGCCTGCCGGGGCTTACTTTCTTCGGCTAATGTTTGTTTCTCTGCCAGTTTCTCGGCTCTTTCAATTATAACCTGGGGTGTGGGTTCCTCTTCAACGTCTTCTTCAATTCCGGGCGTTTCATATACCTCGTCATCTCTTTCTGGTTTCTCTGGTTCTGAATCAGCTTCTTTTTCAATACCCCAAACCTCATTATCCTCATCTGTGCCGTCCGAAACATCGGGTATTTCGCCTCCATCAGGTTCTTTGAAGGCCCCGATAAGTTCAATCGGCTTCATACCGGCATAACGGTTGTTGATTTCCGTCTCAAGTTTGTCATTTGGCTCAAAATGGAGCATGTCTTCCTGCATGGTAAAAGTGCCGAAATCTTCTATTTCAAAAGATTTACCTTCGCCCGCCGCCTTTTGAATGCGGCTTATAAGCTCGGACAGCTGCTCTTCCACCTGCTCGCGATCCTGCTCTGTTTTTTCCACCAGCAGTGATATGAGTTTTTCCTTGTTAATCGTCATTACCTGTCGTTTTCCGGAATAAATGAGATGGTATCTTTAGGAGGCATCATAACCACCCGGCCGTTTTCAAACTGTTTCTGAAACTGCTTTTGATGCCGATATCGAAATGCTCCCACTCCTTCCAGTTGTACTTCATTTTTCTGTGCCACTTCCCTCCGCACCACTTCTGAAAAAGCTTTTAGAAATTGCTTATTCATTCCCTTTCTCATGTTATAATTTTACCGTTACTCCACCAAATACCTGGAACGGACGCTCTTCATATCCTTCCCAAACCTGGTATTCCTGACTCAATAAGTTAACCAGTTTAGCATATGCCCCAAAACGTTTTGTAATTTGTATATCCAGCTGACTTCCTAAAAGAAAATAACCGTCCAGTTCTGTACTGGTCGCCAGAGTTTGTCTTGGTCCCACATAATCAGCCCACGCTTCAACGGTTATCTGGCTGAGGGGACGAGCACTGAATCCCGCACTTCCCCCGAATTTCTCTTCAAATGGCATATCACCGCCCCCCTGCAACTTGGGCGATTGAACGTACACTTCCCCGTTCAGCCAAAAGCGCTCAGGAACTACCTGGTGTGTGGCATTTGCAAAAGCTTTGATAATATTTACATCCGCATAATTTACTTCATAAAACAGATTTTCCGAAGCTGAGTTTACGCTGCGAACCATCAGGGGATAATCGGCGGTATTGTCATATTTAACACCGAAGTTTATTTCTCCGATACCGTCAAAGTGCAGGCTTGCTTCGCCAATTGCATTAATATTATAAGAATGCTGCAAACTGAAACCTGTATTCAGGAAACGGTTGGTTTCATGCAGTTGCTCCGTTGTTCGCAGATAAGGTTCTGCGGAAACCTTGCCCCTGACAGAAAAAATATCGAGCAGCGGATGTTCAATTTCAACCGAAGGTGCAAAGTAGACTTCTTCCTTCAATGCTGTAGAACCGTAATAAACGCTCGCTTCCGCGGTCACTTCCGTGCTGTAATTAAATAATCTCTTATATTCCAATCCTCCCTGCGCTGTCAGCCAATCATCAGTAAACTGCAGATTATCGTAGCTTCCGCCTTTTACCCCGGCTTTAGCTGTAAATGTTTCATTTACATGCGATCCCGCCCATCGCTTGCTGAAGGAACCGTTCCATACTATTTCATCAACACTGCCCGAGAGATCACCGGCCAGAAGCTCCGTTTCGAAGTAGCGGACGTTAGCCTGTGCATTCCATCCTTCGATACTGTTCTGAAATCGTTGTACTTCACCATTCAAATACAGGCCGTTATAATTTTTCCGGGGCGTATCGGGGACATTCAACTGGGTATCGGGATTGAATAAATAATTAAAGTCGCTTTGTCCGCCGCCATCAAAAGTCAGTTTTGTCTTCGAATCAACCTTGGTGGCAAACTCTGCATTGGCATCAAAAAAGCGATACGTACTTTCCTGATTGTCCAGATGCCCTTCGGCTGTAGATGAAAAATCAAGGTTACCTCCGAGGTAGCTTGTATTACTGAGCCGTGTTACTCCCCAGAATTGAGCCTGCGAACCTACAAAGTTGCCGACTCCTATCCTGCTGAAGGCATTGATGTCGGATGCGTAACGCAGCGGCGTATAAGCCGGCGCCTCGGGACGAGAAAGCTCACTTACCGGAAGATTGGCAACAACATCTTCCTGGGATTCCATAAACGGCATACGATCGGGATCTACCTGGTATACTCTCGGAGAGGGATCAAATCCCAAAATAGGCTGCCGGCGAAGACCGGGAAAGCTTGCCTGGAACTGGCTGCGAATTTCGATGTCCTGGGGATCAATTTCAGGCAACAGGCTTTCTTCCGTATCCTCCTGCTGCTGGGCAAAAGAAGGAATGCCCACAAGTCCTGCAAGAAGAATAAGAACTAAAGAAAATAGTATGCGATTCATATCAAATGTTTGGATCCGGTATGGCAAATAATAAGCACTAAAGGTACTAATTTTTTCACTACGATTAATGGCTGAATTCCATCTTTTATATCTTTTTTATCCCCACCTGTTCCTATAACGTAACAAACTAATTTGCATTGCCGATACCTTATTAAAACGGCAAAGTGCAGAGCGCTTGGTCCGCCAGCTGGCGGACTATGCCCTTTGCCCTATGCTAAATTACAGGTTTACCCGCCCTGGACGCCCGCAATTTATTTATAAAAAGCGCGATAGGTGTCAATAAACAGACAAATAAGATCATAGCACTATGGGTGATGGTCGCATAGGCAATCCCGGTTACGGCCGGAACTGCAAATAAAACAAACAGCGATTGCTTCACAAAATAATGATAGGTACCGATTCCTCCCGGTGAGGGTATTGCAATTCCAATAGCGGAAATAACAGTAATCACCAGTGCGTCGAGCATATTAAGATCGTACGTCGATTGCATATCAAACATCCAGAATGGTATATAGGTCATTAGCGTATAGCACGTCCACATCAAACCGGTGTATAAAATAAACAGCCACCATTGCTCTACTTTGCGGGCGGAAAGCAGCCCGTCCTTGAACCTGAGCAACACATCTTCAGCTTTATCCACCCATTCCCCCAATACCCTGATGTGCTCTCCGAGATAGCGAATGAGCCTGATCAACATATAAGCTGTGACAATAGTAAAGAGCGCAAAGCCGGTAACCCAGAGATAGGTACCCAGGCTTGAAGTATTGGTGAGGAAATCAATGGTTTCGTCACCAAAAATCTGGCTCAGAAGCGATATATCCGATATAAGATATACCGACACGATAAACATTATAATAACCATCGTTATTACATCGATAATACGCTCCAGTACAATTGTGCCCATCAGCTTTGATGTGCTCAGTGATTCCTGCCGGGCTACATAAACGGGTCGCGAAACCTCCCCCAGCCGTGGACCGACAAAATTCAACAGGTAACCCACCAGCACACCGGCAAAGAGGGTAAAACGATCCACTTCTGCCTTATCGTGCTTTATAAGCAGCCGCCATCGTTCTGCCCGGATAATATGACTTAATAAGGCAACGACTGCAAAGGGTAGAATCCATCCGAACTGTATCTGTTTTGCGTACTCCCAAACTTCCTCCAGACGCACATTGCGAAAGGCGAGCCACAGGAATACTCCGCCCAGTGTAAGCGCAAGAGCAATTTTTATGATGCGTTTCATCATGATCAGTTGTTACGCATATCAATTATTTCGGCGCCGTCAGGATAATCAAGAAGAAACATATTTTCCGTGGGTGGAATAAATCTTCCCCCGCTGAAGTTCGTTATCAAAATATTATCAGCCGGATCTATGGCCTTTATGCGGCGCGGGACTAAATCTGCGGCCAGATAAATTTCGACTTGTTTGTAAATAGCGAAAGGATCGTCGGAAGCGAGCGATATGTAGACTTCATCTTCCCGCTCATCCTGTTCCTGTACTGTATATGTAGAGTCAATGCCATTGAGAATCCGTGATGGTGCAAAATCATCTTCTTCAGGCTCATACTTGCTGATGATAACGCGATTACGATTATCGTCGTAAACCATGGAAGTTTTTCCGTTGACTACAACGGACTGGTGCTGGGTACGAACTTTGTACATGCTTTCTCCGACCCAAATTCTTCCTCTCTCAGAGGTTGTATCTTCCGTATATGAATCCACCGACTGGTGTTCAAACTGCCCGCTGAATATCTGACCGCTCTCAAATTTGTTCCTGAGCTTTTCAAACGGTGTATCCTGTGCCAATGATGTTTCAAAAGTGAAAAGGAAGCATATCGTCAATAAAAGGTAAGGGAAATTAACCGTCAAATTCTTCAAGATCATCTAATAATTGTTCTAATTCTTCTTCATCATCGACCAGTACATCGCGGGCGGTGCTGCCCTGGTACGGACCAACTACACCGGCATTGAACAGCTGATCGATAATACGTCCGGCACGATTGTACCCTATCTTTAATTTCCGCTGAAGCAGTGATACCGATCCCTGCTGGTGCAGGACTATAACTCTGGCTGCCGACTCAAACAGCTCATCTATATCTTCCAGGGGATCAGGTATGTCGCCGTTCGATGATTCATCCTCAATAACAGGTAAGTCATACGGTTTATTATATCCCATCTGGTCACCGATGAATTCGGTAATACGCTCCACCTCTTCGGTCGAGACAAAGGCATTCTGTATACGCGTCATGCCGCCGCCGTTGGTAAACAGCATATCCCCGCGTCCTATAAGCTGGTCGGCTCCGCCCGTATCAAGAATAGTTCTGGAATCTACTTTCGAGGCGACCTGGTAGGCGATACGCGCCGGAAAGTTAGCTTTAATAGTGCCTGTTATTACATTGACAGAGGGACGCTGTGTCGCAACAACCAGGTGAATACCCACGGCACGTGCCAGCTGGGCCAGCCTTGCAATAGGCTCTTCGATCTGTTTACCGGCTGTCATCATAAGATCGGCCAGCTCATCAATCACAACCACGATATAAGGCAGATGCCGGTGGCCGTCTTTTTCATCCAGCTCTCCGTTATCAAACTTCTTGTTATAAGCTTTGATATCCCTGACTAACCCTTTTTTAAGCAAGTCGTAACGCTGGTCCATCTCTTTGGTAAGGCTTTCGAGGGTCTCCTGTGCCTTTGAAGTGTCGGTGATAATCGGTTCTTCGGCATCAGGAAGCGTGGCCAGGAAATGTCGCTCAATATTTACATACAGCGACAGCTCAATTTTCTTCGGATCGATCAGCACAAATCTCAGATCATCAGGGTGACATTTATACAGCAGGCACGTAATAATAGTATTGATGCCTACCGTCTTACCCGATCCTGTAGCTCCCGCAATCAGAAGGTGAGGCATTTTATTCAGGTCGATCAGAAAAACCTCGTTTTCGATCGTCTTTCCAAAAGCGATGGGAAGTTCAGCCTTGCTTTCGACAAACTTCTTGGTATTGATTACCGATTTGATATAAACTGTTTCCCGCTTTCCGTTCGGCACTTCGATACCGACTGCCGACCTGCCCGGGATCGGTGCTATAATCCGGAGTCCGTGCGCAGCCGTGGCCATTTTAAGATCGTTGGCGTAACTTTCGATCTTGCTGATCTTCACATCGGGGGCAGGATCCAGCTCATAAAGCGTAACAGTCGGACCGACAATCGCATTAATACTCAGAATTTCAATCTTGTGGCGTTTCAGCTTGTCCAAGATAATCCGTTTGTTCTCCTTGATCTCCTCCAGGTCGACTTCATTACCTTCGTTCGGCGGAGTATCCAGAATATCAATCGTCGGAAACTTATACTTTATTTCGGGTACTTCTTTAGCCTTCTGCTTGTTTTGGCGATCCAGTTCTCTTCTTCCCGCTTCCTCGTCACCTTTGCCCACGTACACCGATATATCGACATCGTCCTCTTCCTCTTCGGCAACTTTCTGAGTTTCTTTTTTATCTATAATAGCGCGTTGACGCTGATCCAGCGATTTGACCTCTTCCTCCTGTTCCCGGATCCGGCGCTTGTCTTCTTCCGTCGATTCTTCAACTATTCTATCAATGGACCGCGGTTCCGGTTCATGTTGATATCCCGCCTCTGCCGGTTCCCTGACATCTTCTTTCGCAGTTTTGGCCATCATCCTCTTCTCAGCCTCCTGCCGGCGTTTAATCTCTTTCTGTTCCTGTCGTTCCTGTTTCCTCTCTTCGCGCCGTTCCTTCCATTCGGCTATGGACTCTTTAATATTTGCAATCCAGCTTTTAAACAGGTCTACCGTACGCTGCAGGTCGCGATCGAGCAGGGCCAGCAGCGTAGTTGCCAGGAGTACAAACAGGATGATAATAGATCCGATACCGGTAATATTTTCCAGGATTTGTGCCATTGCAATACCGGCGGAACCGTTCCAAACTGAAGAATAGGCATCGTAATGGTTGTAAAACCATCCCAGAATTGCCGAAAGAAGTACCATACTCCAAATTCCGTATACCGTTGCCCATAGCAGATCGCCGACCTGGCGTCCGCGGAAAATAAACCAGCCGTAAGCCAGAATAATAATTGGCATTATGATGCTGGTATAACCAAAAAGCTGATGAACAAAGAAGTACGAGAGATAGGCACCTACAACACCCAGACCATTTTGTATGCGAAGTGCCGGACCCCTGTCCAGTGTAAAGAGGTTATCGGTGGAAAGCGACTGGATCAAAGCATAGTCAGCCGGGTTATACGTGAGGATACTCAGCCCCAGTAAGGCCGCAATGGCCATAATTAATATACCGAGTATTTCCAGTTTACGGGATTCCGATAACCCACCTAAAAATGTTCCCGACTTGCTATTCTTTGCCATAGAAATCTGAAATAATCCCTTCGTCCAATTTAGGTAACACGTTCATGGTATTAACCTGAGAGCAAAATGTTAAATCATCTGTACCAATGATATCCTTCAGCCGTCTGGCGTGACTGGATGAACTTATGGTGCTCTCTATATCATCACCAAATTTTTCATAAAGACCAAAAGCAACTTTAATCCCGTCGCGCGCAGCTTCAGGTAAATTACCGGATGTAAGTTCGTAAATAATGTTACCAGCACAAAGTAAATCTTCAAGCGACAGGTGTCCGCGCCAACCCGCACAAACCAATACGGCGTCACGGTCACTACTTTGCAGAGCCTGTGCTACGGTCGACAGATTCAAAAAACCGGCAATATAAATTTCATCCGCCAGGTGTGATCGCTTTATCGCCCTGGTGCCGTTTGTAGTATTCAAAATAATGGTCTTGTTTTTCACTGCTTCGGATGTATATTCGAGAGGCGAATTTCCCAGGTCGCATCCTTCTATTTTATTTCCATCCTTTTCTCCGCATAACAGATAGCTCGGCGAATCAAGTCCGTGGGCTATCTGGCTGGCCGAGCCCAGATCCGCCACGGGGATAATACCTTTTGCGCCGTTATGCAACGCTGTAATAATAGTTGAACTTGCTCTCAAGACATCGATGATAACGACATCCTTATCCAGAAGATCCTCTTCCTGAAAGGTCTTTACAGATGCAAACAGATCCAAATTCTCAATATTCATCATACTGTTTTGTAACCGAAAACCGGTAGTTTATCTTATTTCTTATTTATAAAAGGAGGATTCTTTACGACAGCCCCTGCCTTCCTGTTGCGAATTTCGACATAAATGGTATTCCCTTCTTCTACATGCCCGATAGAAACATAGCCCATCCCAATGTTCTTACCCAGAGTAATGGAACGTGTTCCGCTGGTCACAAAACCAATCTCATTATCATTTTTATCCATAATCTTATAACCGGAACGGGGAATCGAACGCTTTTCATCAATAATAAAACCGACCAGCTTACGCTTAACCCCCTCCTTTTTAACCTGTTTCAGAGCTTCCCGGCCGATAAACTCCCCCTTGTCGAGCTTTGTCAGCCAGCCCAGGCGTGCCTCCAGCGGATTGGTATCTTTGCTGATATCATTGCCGTACAGGGCAAAACCCATCTCCAGCCGCAGAGTATCACGGGCACCGAGTCCGCACGGTACTATCCCAAATTCTCTGCCTGCGTCCATAATAGAAGTCCATATTTCTGCGGGATCAGCCTTGTTTTTATCAAAATATATTTCAAATCCTTTTTCGCCGGTATAACCCGTACCCGATAAAATGATATCGTCGAACCCGGCCAAATCTCCTTTTTTAAATTTATAAAAACCTATCGATTTCAAATCCACTGTTGTCAGTTTCTGCAGGGTTTCAATAGATTTCGGCCCCTGGACAGCCAAAAGACAGTAGTCGTCAGATTTATTATTAAGCTCAGCATTGAAATTGTTGTGCTCCTCAATCCACTCAAGATCCTTTTCAATATTGGATGCATTCACAACCAGCATGTAATGATCCTTCTCCAGCATATAAACAATCAGGTCGTCGACAATGCCGCCGTCTTCGTAGCACATTGCGGTGTACTGAGCCTGGCCGGGATTTAATTTTGAAGCGTTATTGACAGTCACAAACTGTATCAGATTGAGTGCACCGGGACCTTTTATAAAAAACTCGCCCATATGTGAGACATCAAATATTCCAACTGATTCCCGTACGGTATTATGTTCTTTACGGATGCTTTCGTACTGAACGGGCATATCGAATCCGCCGAAATCAACCAGCTTTGCACCCGCCTGTTCATGGATATCGTAAAAGGGAGTTTTTTTAACCATCGAATTGAATAGTTGAGTTAGATGTCTATTCTTTATTTCACTTATGGGTGCCTTCAACAGGATCCGGAATTATTTAAAACAAGGTGAGCAAAATACGCATTTCTCTATAGAATGGTGAATAGGAATTGGATAGCGGGTACTTTCCCGGTGCGAATCCAGTATACAGTATCTAGTATTTAGCATCTGTTCGGAATTCCTTATCTTATAAGACTGAAAAAACAGTAAAAACTGAAGACTTACAAAACGCATGTCTATTAACAAGCAGCAAGTTCGAACCGCACTGACACACGTGATGCATCCCGAAATGGAGAAGGATGTGGTCACCCTGGATATGATCGAGGATCTGATCGTACAGGATAAATTTATTACGTTTACGATCGACCTTCCGGAGAAAAACGCAAAGCTCGAGGCGCATCTCAAAGAGAAGTGTGAAGAAGCCGTACGCAAGTTTGTTGCGGAGGATGCCGTACTCGATATCACTACTGCGGTAAATATCTCCAAGTTTAAAAATGATTCCGACACCGGAGAACCGGCGTTCCCCGGTCAGGGGCACCGAAAGAAACAACAGAAGGAAGAGGAATCTGAAGAGATTTTGTCCGGCGTAAAGAACATCATTGCCGTGGCTTCGGGTAAAGGAGGAGTTGGCAAATCCACAGTTGCCGTAAATCTTGCCTGCGGACTTGCCCGTACCGGTGCCAAAGTGGGATTGCTCGATACCGATATTTACGGGCCGAGTATTCCCACCATGCTCGACACCCATGAGCGCCCCAATATCACCACCCGTAAGAAGCTCATCCCCATGGAGAAATATGGCATACGCTTTCTTTCGATGGGTCTTCTTGTTGATCCCGACCAGGCAATGATCTGGCGCGGGCCTATGGTAACAAGTGCGGTTAAGCAGTTCATGCAGGATGTAGAGTGGGGCGAACTCGATTATATGGTGCTCGACCTGCCTCCGGGAACAGGTGATATCCAGCTTACGATTGTACAAACAGTGCCACTGACAGGTGCCGTTATTGTATCAACGCCCCAGACTGTTGCTCTCGATGACGCCCGGAAAGGAGTGGCGATGTTCAAAAAAGTGAATGTGCCGGTGCTGGGCATGATTGAAAATATGGCGTATTTCGTTCCGCCCGACATGCCGGACAAGAAGTATTATATCTTCGGCAAACACGGGGCACGCAATCTGGCGGAACGGATGGGAACCAATTTCCTGGGAGAAATCCCACTGGAACAGCAGGTCCGCGAAAGCGGTGACGATGGGAAGCCGATTGTTTTGGGAGATCTGAAATCGAAATCGGCACAGGCTTTTGTGGAGCTGTCGAATAACGTCATTCAACAGCTGGCTATCCGCAATAAAGAGCAGAAACCGACGGATAAGATCGATATTAAGATCAAGCCTTGATGGAACAATAGAACACGGATGATGCGGATATGGCGGATTTGCGCTGGTGAAGTGTGATTTATGGGATTTTACAGACAAAAGCTAGTGTAAATTTGTGTGATATAAGGCAACAAAAAGTCCCCCTTCGAAGGGGGGTTAGGGGGGATGTCAGAAAAAAGCAGTAGCGTTAAAACGACTCCATTAGTTTATCAAATTAGTAATTATTACACTAGCTGTCTTTTAGATCCTAAAGAACGGGTATATATATTATACTTTAATCTGAAAACGCCGAAGATTAATCAGAGGGAATTCAACACTTCGTGAACAAACCACACATGAAATCAATCAACTACGACGGCCGATGTTTTCGGTCGGTCAGTAATACCGGGAATGGCGATGTCGATGATTCTACACTATTCCGATATCACCAGAAGGATAATATCGTCTGGGGTACCTACAGCGGTGGCAATATTCGTTTCGGTAATCTGATAGCGGTGACAGATAAAGAAGGCAACCTTGATATGCGTTATCAGCATCTGAATAAAGATGGTGATTTAATGACCGGCGTATGTTATTCGAAACCGGAAATCATGAATGATGGACGAATACGACTCAAAGAGCAGTGGCAGTGGACCAACGGGGATCAATCGAAGGGAGAATCGGTGATTGAGGAAGTAAAGAAAAAGTAGAATATGAAGAGCAGCATTTGCAGTTCCAGTTTTGGGTGTTAACTTATTCTATACAGGGTTGACTGTCATAAAATCACACCATCATGAATCCTGAAAGCAAACTGGAAAAAGGACGGGAGGCCTTCCGTCAGCGGTCGTGGGCAGATGCTTATGAACTTCTGCTCTCTGCGGACGGTGAAACTCCGCTAAATCCGGAAAACCTCGAACAACTTGCCAAAGCTGCATATCTGACCGGGAAAATTTCGGACTGCCATGATCTCTGGGCGCGTGCACATCATGCATATTTGAAAAAAGATAAAACGAATCGCGCCGCTTATTGCGCTTTTTGGCTGGGAATGATTCTGTTTAATTACGGAGACAGTGCCCAGGGAGGTGGCTGGATTGCCCGGGCGCGGCGGCTGGTTGATGAAAGCCGGAAGAATTGTGCAGAGCAGGGATTCCTGCTGATACCCGGGGCACTGCAGTTTCTGCGAAAAGGCGAACCTGAAAAAGCACAAAACATGTTCAGCCGGGTAGCTGAAATAGGAAAACGATTTAATGATTCAGACCTGATGACCCTGGGCCGCCTTGGGCACGGACAGTCCCTGATTCATCAGAACGATATTGTTGAAGGTACCACACTGCTCGATGAAGCAATGGTGGCAGTGATAGCCGAAGAGGTTTCCCCTATCGTATCCGGTATCGTTTACTGTGCCGTAATCGAAACCTGTCAGAAAATTTACGATTTGCAACGTGCGCAGGAATGGACCCAGGCGCTGGCCCGCTGGTGTGATTCTCAGCCGGACCTTGTACCCTACCGCGGACAATGCCTGGTAAGGCGCGCTGAAATCATGCAGCTGCATGGTCATTGGATCGATGCCATTAATGAAGCAGAACGTGCCTGTGAATCACTCTCGAAACTCTCGCAGGAATCTGCGGCCGGCGAGGCATATTACCGGCAGGCTGAACTATACCGGCTGCAAGGACATTTTTCAAAAGCCGAGGAAGCCTATCGAAAAGCTCATAAACGTAATCGTAAACCACAGCCAGGACTTGCCCTTCTTCGGTTGGCCCGGGGGGAGAAAAACGCAGCAGCAGCCTCGATCCGGCAGGAAAAAGAGGAGGAACAGGATCAGAGTAGTCGTTCCAGAATAATTCCGGCCTATGTTAAAATTATGCTTGCCGTTGGTGATATAAAGGCGGCACAGGCCGGGGCAGACGAACTTTCTGAAATAGCAGGGGATCTTCAGGCTCCTTATCTCCAGGCTCTTGCCGGATACGCTGCAGGAAGTGTACTCCTTGCAAACGGGGAATCCCTGGCTGCCCTCGATAAACTGCGCCATGCCTGTACCATGTTGAACAGCATGGGCGCCATCTACGAAACAGCACGTACGCGGGTGCTCATAGGCCTGGCCTGCAGAGAACGGGGGGATAAAGACACGGCGGAGATGGAGCTTCAAACAGCGAAAGAAATGTTTCTACAGCTTGGCGCCGCACCAGACCGACAAAGAGTTGAGACCCTTACTGATGATACTACATCCGAACCCGGTAAAAGCCACGGACTGACTTCGCGCGAGTTACAGGTCCTGCGTCATCTTGCGACCGGCAAAACCAATAATGCCATCGCTTCCGAACTTTTTATCAGCGAGAGAACAGTAGATCGGCATGTGAGCAATATCCTGGGTAAACTTGATGTGCCCACACGCGCAGCCGCTACGGCCTATGCCTATGAAAACAATCTTATTAGTTGAGGTATTGTTATTTGTTATTGGTTTTCGAGGAGACCTCCAAGGTTTCTGAAACCTTGGAGGTCTACACCTAAAAAATTTAATTTTTCGAAAAAGCAAAAACTTGAGTTTCCTGCTGGTTATTCTGCACCCAATAAAGCATAATACTTGTACTCATGTGTTCATAATTTCTTCTATTTAATGTAAATCCAGAGTTTGGGTAATATTACCCATTTTTCATTTTCAGCAAAATTGGGTAGTCTCTCCGATTCGCAGCGTTCCTTTCCGGATTATCTTACCTCCTCAAGTTAATGGTATATCAAATTGCTACGGAGGATTTAAAAATGAAAACTCAACTTTCTGCGAATCATAACAAAGCCGTTATAAATAACCACCGCGATCAGCTTCTGGAGGCAATAAATGTTTCGGAACACCGGTTGGATCTCGCCGGAATCCATACGCCCGTACTTAAGAGTGGTGAAGGTCCGCCGATTATACTTCTGCACGGACCGGGAGAATCAGCCCTCTGGTGGATGCGTGTTATTCCAAAGTTATCAAAAACTCGTCGCGTGATTGTTCCCGACCTCCCCGGTCATGGTGAGTCGAAAATAAGCAGTGATTCTTTGGATACAGGTCTCGTTTTCCAGTGGCTCAGGGAGTTGATTGCGGAAACCTGTTCGTTTCCTCCGGCACTGGTGGGAAATATTCTTGGAGGTTCCATTGCAGCCCGCTTTGCCATCGATCACGGAGAAGAAATAGGGAAGTTGGTATTGGTAAATTCGCTCGGACTTGGAAAGTTCAGGCCGGCCCCGGGGTTTGCCTTCGGACTATTCCGTTTTATAATCTGGCCCACCGAGAATAATTTCAATCGCTTCTTTCCGCAGTGTATGTATGATGTAGATGGCCTGCAGAAACAAATGGGAAAATTATGGGAGCCGTTTGTGGCATACAACCTGGAATGTGCCCGCGACAAGGAACGAAGTGATGCTATGAATTTCCTGATGAAAAAGCTTGGCATCCCGAAAATTCCGTCAGATGAGCTTGCCCGAATTGATGTGCCCACTTTCCTGATCTGGGGCCGGCACGATCGTGCCAACAAACTGAAAATAGCAGAAAAAGCCAGCCGGCGTTTTGGCTGGCCGCTGCAAATCATTGAGGAGACCCGCGACGATCCCAAGCTGGAACGTCCGGAAGCGTTTGTGGATGCACTTAACACCGTGTTGCATACAATTAATATTCAATTAGTATCAAACAACGCGTTTAGGGGTTGAATTCACATCACAACAACGACTCCCACTCATCCTGAACGTGATTCAGGATCTCGCGCGGCAGAGAGCGCTGCTACAGGCACCAGATCTCATTAACGGCTCGTGCCCTGCGGGATGACCAGGTGCTTTTTTTATAATCATGGTCAACCGCTAAACGCGTTATCAAACAATTAAAAGTTATGCGGCAGCTTAAAAGAACATAATCCTTAAGAACACTAAACATATAGTAAGATGAAACTATTGAAAATAATCGGCAAGCAA
>CAZPWQ010000047.1:0-25877 GCA_964590495.1 uncultured Balneolaceae bacterium
GAAGCCCGTCGAATAGACCAGCTCTTCCGATCGAAGTTTCGGCGTAGGCAGGCTCCGCTGCCTGATAAATGTGGAGCAGCGAAACAATAAAGGAGAAAACGATTGACTTAATGTCCTCAGTGTCTCGTAAATGGTGGCTTAGCCTCTCAAAAATAAAGGGGACCGGCTATCAACCAGCCCCCTTTTGTACGTTGGCTTTTCGGGGTACAAATCAGTGGTTACAATTACATAACCAAGAATTGTAAGGGTATAACGATACTTGATCCAAGTTGGTTGAATCAATAATCGCAATCTATTCTATTTTACATCTGAGTCTCTTATTTGTTCCGGCTGATAGTGGAAAAGATTTGGTTAAAAACGCCTGTGCCTGTGAATAAACGCATATTCTTATCATGCGCCCCAAAATTGTTCACGCAAGCCTGAAGATCTGTGCACAGAAGAGGTAATACCGTGCTTTAATATTTCAAAACTTCCCCACATGGTAATCTCGGTTCGGGCTCGGGTGATGGCTGTGTATAGTAATTCCTTTGTAAGAATTGGAGAAGGTTCTGCCGGCAAAATAATATGTACACGTTCAAACTCAGAACCCTGGCTTTTGTGAACGGTAAGTGCATAGGCATTTTCGAACTGTGAAAGCCTCGATGGATTAAATTCCCGGAACTTTCCGCCTTCCCCCTTGAACGTCACCTTGGGATTATGCCCTGTCTCATTCCAGACGACTCCCAGATCTCCGTTGCGCAATTTCAGCGTATAATTGTTCTTAGTTATCATAACCGGTCTGCCCCTGTACCACTGTTGATAACGCGAAAGAGATATTTCCCTGCGAAGAAGTTGCTCAAGCTGATAATTTACGTTTTCAGCTCCCATAAATCCTTTGCGGTGAACACACAGAGCAACCTGTTTATAAAGAAGGTCAATTGCTGTCACCCGGTCTCCTGACTGCACCAGCTTTTGTGCGTGTTTCAGCAGTTCCGAAAACAGAGTATCCTCTATATCATCACCCTTTGAAATTTCCTTAAAACGAACATCAGAATATTTCGCTGATCTGAGAATATCGACAGATCTGTCTGCCTCCTGCCTGTTAATAGCTGCAGCAAGCTGACCGATTCCACTCTTTGCTCCGAATCGATAACTTTTATCAAGAAATGTAATGTTGTCTGTCAGCGGTTTTGTTCTTCTCTTTTTGAAATCGTCGGGAATCATCATTCCCAGCTCCCGGAGTGTCTCCACCGCCGGTTCCGTGTACCGGTTTTCGGCCGGCATGCATATATCCCCCAGCACCGAACCTGCCTCCACCGAAGCCAGCTGATCTTTATCCCCCAGTAATATGAGTCGTGATTCTGGTAGCAGAGCTTCCAAAAGCTTTGCCATCATTGTCTGATCGATCATGGACGCCTCATCAATAACTACCACTTCGTAAGGCAGGGGGTTATCTTTTGTATAACGATATTCTCCGCTGCCGCGACGGGCTCCCAACAGTTGGTGCAGTGTTACAGCTTTTTCCGGTACGGCCTCTCGAATTTCTTCGCTCGCGGGCAGACTTTGCTTCTGCTGCTGAACAGATTCTTTAAGTCGTGCAGCAGCTTTTCCGGTCGGCGCTGCCAGGGCAATAGACAGCTTTTTACCGGCATCAGCCCACTGTTCCAGTAATAAAGCTAAAATGCGTACAACTGTTGTTGTTTTACCGGTTCCGGGTCCCCCGGAAATGACGGAAAATCGCTGCAGAACCGCCAGAGCTGCAGCCACCTGCTGCAAATTCAGCTCAAACAGATCTTCGGAGGGAAAATACCGGCTGAGACCTTCCTTCAACAGCTTCTGGTTAACACCGGCCATTTCATCACCGGCCCTTGCCAGCAAATCATCGCCGACCAAGCGTTCGTAATGCCACAGCTTTTGCAGGTAAAGCCGTCCGCTGTCATCCAGGATGAGGGGTTTAAAACTTCCCGGTTTCCCTACATGAAAAGAAGCAGAGAGCTTACCTGCCCATTCTTCAGCCGGAGGTGCAGTGATACCGGGAAGAATTTGTTCAGATCCTCCTTCATCTTCAAAAACCTGTTTGCCGGCAAATTCCGACAAGGTCAGACAGATATTCCCCTGCCTGTACCAATAGCTTACAAGTGCAGCCGCCAAAAGCACTTCATCTTCCACAGCTTGTTCCGGTCCATTCAGAATACGGGCGAACTCCAGATCTATTTCACGAAGTACCCCGGCTTCTACCAATTGACTCAGTTTTTGCAGAAAGAGATTTTTCTTCACGCGACCCCTCCCGCCTTCAGGTATTGGTCTAATTTATTAATCTTCGACTTTCCGGGACGGTCAAAATAGATTCCCCGGTAGTCGCTGGTTTTATCGTTTATACCACGAAGAAACAGGTACAGGACACCGCCGAAATGATCCTCATAACGATAACCGGTCAATCGCTCCTTCAGGTAACGATGAAGCGCCACGGTATAGATATGATATTGAAGATCGTATGCCGCTTCATAGATTTCTTCTCTCATAATCTCAAAAGTATAATCTCCGGGTTGGCTACCCAGATAGTTTGTCTTGTAATCTATAATATAAAACCGGTCGCCGAATTGAACGGTGAGATCAATATAGCCCTTCATAAAACCGGGAGAGGCTTGTCCCTGTTCATGTGAACTGCTTTCGCGAATGATCTGCATGATCCGTGAGTTAGAAATCGCCTCCATATCAAAATAAAACTCCATTTCGTGTAGAAAATCGCTTTTCTCAAGATCTGCAAGAATGGTATTCTGATTTTCACTGACCAGCTGTTTATTTATCACAGAAAGCAAATTTTGCTTCAGTACAGGATTCCATTTGGAGTCAATACCATAAGTCTCCAAACCATTTGTGATAATTTCATCCATATTTGACAAGTCTGAAAAATCAAGCTGTTCAAATATCATATGCACGCAGGTACCCGGTTGCGGGCCTCTCGGAAATCCAAACATATTGAGCGTTTCAGGTTGTTGGACAGCCCCCGTATCCGGAATTACATACTGATCGTAGTCAGGAGTTTCCACCTCACCGCTTCCCGCCGTTGTAAGAGAGGAGAAACTGGAAATCTGTTGCAAGGAAACAAGCCGATCATTCCTGCTGAATTTTCGTACCTGCAATCCATCCCGCTGGTCCTGTTCTTTTCTGCGCCCGGTATCCACTGGCGGTTTCCATTCGCGAAAATTAACTTTACTGCCGGCTTCCTCCTGTAAATCTATCAGTGCCCGGTTAAAAATTTCTTCAGTGATTTCTTCAGCGTTGTTATTCAGTTTTAATTTTTTATTTATCTGCGCCGTCACCCGTTCATTACCAAGCAGAGTATATCCCAGTGGTGAAAATTCACTGCTGCCTGTCTCGCCATGCCAGTAAATATTACACTGCTGCTTTGCACGTGTGATCGCCACGTAAGCCAGACGCATACTCTCCGCAAGATCCTCCTTGTAATATTCCGCCAGCCGCAATGTGCGTTCGCCGGTATCTTTGGGTGTCAGATCCAGGCAAGCTTTTTTCTCTTCTCCGGTGTGAAATAAAAAAGGATCCTTCGAATTTTCCACCTTTGTCCCAGTCCACAAAAACGGGCAAAATACAACCGGGTATTCCAATCCTTTGCTGCTGTGCATAGTCACAATTTTGACCAGGTTTTCATCACTTTCCAGCCTCAGCTCTTCTTCCTCTCGTCCATCTTTGTTTTCAGTACGTTTTCGTGCCATCCACTTGATCAGTGATCTCATTCCCGCCTGTTCCTCCTCTTCTCTGTGTTGCAACAGCTCACCAAGATGAAGGATATTTGTAAGCCGGCGTTCTCCTTTTCGGTGATTCATCAGATTCAGAGCAATGTCTTCTTCTCTTATCAATTTTCTGAACATGGAGGAAAAACCGTGTTCCTGCCATATATGATTCCAATCCGAAAACAGCTCAACCTGTCGTACCCATTGTTCCTCATTCTCCTCATACTCATATAAATCGTTGGCTGTTTCACCTATCAATGAAGTAATCAAAGCCCCCCTGATCAAACGCTCGCTTCCGGGTTCGGCTATTGCTGTCAACACCTGTTCCAGCTCATGTGCTTCCCGGGTATGGAAAACACTCCCCTTGGAAAGTTGAACACTTTTTAATCCATAGGTTGCAAGGGCTTCATTCATCAGATCTGCCTGATAGTGCGTACGAACCAGTACTGCGATATCCCGTGCAGATACAGATTCCTCTCCAATATATGCTCTTCCTTCATCACCCTTTCTCAACAGCTGAAAGATATCCGAAGCCGTGGCCATAGCCATTTCATTGGACCAGATTTTCTTATCTGAATCAGCTTCGTCAGCGGATTCTACTGAGATAATCTGCATAGCCTCTGCAGGCGAGTTATCAATTGCCAATCGCTTATAAGCATCTTCAGGATGTCCGTGTTCAACCGGATTATACGATATTTCCGGCAATACAAACGGATTCTCTGTCCGGGAGAATAAAACGTTGACTGCTGTTAACAATTCAGGGACTGAGCGGTAGTTTTCACGCAGCCCGAATTGCTGGTCTGCAGTCGTATCATTCCTGGCCTCGAGATAGGCAAAAATATCGGCACCCCGAAAGCTGTAAATCGCCTGCTTGGGGTCTCCGATCATAAACAATTTTTCAGCATTACCACTGTAGACCGATCTGAAAATGGCATATTGCACCGGATCCGTATCCTGAAATTCATCAACCAGCGCCACCGGATATTTTTGTCGCAACAGTGCTGCAAATCGTCCGCCGTTTTCCGGATCTGTAATCGAACGATACATAGTCAACAGAAGATCATCGTAAGATAAAACCTCCAGTTCCTCTTTCTTGTCCGGGAGCTGTTCCTGAAGGTACTGAAGCAACTCTTTCAAAAAAATAGATTTTGTATTTTTCAGGAGTCTGCAGGTATCTCCATAGTCATCCATCAATTCGAAAAAACGGTGATTGGGGGGCTGGATTCCCTCCTTCCGGGCTTTTGACAGCAGGCTTTCTGAAATAAAAGATTGAGTACAGTATTTAAAACCAGTCACATTGTCCGGATCTATAATCGATGCTGAACTATTCAAAAAAAGCTCATCAATCGTTTCAATACGTCCCGGCATATTATTTTCCGTATATCCCGACATAATATCCGGGTCCAGAAGTGCTATAATCTCATCCCGCTCTTCCTGCCAAATTTGCTGCAATTCACGGTATATTCTTTGCAACGACTGAAAATTGCCTTCTATCTCCCGCCACTCGACATCGTCCGGGATTATGTTAATATAAGGTTTACCGGTATATGGCCGGAGGCAATCAATCAGCGAATCCGGCGTCAGCTTTTCGTCTATTAAATATTGAAGCAATAACGCCTTGCTCTCATCCTCTCCTGCTTCGTCCACCAGACGGCGCCAGTAATCGTCGACAATCTCCTGTATGACATGACGGTCATCTGTGAGTAGTTCGGCATCAAACGAAGTGCGGCTTTCGAAGGCCATCTCCTCCAGCACATTCTTGCAAAATCCATGGATCGTATAAACCGCCGCTCCGTCGAAGTTACGAACGGCCTCTTCCAGTTTATTGACAGCGTTGTCAGCTTCTAACCATTCGGCATTTTCTAATGCCTGAAGCATGGCATCAGATCCCTTATAGCCGTGCTTTAAAACTTTAATGGCATCCTGTATCCGGTTGACCAGTCGTTCTTTCAGCTCTTTGGTGGCTGCCCTGGTATAAGTGACGACCAGGATTTCACTGACGGAAAATCCTTCTTTCAAAAGAAATCGCAGGTACAGCCATACAATATTATAGGTCTTGCCCGTACCGGCACTTGCCTCAACCAGGTTTTTACCGGTGTAATCCTGTTCAAAGGGATGCAATTGTTTCATCTAACTGTCCTCCTTCTTTGCTGCGAGGTAAGGTTGCCAGAAGTCCAGCGCTAAATTTCTGAAAAATGGTTCTGTGGTCGGATCTTTGCCACGCATGAAGAAGCTGTTGTAGGAATCATCACCATCGCAAGGTGCGGGAGTATAAGGGTTATACCAACCGCTATATAAAGCAGATCTCGCGGCCGAATACGGCTCTTTTTCATTCTCGATAATGCGACAGGCATAGGTATATGATGTATCGGGAAAAAACATGAGCGGTTTTTGCAGGCCCTGCCGGTAGTAATTCAACAATTTCATTAATATTTTTTGTGCATCCCTGATATTGCCAATCATTTCCTGTTCGATAGATCCCGATTTTGTCACCATGTGGCTTACCGGCTGATAACCTGAAGGTTTTCCAGCTAAATACGTGAGATGTTTAATCCACAGCTCGACACGATCTTTTCCTCTCATCGATCCGAATCTATGGAGCCACTGACCGTTTTCATACAGCGAAGTCAGCTTACCGGTCAGGTGAAAAGCATCCAGGTTCAGATCTATTTCAATATCCGGCTTCGCCTGCCGGTCAAGTATCTCCGTCAACTCTCTCCCGAACTCTTCGGCTTCCCGCTTTTGCTGTATAAACGACTGATCGCCCGGGAAACCAACCGGAAGCAAATCCCCTGCCGCCGCAATATTTCTGTAAGAATCCAGCTCGTTACCTTTGAGAAAACGTTCCAGCATCTCCTGACGGATGTGATAGCGTGATAATCCATCCGTCTCAAAAGGTTCGCGTTCTTCGGTCAGCGCATCGGTTTTCTGCAGGTAAAGGCCCAGCCGCTGCTGCATGAAAAAACGGACAGGATGCTGATAAAAAGAAATTAATTCTCCGAGGCTAATCGTTTGCCAGTCATCATCGGGTACCGGAAGCGGATCGGTAATAAAGGAATCGGATTCATCATCTCCCGCATCTATTCTTCTGCTGATCCGCAGCTGTGATCCGGCATAACTGAACAAATCCGGGTCATCCCCGTTAAAGTAGCGTGGACTGAAAGCCTGTAACCGGTGCCTCGTTGTGATATCATCAGCTTTTATTTCATACTCGTCTTCAAGTACATTCAACAGCTCGCTGACCACTACAGAGGGAGGAAAACTTGTATCCTGTATGTTACTTTGTCCGATGTAGCTAATGATCAGATTTTCTTTTGCCGAGAGTAACGTTTCCAAAAACATGTAGCGATCGTCATCTGCACGGGAACGGTCTCCCGGCCGCGGATGTAACCGCATCAGGTCAAACTCCACCGGCTTGTGATTACGCGGGAAAGCGTCCTCATCCATTCCCAGTATGCCGATTACCTTGAATGGAATGCTCCGCATCGGTACAAGAGCACAAAAGGTAATACCATGTCCCATAAAACCGCCGCCCGTCTGATGATTATCCAACAGTTCTTCAATAAAGGAATGTATGACGTTAAACGAAACCGGGATATCGAAATTAGATACGTCCGTATATTCCATAAGCTTATCGAGCTGCCTGCGTATCTGTGATATTTCATGATGGGTGTCACGATTATCCGGAAAAAATTCCTGCAACATATCCGAACAAAACCGGTGCCATCCTTCAGCTTTTTTTGAATGCCCTGCCCTATCGTAAAAATCAAACAGCTTATGGAGAAAACTGCTCAGTTTTCCCGCCAGCTCCGCCTGCGAGGTTCCTTCGATATAGCTGTATGGAATTTGATCACGGTAAGCCTGTTCTCCGTCACTTTGCATCGCATATCCAAGTAAAATGCGTGATATTCCTTTTTTCCAGCTAAAGTGGTCGTTTGCCGGCAGATTATTATCCCCTCTGAACTTGCTGTCAATGCCCCAGCGAATCCGGTTATCATGAATCCACTGTTGAAGCAGAGTAAACTCATCCTCTGAAATTTCAAGCGACCTGCGCAGAATCTCGGATTCCAATAACTCCATAACATCGGTTACTTTAAAGCGGCTTTGCAGCAGGTTCATAATTTTAATGAATGTCACTGCTACGGGCGATTCGCTGCGGAACCCCCGGTCGGCAATACTGAATGGGATATGAGGTACGTCTTCCTCATCTGTACCGAATACAGCATCGATTAACGGAGCATAGGTTTCGATATCCGGCATCATGATCACAATTTCATCCGGCGGCAGATCCGGATTTTTATCAAATAGTGCCATAAGCTGATCATGCAATACTTCCACTTCGCGCATGGCGCTGTGACATGAATGCAGCTGTATCGAACGGTCGGCTTCCGTAACTGCTGTACCTTTTTTATTGTTAATAATATCGTACTGAATCTGTGACAAAAGGCTGTCACTGTACTCTGGCCGGCCTGACACGAAAACCTTCTGATGGTTACTAACCACTTCTGCATCCTGCTTTACCTCGTACTCAAAATTGGATAAAAATTCAATACCTTCCTTTCCCATCGATTCAACCAGGTTATTTTCCGGTGTTTTACCATCCACCGGTGCCAGCCAGTAAAAACGAACGTCTGTCAGCTTTGAAAGCTTAACAAACGTTTTTATAAAGGCGGGTGGAAGAGTAGAAACTCCGAAAATTGTGATGCGTTCGGGTAGGTCAGCAATCTTCATCTCCTTTTCATCGATATAGCTAAGCAATTTTTCATGTAATTCCCCCCGGTGAGTCCAGCGCTTTTCTTCATTCCCGTTATCCTGTTTCCAGTGACCGGTCAACTTTCTCCACAAAGCTGCCTGCCAGCGTTCGGAGGGGTTATTGGTAGTCAGTTTTTCATCCTGCCAGCTTACCAACATTTCAGGACGATATACCAGGTACTGGTCAAAAACATCGGCGATACGATTACTCAGTTTCCAGATACGCAGTTGCTGAATATCCGCCGACTCTTTCCGGATATACCTCCACAACGGATCAAATACAGGCTCCTTTTCCATCCGGTTAAGCAGATGCATAATAGAAAAAGCAAGCGGCTGCCGGTCTGAGGGAAGCGTTTTGGGAATATCCGGATCGATGTGCCGGTAGAGCGACCATATACGTTCTGCGGGAAATTCAAACTTCAGATTTGCGGCAATTCCCTTTTCTTTTGCCAGATACATCGAAAGCCATCGTCCCATCCCATAATTCTGTACAACAAATATTTCAGGCTCAAGCGGTTCACTCAGCTTATTTTCCTCAAATTCCGAGACCAATTGTTCACCCAGAATTGAAAGATCACTTCCATAGCAAAATTTTAACATGTACAAGTTTAGGGTTGCGAGTTGCGAGTTGCGAGTTACGGGTTACGGGTTACGGGAAAACAGTGCTCATCAGTGCAATCTGTGGCAAAATTGTTCATTGTTCATTGTTCATTGTTCATTGCTCATTGCTCATTGTTAATTGTTAATTGCTCAAGATAATTTCGAATACGCTTCGCGTTGACGCCCAGATCACCCCGTCCTATGCGTGAGACTGAGCGGACATCAATTCTACTTCCTGAATCAGCAGAATCAACCCTGATCACGACATCATCCTTGAATCCGAACCAAGGCAGTTTGTCTGTAGCCTCTATACGGCCCTCATCCTTGTTTTCCGCAACAATTTCCTCCCACGGCATTTCGTGGGCGGCCTGCAGTGCGTGATCAAATGCTTCATCAACCGATAAATCAAGAAAAAGCGGCTGAATGTCGGGATAATACTGCTTCTGTGATTCCGCCACTTCATTGCCGCCGTATTCGACAGGATTCGGGGCATCGGTTCGCAACGAAACAATTGCTTTAAACTGTGGCGGATTTTCCATGTCTGTAGTGATATCATGAATGGGCGGATACTGCTGCGCTTCCAAATACCAGTAGCCAATAAAGGCGACTGCTGCAATTCCCAATATAAAACCGATCACAGCCAACATACCGCCCCCTCTTGTGTTCTCTTTCATTTGTACAAACAGGAAAACCACTGCCAGTGCTGCCCCTATCATTCCCAAAATAGCGCCGCCCGGCAGCATCCATGTAAATGCCGGGCCCAATCCCCACAACCCCCATTGATAGCCATAACCGGCTAACGCTAATACAATAACTGCTGCAACTGATATCACAATACTTGCAACAGACCATTTAGATATTCTGGATTCTTCCATGCCGTATAGATTGGTTAAAGGTCAATATAATGTTATTGGAAAGCCGCATCGATTGCAACAAAAGAAATCAGATTCCAGATTCCAGATACCAGATACCGGTTTCCGGTGTTTAGGTCCAGCACCTTTAAATGCCTTTAACCGGCGCGAGCGTCCACTCGTGTCAAAGTGGTAAAACGAAGCCAAAATCGAACGTGTGAAAAAGGTGTTTTTCTCAGCCAATAGAACCACTCCTAAAGGGGAATTAAAGAGGGGGGTTGGACCATCTTTGTTTAGGCATTGAGTTATCTTTGAAAAAAATGAAATCTCCGACTCTACGTTCCGGTAACCTTTTTTCTCTTTAGCTGAATCAATATAACCGCTGCGAGCACCATGAAAATTCCAAACCACTGATAGACGGTAAGAAATTCATCAAACACAAAAACGCCGATCAGGGTGGCAACGACCGGCTCAAACGTCGCTGCTATGGAGGCGCGGCTGCTCTCCACCATTGACAGTCCTGTGGTATACAGAAGATATGCTACGACCGTGGGAAAGAATCCCAAACCCAATATGACAGGCCAGACCCGCGGAGACGACAACTGGCCGGGTTCAATAAAGATCCCGCTTGCCGGCAGTAAAACAGCAGAAGCAAACAGAAATGTGTAAGTAATAACAGTCAAAGATTTATACTTACGCAGTGCATACTTACCGAAAATGCTGTAGAGGGCATAACCGAATCCGGACCCCAATCCCACCAGCAGGCCGAACAGATTCAGCGACTGTATATCCAACGGAAAAATATTAACAACAAGCACACAACCCATCAGGGTTAGCAACAAAGCCAGAATTTTACGGTTTGTCATCGGCTCCCCGAATAACATCCAGGAAAGAATGACCACAAAAGCCGGACCCGTATAAAGCAGAATTACAGCTATAGACAGTGATATCTCATCAATAGCAGTAAAATAGCACCAATTGAAGAAAACGATGCTGAAAATACCCGTCCCGACAAAACTGAAGGAATCCTTTACATCAATTTTAAGCAGTTCCGGATTTTTGACAGCCAGATAAACCGTCAGCATTACAGCGGCACTGACAATCCTGAGTGTAACGATCTGCAAAGAAGTAAATCCGGCGCCGGAAAGTTCCTCTACAAAAATACCGATCATACCCCATAATGCAGCTCCCAGCAGCACGTAGATGTAGGCAAGATGGTTTTTAGTCAGAAAGCTCAAACTAGATCATAGATTCCAAATACCGGACACCGGATGCCGGATATCCGAGCCCGAATTTATGTTTAATCTTGTTCATGTTAATAATCGAGATCCTTAAAGCGAGAAAATGAATTCCCTATAATCGTGTCATCCTGAACTTGTTTCAGGATCTTCATAGAAGCTTTTAACTAAATAGTTGCAACAGATGCTGAAATAAATTCAGCATGACACATTGTTTATAACTTAGGTGCTCGTGATAAGATGTTTAAAGCCTCCACGAATAGAACTTAATAGCCCTATTCTTGCCTTATATAAAAGAAATAAGAACCAGATAGCAGTCCTAAATATTTTAGTAGTTGGGGTAGTTGGTATTCTTTGGTGTAGTTGGTATTCTAAAGTGAATATAGGCATCCAACATCAGGCATCTAGTATCCGGCGTCCGGCATCTAGGATCCGGCATCCAGGATCTCTGAGACGAAGTTCGGAAGCGCAAAACAGCCACGGTGTATATCCAGGTTATAATATTTCAACTCGTCTCCAAATTCATCAATCCCCGCCTCAATTCTTTCCTCTATATCCTGGTTCAGAGGATCAGCTCCCTTGCTTGCAAACGAAAAAGACCACATTCCCGCCGGATACAGAGGAATATATGCCAGATACATTTTTGAGATTTCGTACATGGAATCCAGTGTAGTAAATACCTGGTTCATGCTTTTGTGGTAACTCTCCACCCACGGACTTTCCGTTTGTGCTGCGAGAACTCCATCTTCAGAGAGTCCTTCATAGCAGGCGCGGATAAATTCTTTCTCAAACAATCCTTGCGCCGGACCTACTGGGTCGGAGCCGTCAACAATCATTACATCATACGGTTCTCCTATATCATGCACGAATTCAATACCATCCTCAAACAGAACATTAAGTTTGGGATTGTCCCAATCACCGACACCCGGTAAATGCTTTTTGGAGGCACGTACTACCGCTTCATCAATTTCAACCATATCTACCTGTTTGACAGAACCGTGCCGCATGACTTCCCTGGCCGTACCACCGTCTCCGCCGCCGATAATCAGTACGCGCTCCGGGTCCGGGTGCGTAAAAACCGGTACATGGCTCAGCATCTCATGGTAAACAAATTCGTCCGTTTCCGACAGCATCACCATTCCGTCGATGGTCATCAGGTTACCCCAGGTATCTGTTTCATAAACTTCGACAGTTTGATAGGGCGTCTCTTCCGAAAACAGGAGTTTTTTAACACCTACTGTCAGGCCGGTTCGTTTGTTGTAGTACTCGTTGTAGGTTAATGGCATGTGATGTGGATATTATTAGAATGAAATGATACTTGTCGGCTAATATGTTCAAGCGTGGACGCTTGAACCAGCCATGGGGAATTTAAGAATTCAGGAGTCAGAAAGTGCAGAAAAATTCTGTCTTCTGAATTCTGACTCCTGATCCCTGCTTCTCATTCATACCAAAGCACGGCAGCGGCAAAGGTTGCCGCACAGTTTTCCACCTTGTGTTCAATGCCGATCGATTTGATTTCCTTAAGATCCCTGTTACGATATTCAAAGGCATCTATCACCATCTGGCGGACAATCTCTTCAACATTATCCAGCTTACTGTGATCTTCAAACTCCATGATAACACCCGGTTGTGTATCATCTTCGGGAATACCAACGGCCACGGCAGACGATATATAGCGTCCGGGAGTTGTTGAGTCAATGGTGGCATATGCCAGGGGAATGAGTCCGCCGTACGGCAGATCGATATCATTCATTTCCCGCTGTTCAGCTCCGGGGGGCAAGATACTGCTCATCCGCATCAGGTTTGTATCACCGACACCGGCGTTCAGCAGTGCATTGTCAAAAGCGTTTAACCGGGTCCGCCCTTCCGAGGCACCTTTTACAAGACAGTAAATGTTTGGAGTATTGACCATCCATAATTCTGTCGTACGTGTTGAAGGTGATTCTTTCATGAAAATCTAATTACTAATAACAGATGTTTGAATTTGGTTTAAAACGCAACTTTTGGCCTTTCTCTACCTTAAACATACCGCGCTTCATTTCCATACTTGAAGTATTTTTTGAATTAAAAGCTTTTTTCAGATATTCCTGAATAATCCAGGGATCGATAGTATCGCCGCAGGTAAAAATATCAACAGCAGCATAATTATATTCCGGCCAGCTGTGAATAGTTACATGGGATTCGGCAATCACAACTACACCACTTACACCGTGCGGACTGAATTTGTGAAAATTATGAGAGATAATCGTGGCTCTTGATGCGCGGGTAGCTGATAGAAAGGATGTTTCTATAAATTCTACATCATTAATCTTATCAGAATCACAATCATAAAATTCTACCAGAATTTGACGACCGAGTGCTTCCATTTATTTATTTCACCTTTTGTGTATTGAATAATTGAATGTATAAAACCACTTTTCGTTTTAATTGTTTCTGATAATCCTGGTAATAAAACAGGTTCTGAACTAAATGATTCCCGGATATTTTTAAACCAGGGACAGTTTGAAACACAGAACAATAAAAAATGCGACGGAAAATCTGATGGTGAAGCAATAACCATACAGATGAAGTCGCATTAAAACTACGAGCCGGTAACTTAGATTTAGTATATGAAACAGTTAGGTTTTGCAATGCATACTAATATATAAAAAGTGAATCTTACTTTTGTTTCTGAGACTTTTACAGTTGCAATTATATAAAATTAACTGCACCATATTAGTTGCAGAAAATGATAAACAGTTAAATTACGCAATTTCTGGAAATAATTAATGATTCAACCGAAAAAAAAATTAAGTAATAAAAAAGCTCTTGAGCTCTATCAAAATTTGTTGCTTCCCCGCCGTATAGAAGAACGAATGTTAAAGCTTTTGCGTCAGAACAAAATAAGCAAATGGTTTTCGGGAATCGGACAGGAAGCCATCTCTGTCGGTGTTACTTTTGCCCTTGATTCCAAAGACTATCTGTTACCCATGCATCGCAATCTGGGACTCTTCACCACCCGGGGGTTGGATCTCTATAAGCTGTTTTGTCAGCTGCTGGGTAAGGCTGAGGGATTCAGCCGCGGACGTGACCGTTCTTTTCATTTCGGGGTAATGGAGCATCGTATTGTGGGAATGATCTCCCACCTGGCTGCCACCATGCCTATAGCAGACGGACTTGCCCTGGCATCCAAATTACGCGAAAGCGGCTTTATCGCCTGCAGTTTCTGTGGTGACGGTGCGACCAGTGAGGGAGAATTTCATGAAGCTCTGAATCTGGCAGCCGTCTGGGAACTGCCTGTTATATTTATCATCGAAAACAATGGATACGGCCTTTCTACGCCGGTCAGCGAGCAGTATGCCTGCAATGACCTCGTAGAACGAGCCGCAGGTTACGGTGTAAACGGCATAAAAATTGACGGAAATGATACTTTTGCAGTGATGGATGCCGTGAAAGAGGCGAAAACAAAAGCTCTGAAAGGTCAGCCTTCGCTGATTGAAGCCAAAACCTTCCGTATGCGCGGGCATGAAGAAGCCTCCGGTACTTTCTACGTTCCTGATGAAAAATTTGAGGAATGGAAAAAGAAAGATCCCATTACCCGTTATGAAAACTGGCTGATTGGTAAACAAATTATTTCTGAAGATGAGCTCGATAATATAAAGAATGAAGTGGACGAACGATTTCTTCCTAATTTAAAACGGGCTCTTGAAGCTGATGAACCTGTCTTTGACCGCAACCGGGAAGAAAGTGCTTTGTTTACACCGGCAGAATTACCGGAAGCTGAAAAGCCTAATGGTTCTGAATCGGAAAAAAGGTTTGTGGATGCCATTAAGTTCAGCCTGAAGCAGGCATTTGAGGAAGATGATTCTTTCCTCATTATGGGACAGGATATCGCTGAGTACGGCGGTGTATTTAAAGTTACGGAAGGATTTTTGAAACAATTCGGCAAAGACCGTATTCGTAATACCCCCATAATTGAGGCCGGCGTCTTGGGTTGTGCCGTAGGTTTGGCTCTCGAAGGTTTCAAACCCATAGTTGAAATGCAGTTTGCGGATTTCATTTCCTGTGGATTTAACCAGGTAATCAATAATATTGCCAAAGCCCAATACCGGTGGATGCCACCGTTGAATATTACGATTCGGGCTCCTCACGGCGGAGGTGTCGGTGCCGGCCCCTATCACTCTCAATCCCCCGAGGGATGGTTCATGCAACATCCCGGATTAAAAATAGTCGTCCCATCTACGGTTGCAGACGCGCAGAATCTGTTGTATAGCGCCCTTTTTGATCCCAATCCCGTGCTATTTTTCGAACATAAAAAACTGTACCGGAGTATCCGCGAGACAACACCTGACTTGTCAGTTGCTGAGGAGCTGGGGAAAGCCCGTATTCATCGTAAGGGCAGCGACGCGACCATCGTCACTTATGGTATGGGCGTTCACTGGGCTGGCGACTTATCAGAAGAATACAGTGGTAACGGGATTGAGCTGGAAATCATAGACCTGCGCTGTCTGGTTCCCCTGGATATGGAAACGGTGAAGCAGTCAGCAGCAAAAACCAATAAAGTAATGCTGCTCCAGGAACCGTCTGCTACCCTGGGACCGCTCAGCGAACTTTCAGCACTTATTACCGAATCCTGTTTTGAATACCTGGATGCACCTGTCATGCGTTGTTCATCACTGGATATTCCCGTACCGTTTAGTCCGAAGCTGGAAGAAGGGTACTTGGCATCCGCGCGAATGAAAGATATTCTGGAAAAGCTTTTAGCTTATTAGAGCAGAGAGTAGAAAGTTAAAGGTAGAAAGTAGGTTTGTTGTTTAAGCTCCTCCTTGTTTCGCTGTGATTTTTCAGTTCCGGGGAATCGGGAGGAGGGGATGGGGTGGTCGGCCGCAAGGAATGCGTATCTGCCGGTGATTGTAGAATGGCTCTCCATTCACACTCCGGATTATCTTAATTCTATCTGCGAATGTATTACTAATTCCTCTTCGTGGTGATTTCAATTACCCCGTTACCGCCTTCCAGTCCGTAGCCTGAAGAAGCCTCCACGCCTTTTACTACTCTGATAGTGGCAATATCCGCTACCGGAACCATACTTTCTACGCGGGAATAACTCCGGCCGACCCGTTGACCGTTGACGACAAACAAAGGTTCTGTACTATTCTCAAATGACGCTGAACCACGTATATTAATGCTTATATTACCTTCCGATCCAAAAACAGTAACACCGGCAACCCGCCGCAAATAATCGGATAATGGGATCGAATTGTTATCAACCACTATTTCCGATGAATCTTTTTGAGACGTACTGGTTGTCCGGTCACTGGATGCACAGCTTATCGTCATCAACAATAAGGCTATACCTGTAATATGTATATAAAAATGTGACATTGGATTCTTTATTATATTCAAACCATACCCAAACAATATGAAGATCTTTACAGCAAATTACTATTATAATAAACCGATTCAAAAGCGGAATGTATAATTGTACTTCAGCAAAATGGCACGATACTGCGACAAAGGAAGTGCAGGTAATTCCCTGTTGCGATTTGCATTCAGCGTCTCGTTAAGTACCAGATAAAGATCGTTCCCGTCCCGCGGATTGTATCTGAATCGTACATTCATTATTCCAAGATGATCGGTACTGCTGTACTGGATAAATGAAGAGAGCGTAAATTTTGTATTAAATGTGAATTCGGTCCTGAATCTCCCGATGTGTGCATTCAGCTCCTGTTTGCGTTTTGGAAATCGAATTCTGTTATATTGATAAAACAGGTCCAACTGCATAACGCTGGACACACTCCATTCGGGCTGCGCACTTATCGTTATCCGGTTTCCGTCAAAAAAACCGCCGCCGCTGACAATAAATTGTGATCGAAGTCCCTCCCCCCTGGGAGTCTCATAAGACAATTCAGCTTCAGGATAGTTGTACAAACCAGGTAATACCTCGACGTCTTCGCCCAAACTGAAAGGTTCCACAATGTCTTCTGTAATCCATTGAAGTCCGGCAACGGCAAAATCCCCGCGTTTCCATGTTAACTGTACCGAGGGCCCGAACTCGGAGCTCTCAAGACTGCTGTCTTCGTTTCTCAAATAAATAGAGCCATTCATAGATAGCTGACCTCTTTGTAACGCAGCATTTTCATCTGGTTGCCAACCGTATGAAATCCGATCTCCAAACCGAAAATAATTTCTCCTGAGCTGAAATCCCATTCCCGGATCATAAGATTGGCCGGAATAGTTGAAGTTTAAATTGAAATTGAGGCCGGAAAACGTTCTTCTTTCCCACTCTGTACGAATCCGCGTCGCATCCTGATAAAACGGATTCTTATTGATCTCACTATCTGCAGAATGGGCAACATTTATTTTCAAAAAATCGTCCTCTGAAAAATTAAAAATCCCGTCCATTCCGTAACTGGCATTATAATTCCCTTTTTCATCAAACCTTCCGGTCATCATCCCCCCTGCATAGGATTGAGGATTAAACAGCTGTTTTCGAAACCGGAGAACACTGTGATTTTCAGAGGGCAGACCCAGATCACGGGCTGTTTGCATGGACAACAGACCGACATCCCATCCGCCGGAGCGAGCGATCATCCGGGCACCTCCCAGTATGCGTAGCGGCAGGCCGTCATCACTCAACCCGATGCGGCGGCTGTAAAAAAGACGATCCATTTCCCCAAACGAAAACTCAAAAACAGCCTCACGTTCAAGAAAAAACCGACGCCTTTCCGGAAAGAACAGGGAAAACCTCGTGAGATTTAACTGCTGGTTATCCGCTTCAACCTGGGCAAAATCGGTGTTGGCGGTCAGGTCCAGTGTGATGTTATTCGTCAGCCCTAATTTGGCGTCGAAACCGGCTTCATAAGTCAAGTCGTTAGCGTGTTGATAGCTTTCGGATTCCGCAGCAAGAAAGGAAGTACGTTCCACACCACCTAACAGGTAAGGAGTCAGATAAAAGGGTGTATGTTCAGGAATATCTTCAAAAACAACCTGTTGATATTGAGAAGGTTTCATGGCACTCCAAAACCCCCAGTTTGCCGGGATTGCGGGAAATGTAATCAAACTGACATTATGAGCTGAATATCTATAAACACTCAGTCCCATTTGCACGGTATTATTTGCAGTTTCATATCGTAAGCTGCTGAAAGGTATTCGCAACTCCATGGTCCAGCCGGTCTCGGAAATCCTGGCTTCTGCTTCCCAAATAGTATCCCAATAGACATTAATGGGCTCATCTCCAGTTGCATCATTGCGTACAGCAATATCAGCTCGCGAACCATTCGGTGTGACCGTGAACCAGAGCCCGTTTTCATTATCATTATAGGTATCGAGCATCAGGGATACACCATCCATATTCATTTGTACCATATCCCGTTTATAAGTAGGAGCACTGATGTTTTCAGGGTCGCCATAACACCGGCAGCTTACATATAGGTAATCCTCGTCATAACCGATACGTATTTCCGTAAGTCCGTCTTCCACCGGATTGCCAAACGTCGGCCAGTGCGAGACCAGCGACACCGGCTTAATATTCTCCCAGGAGGATTCATCGGGAATGCCATCCAGGATAACCGGTTCCTGCATGCGGGAAATCTCCAGGGGACTCTGAGCTGCAAGCTCAGAATAAGACATAAGTATCAGCGGAAAAAGATATAATAAAAACCTCATTGTAAGATTACATTTTGCTATTGATTGAGACGAAATATTTAAACCGTTTTTAAAATATCAGAGAACCGTTTCTAAAGCGTTTATTATTAAAATGGAAAAGAAAATCCGTTTACATCCGCGGCTAAAAATTTGTTCAATCTACCTGTATTTTTCTTAAAACAAATAAATGAAGTGATCTGAGGATAGCTAACAGAAATCATTCAATTTCTGCCAATTATAGTTCACAGACAGTACAGACTTCGTTTTCGGCTCATTGTATCCGCTGTATTTAACCCATCGTGCCCAATTAGAGACTCTTTAACAGTAATAATCTTTTATTGACTTTTAACTTTACAATATTTTAAGTTGGGCGAGCGAAAGGTCTTGGCCGGCATCCCACGTCTTTTCAAACAGCGATTCCCCCATTTTTCTTTGACTGCGGGATAGAACAGTCTCAACTGTCTCTTTAATACGGGGCGGAAGAGGAGCCCTGATTCTATTTCTTAAAGCTGCAGAAACAGAAAGATAGGTTACCGCTGTATCGTAATCCTCTCTATCGACAAGTATCCCGGCGCAGGCTTCAAGAGACTCACAGATAGATAATTTTTCGTCCTGTTTTATCCTGCGAGAAAGGGCTTTTTGATGATGTATAAGGGCCTGTTCCATTTGGTTTATACAGGCATTATATTCTCCTGTACAATAGAATGAAAAAGGTATTGCCCAATTGATATTCATCCCGGACCATCCCGAATGGGCTGATTCGATATAATGATTCGCCGATTCCGGTTTTCCCAAGCAAAGAAGCGATAAACCCAACAGATCGTATGACAAATATAATCCGAAGCGATTCCCCGCCTCTAACCAGCCTTCAACAACAGTTTCCAATATGTTACAGCTTTTTTGGTATTCACCAATGTCGTACAAAACATATCCTTTTGCAGTATGAGCCATACTGAGAATTTGAATATCTTCCAATTCTCCGAGAATTTCTTCAGCTTTTTTCAGCCGGGAAAATGCTGAATTGTATCTGCCTAAACATCTTTCAACCAAAGACAGGTATGTAGAAACAAAGGCACTGCCCCTGTGATCACCAATTTTATCTCTCAATGAAATGCTCTTTAAAAATAAATCAGCAGCTTTATCCAGGTTCCCTCGCGTATATTCAATCCATCCCAGGTTGTTGTAGGATACAGCCACACCTCGGGTGTCATTTAATTTCTTATGTAATTCCATGGCCTCTTTAGAGATCATCGTCCCTCTTTTATAATCTCCCATGACTGCGTTTGCCCACCCGTAATGATTAAGATTTTCAGCCATTTTTTTTTCTTATCATTTTTTCGAAATATTGTTATACACTGCCGGAATATCTCGGTGTATTCTTCCATATTTTCAGTAATCATCAAACCCATAATTCCCCGGGCACTCAAAGCTTTCCCTTTAAGAATATTTGTTTTGTTTGATTCTTCATGGAACTTCAGATTATTAGCCAGATCGATCATTTTTTCCAACCATTCACATCCTTCTTTATTCATATTTTGCATATTCCAATAGCGCCATAGTGCCGTACTCAGTTGTAAACCCAATTCTATCTCCCGATACTGTTCCAGAGCTGATAGTATACCCCTGAAATTATCCAGTTCCATACCCAACCGATTGACCCAGTATTCTTGCCGGACTCCTTTTAATTCGGCTTCAGCTTTCTGAGCCATTTGAAGAAAATGAACTGCCATTTTCGTTAGTACCTCCTTTTCAACTCTGCTTACAATTAACTTTCCACGGGCGTAATTTTTAAGAGTTTCCAGTAGCCTGAACCTAACTTCACCTCCTGCTTCAAATGTTTGCAGAAAATTTTTATCAACCAATGACCGCAAACCATCCAGTATATCCGATTCTCCCGAATGATCTGACCAAACAGCTTCTGCGGCATTGATATCAAAACTTCCGGCAAACAAAGACAGGCGCTGAAAGAGATTTTTTTCCTGTTCTGTCAGTAGATTATAACTCCAGTTAATGGCATTAAATAATGTTTGATGGCGTTCTGGACGGTCAATATCTCCCGTTTTTAAAACCGACAGATTCTCCTTCAACCGCTCTGCAAGGCTGTGGAGTGAAAACATATGGATTTGAGAAGCGGCCAATTCCAGAGCAAGAGGCAACCCATCCAGATATTGGCAAATACATATGATATCAGGAATGTTCTTTAGATTAAGCTGGAAATTACCGGTTATAGTTTCGGCCCTTTCCAGAAACAGCCTTACAGACGAATACTTTTTGATTTTATATAACGCCGATTCTGTAATACCATCATCTGTAATACTATCAACTGTGTCCGGAATTGATAAGGGAGAAACCGAATACGAATACTCACCCGACAGATGCAGTTTTTCACGACTGGTAATCATTATCGTCAAATCAGGACAATGCCGCAAAAGGGTATTGACATCTTGAGCAGCTGCGGTCAGGTGTTCAAAGTTGTCAAGCAGAATTAATACCTCCCGGCTTTTCAGATGTTCAAGTAAGTTCTCAAAGGAGGATTGTACAGGTTTTTTCTTGATATTAAGTTCATGTAAAATAGCTGAGGGAATTAGGCCCGGATCGGAAAGAGAAGCCAGGTGTACTATAAAAATCCCATGTGTGAAATTGTCTTTTACCTGATTTAATGTTTCCAGGGCAAGGCGTGTTTTACCTGTCCCTGCAGGTCCGGTAAGATTGATAAGCCGATGCTCATTTATTAACTCTTTAATATCAGTCAACTCTTGTTCACGTCCTACAAAACTGGTGAGGTGTTCCGGCAGATTATTATGCATAAATACTCCGGCTGAGTATCTTCTGGGTGTTACTCCAAACCTTTCTTTAAAACATTTTGAAAAATAAGAGAGGTTATTGAATCCGGCTTCATAAGCCACTTCAGAAACGTTGCCAAAATCAGAAATTAAATATTTAGCGGCCTTTTTTAATTGAAACTCTTTAATATATTCTCCGGGAGATAATCCTGTAAAGTTTTTTATTTTTCGGTATAAGGTAGACTGGCTCGCTCCCATTTTGTGGCTGACCAGCCTTACCGACATATCCCCGGAGCTTATTTGTTCTTCCAGGATTTGGTCCAGGGTTTCTAAGTACCTCTCCTTTTCCGATTGAATTTCATCCGTTCCCGATGAAAAGTTCACTGTATCCCTTTCTTTAGTTAACATGAAGCAACACAACTCCATCACAAGAGTACAAATTATTCACAAATCTTGCACATCAGTAATAGCAGAATCTTTTAACTGTTAACTACCCTAGGAAATAACTTTTGAGGGAGTGATACCATACTGCTCCTGGAAGCACTTGGAAAAGTAGGACGGATTGTGAAAACCCACCTCCAGAGAAACTTCAGAAATATTATGTTCCTTTTCTCTGATTAGCATGAGTGCCTTTCGCATCCTTACATCCCGGACAAACCGGTTGGGCGACCGGCCGGTAATAGATCTTACCTTACGATACAACTGTGACCGGCTCATTCCAATATCCCGGCTCAGGCTTTTTACATTAAAATTATTGTCAGACATGTTTTCCTCAACAGTTTCAATAAGATTGTTGAGAAATTTTTCCTCGGATGTATCAATAAATCTTATATGTTGAGCCAGTCCTCCTGCTTTCTGAACGTCACTCAATTTTCTGACTACGGGAGATGCCAGAATCTCTTTGTCTTCAGCGATCAGGTTCAAACGTCGGCCTACTTTCAGTACGCTCTCAAAAAAGCCTTCATCTTCGGTTAAAGGCTGTCCTCCGCTTAATCCCATTTTAAACAAAATATCCCATTCAGCATCATTCGTATTGCTGATTTTCTCCTCGAACTTATTTTTTATTTCAACAGCACATGAAACAGCGTTCATTGATTTCTTAAAGACAGCAACTATACTGTCATCACCCTCGACTTTCACCTCTTTACCTTCGTAATGGGAGATGTAATCCATGGCTAATCTTTTTGCTTCTTCAGGAAATTTCAGAAGCTTATAATCAGATGAACTTGTAACATCTGTATTACCTCTGATGTCGACGATCAATACAAAACGATAGCCGAGATCGATCCCCCCATCCTCGTTTCTGACCAGCCCGTGATCCAACCGGTGATTTTTACCCATAAACAAGTTGTAAAAACCCGATTCCACCTCTACAATCTTACAGGCAACGTTACCGTGCGCTTCCCGGTGGGTTGCTTCACAGGATTCCTTATCAGGCCCTTCCATAAGACAGAAAACCGTTCCAGCCTCTTGATTTACCCAATACTGGTGATACTTTACATTATACTTCTCCTGAACCTCCAGATCGGATAGATGAGCCTCTTTTACCTCATCTATGGTAAAATCATCCGAAATATGAATATCCATGAATAAAGGCATAATAATTCTTCTTCGACTCTTTTCCCGTTGACTGAATCAATGCTATAGTCAGAGAATATTTTTAAAATTAAATATCCGGAAACTATTAGCTACTAACTCTCAATCTGAACTTTAACTAAATCTAATATAATCTTGGGCTTAGGTAAAAAAATTAGAGAAATTTAATATACCTCCCATTCCTTCCAGAAGAGGAGCTATCTGGCCTTCGAACGGATGTTTGTCACTGCTCGCCGGTTGCTGTTGAGCAACTACGGTTTCAAAAAGTCCCGTTAACACGATGAAAAAGGGGATAAAAAATCTTATGGCTTCCAGGTCTTCAACAAATGTTGCTATATTTATCTTCGCTGAATCAATATCTCCTGATGAGTTTCCGGTTCCCCTCTGGTCATAAAAAATAACCTGGAGATCACTGGAAAGTTTACCAACGCTCGCAAATAGATGATTATTAGATCCGCGGCTGAAAATTATGCAGGCTTAATGTTCTGATTCACATTAAAAAAGTTATCCGGATCGTATTTGGTCTTCACTTGTTGAAGGCGCTCATAATTTCCTCCGTATGTGGCTTTTATTCGATCTTCGCCCTCCTCCATCATAAAATTGATGTAGGCTCCTCCTTCCGTATAGGGATGGACAGCTTCCCAATATTCCTTTGCCCAATGTGATATGGTATCCACCTTGGCAGGATCAGAATCTACACCCGCCATCACCATCGACCAGTTGGCACTGCGATGACCCCAGGCTGTTTCTCCGGATCCCACCCTATGTGCTGCCCCATCAACCGGATAGAGATGCATCCCCGACTTCATGTTAGGAGTCTCGGCAAACCGAAGATGTTGCTCGACGGCTTCGTCGCTGATCTCCTTGACAAAATCTCCTTTCCAATACCATTGATCGCCTCTTGGATAAAGATCATCAAACATCTGTTGCAGCGCCGGATAGGGCATTTCACCTATATATTCAAAGATCGGATCGGCTACATCCCTTGCCTGTTGAAGGTATCCTTCCAATTCCGGCTCTTCACCGGTGTAGCACCATAAAAGCCCACATACCTTTTTACCGTGAATGTCCTCGGGAAACGGTTCAGCAGGCAGCACCTCCTGAAACAGGTAAAAAGCATATACATCATCAGGCATCGAAGGCATCCAATCCCGGTACCATTTCAGCGTTGCTTCAGCATCATCAAGGGACCAGAACATGGGACCGGCAATCACATTTTTTACCGGATGCAGCTGATACTCAAAAGAGGTGACCACCCCGAAATTCCCACCGCCACCACGCAGCGCCCAGAACAGATCGGGATTTTCATCTTCAGTGGCATGAACAAAACTTCCGTCGGCCAAAACAACATCTGCACCCAGGATATTGTCGATCGTCAGTCCATACTTACGTGACAGGTATCCATGACCACCCCCGAGGGACAACCCACCGACTCCCGTTGTAGAAATTATACCGCTGACGGTGGCCAGTCCGAAAGCATGGGTAGCGTGATCCACGTCTCCCCAGGTTGCCCCGCCTCCGACGCGTACCGTTTTTGCTTCCTGATTCACCCGAACCCCGTTCATTCTGGACAAATCGATCACCAGACCCTCGTCCACAAGTGCCAGCCCCGGTCCGTTATGTCCGCCGCTGCGGATGGCCGTACGCAGTCCGTTCTCCCGGCCGAAGTTGACGGCCGCAATCACATCGGCTGCATTCTGACAGTAAGCGATGTATCGCGGCTTTCGATCGATCATGGCGTTATAAATTTTTCTCGCTTCATCGTATTCCCCGTCTCCCGGCTGTACCAGGTCTCCGCGTAATGAATTCTCAAATTCTTGTACTGGCTTCATGTCGATACCCCGATTCTATTTAGTTGTGATTTAAAAAAGTGCCTTTAATCTTTCATTAGATTTAAAGATCAACGCTCAACCACCATGATTTAACCGACGAGCTATTCTGTCGGCATCATGATATGTGCATATGGAGTATCCGGAAACATAACCCAGGGACCTCCATTGTCCGGGTCGGTTGATATACCTTCATACATGGACAAATCGGGAAATAAAACCATCAGGTGCGGTTTAACCTCATCCATCCACTGGTTGTCGCCGGTCGAACCTTCGGCATATGGGTCGAGATTACTCGCGGGTGAACCACCTTGCAGCATATATCCGAGGCCTACCTGAGTAATATTCGGTTCTTCCTGATTCAAGTAGGCTTCCATCCACTCGACCCACTGATCACCCAGGCACATAGGATTCTGCTCCGGCAGTTCGGGCATATCGGGATAGCAGGTCCATTCATTAGATCCCCCTCGTAGTATCGTGCCGTCCCAGTCCTTTATCGTTGCATTATCAGTGATCGCATTATGTGCAGCACTGGCAGCACTTTTAACTTTGGCCTGTTTGCTTTTATTCGCAGCTGATTGCCCATGTACTGCCGCAGCACTACCAAATAGTCAACAAAATAGAAGTGATGTTATGTGTCGCATAATTAGACTCCGTTAAGTTTAGATTCAATTTTAAAACAGGATATCCGGTCCCGGTTTTTTAAAATCTAATTAACGTTGATTCCCAAATGCTAACAGAGACTATTCAATTATTAACAATTATGTTGCATCCTCCAGTAAAAAGAATGTCTTTCCCGAAGGAGTCGCCCTCCGCTACATCGGCGACGTACTTCCACCCTGTGGCTTCAGCAGGATCTCTTCGGCAACGG
>CAZPWQ010000048.1:0-2782 GCA_964590495.1 uncultured Balneolaceae bacterium
TACGGTGAGTTAATCAATTGTTTATCGATTCATTCACTATTGATTAGTCTGTACCCTCAGACCTGACAGGTTTCCAAAACCTGTCAGGTCTCGAGTGAGGAGGCACTGGTAAAGATCCGCAAAGTTTCAAAAACTTTGCGGATCTGGCATGACAGAGCGGATGATCCCTAATTCCCAATTCCCAATTCCTAACTCGCTGCTGCAGCGGATGCTTCGGCCCGGATAGTCAGAATGAGCGATTCAAACGCCTCCGTCTTTTGCAGGTAGGCAGAAGCGCCGGCGTTTCGCATCTCATCCGCAACCTCATGTTCATCATGCAGCGACAATCCCACAACACGGGTGTTCGGCATTTCGGATGTGATCATTCGGGTAGCCTCAATACCGTCCATGCCCGGCATGCTCACATCCATAAGAACTACATCGGGAGCGTATCTGCGTACCATCTGCAGCGCTTCCTCCCCGTTGGACGCCTCCCCTATGACCACAATATCGGCTTCGTCGTCAACAATTTTCCGCAGCCCCTCGCGTACCATCCGGTGATCGTCGACGAGCAAAACTTTAATCTTTTCTTTATACCTTTGCCGGCCAAATTTGGATTTGAGATTGTCTACAATGTTAAAATCATTGAACAGCTCCAGGGTTTCCCCTCCCGTAAATTCAGCCTCATCTTTGAGCGGTACCGTCAGCATTACTTTCGTGCCTTTTCCCGCTTCAGAGTCGATATCCACGCGGCCTCCGAGCAGGTCTATCCGCTCCCGGATATTAAAAAGTCCGAATCCACCATCCCTGTCCGGTGTAAATTCCATATTATCTGTATTGAACCCTTCCCCCTCATCCTTCACCGTTACATGCAAGTGTTTATTTTTACGCTCCAAACAAACCAGGGCTGCTTTCTCGGTGGTATGTTTTACGATATTAAACATCAGCTCACGTATACACTGGAGCACCGTTGTTCTCACCTCTTCATTAAGCGGTTTCGGCCGGTCATCATCTTTAATGACCACTTTCAGCCCGCGTTTTTCCACCTTTTCCGCTATCCACTTTACACTTGAATTCAAATCCTCATCGATAGAAGGGGGCGGCTTCAGGTCCGACATCAGTTCACGGGTGTAGGTGAGAGCATCATCGATAACTTCCATCAGCTCATCGATATCATTTGCTACCTGTTCCGGAAATTGGTCTTTCGGCAACAGGCTGATTTTCATTTTACCCACCGTAAGCAGCTGGCCCAGGTTATCGTGAAGTTCAGAAGCCAGCTTCCAGCGTTGATTTTCCTCGGCCCTGCTCAGTTGCGATGCCAGTGACCGCAGCTGGTTCTGGTACGAAAGCAGCGCTTCCGTTCGCTCTGCCACACGCTCCTCAAGCGATTGATTCACAGCCTCCAGTTCTTCCTGGGCACGTTTGCGTTCGGTCACGTCCACCCCCTGCATAAAAACACCGGAAATCGATCCGTCCGCTTCACGAATGGGCTGGTAAACAAAATCAATGTAATGGGTTACGTCTGTCAGTTCAGAACCGCTCCGCCGCTGAAGCGTCACTTCCATATCCATCCCTCTATAAGGTTCACCGGTCTGGTAAACATGGTCAAGCAGATCGATTAAACCCGGCTCCACTGCTTCAGGGATCGCTTCCTTCACCGGTTTGCCGACGACTTCCCGGTCCTCTACAAATTCCACGAAGTTTTCATTAACGCGTTCAATGATATGGTCCGGTCCCCGCATGATACCCATAAACGAGGGAGCGCGCCGGAAGATATCCAGCATCCCCCTCCGCTCGGCTTTCAATTCTTCCTCGACCTGCTTTCGACCGGTGATATCCTGGACGGTGCCAACAATTCGCTTCGGCCGGTCTGCTTCTTTGCGGAACGCTTTTCCCTGAATCCATATCCAGCGCCTGGCTCCGTCGACACGTTCAATCCGGCATTCCATGTCCCATTCGGCGTAATTATCAATGGCAGTCTGAAACCCATGATCGATCCGCTCCCTGTCCTCAGGTATGACATGTTCCATAAACTTGTCGTAACTCCAGTCGGGCAGCATGGATTCATACCCGAATATCCGGTCGTGCATCTCGGTGCGCCAGACAACCTCATTTTCCAGGTCCAGCTCCCATGCACCGGCGTCACTGCCTTTAAGCACGGCGTCCAGGCGCTCCTCGGCCCTCTTTCTTGCCGTGATATCCACCAGCATATTGATGGCGCCGATGATCTCTTCTTCTTTATTCCGTATCGGCGATGGGTAGGCCTGCACCCAGATCCTGTCGCCGTCGGGACGTTCCAGGATAACTTCCATCCCGTCCAGGCTGCGTCCCTCATTCACGGCTTTAGCCATCCCGCTTTCATCGAGAGGCATGGGAGTCTCGTCGGGGTAATATAATTTCCAGCACACGCACCACCGGTCCTCACCAGGTTCCGGCTCCCTGCCCGCCAGGTCGGCAGCCGCAGAATTATAATATTTGAGGTAGCCTTCAGCGTCTGTTGCGTAAACGGCGATCGGCAGGGTGTCTATGACCTCCCGGCCTGCCTTGTTCTCTGAAAGAAATATCTCGATCAGATCGTCTCTCATAATAACTTCTCTATAAGTTATGCCCCGAAACCTGTTTTAGAGCTCCTCCGGGGCCGGGCGAATGAAGCGGTACTTTTTGAGGGGAAGAAGCTTCCAACCAAAAAATACCCGGTATTCCGGTGTCTGTTTAGTTAAACACCCTAAATACCTTAATCATTCAAAAACCCGAACCGGCTGCCCCTGTACTATTTTGTAGCCGGCAGGCGGCAAAAATCCCT
>CAZPWQ010000048.1:2882-5189 GCA_964590495.1 uncultured Balneolaceae bacterium
TCAATCCCTCAATAAATCGTCCCTTCCCTCTCACAGGCTGCTACCGATCCCCTTTACATCGGTTTTCTTAAATTCCAGGTGAAATAAAGTACCGTTATCATTGGAAAATTCAAGTTCCCCGTTCAACTGTTGTTTAAGTAAATTGATCAATGTCATGCCGATGCTTGAAGAATCGTTCATCAACTTATCGGGAATTCCAACTCCGTTGTCTGATATGCCGATAATCACCTTTCCCTTTTCTTCATATACCTTCACAGTAATCTTGCCATCACCGCGATTCCTGAAAGCGTGTTTATAGGCATTCGTAACAACTTCGTTAACCACGAGTGCCGATGGTATCGCCTGGTTGATATTCATGGCAATCGGCTCTACCTGCAAATCTGTTTCAACAGGTTTTATCCTCCCGTAAATATCACTTATATGAGAAATCAACTGCTTTACATTTTTCCCGAAGTTCAAATGCGACAGGCTTTCCGATCCGTACAGCAGTTCGTGGATAATGGCAATGGTTTTGATACGCTGCTGGGCCGACCGGAGCGAATTTTGGATAAACCTGTTGTCGGTATCCATTACCTGCAGCTCCATCATACCTGTTATGATGGCCAGGTTATTTTTTACCCGGTGATGAATTTCAGCCAGGAGTGTTTCTTTTTCTTTCAGCGACACTTCCAGTTTTTTCTGATAGCCGATCTGCTCACTGAAGTCCATAGCCTCTACGAATATTCCGTAGACATCTCCATTCTTATCAGACAAAGGAGCAAAAAGAAGATTAAATATATACTCTTCCTGAGCTCCTTCCTTATCTTTATCGATCAACACGCGATTTTCTTTACCCAGGTACGGCTCACCCGTACGATATACCTGTTTCAGAAGATCAAGATACCCCTGTCTTTTAACCTCGGGTAAGATTTCTGTGAGCCGCCTTCCCAAAATGTCTTCCTGTCCTACCACCTGGCGGTAAGCTTTGTTGGCTATAACATACCGTAAATCGGATCCTTCCAATACGCATTTGGGAGATGGAGCTTCTTCAAACATTTCCTTGAGCTTATCACGATCGTTCTCGGCTTTTACCCGTTGGTAATGTTCTTCCTCTAACAACAGGCTCAACTGTTGTTCAAGCTGTTTTTGCTTGGTAACGTCCACACCGGTGCTGATAATATATGTTTGTTTATCCTGCTGCAGCTTTTCGGCGTTAAACTTATATAAAGCCGTACCTTCAGCAGTATTCAGCATTAACTCGAATACATGATAACCGTCTTTGAGAACCCTCTGTATTTTCTCCGGCACCAAATCTTTGTCCGGTTCATGAACAAACTCAACGACCGGCCGGCCTGTAATTTCCTCCGACGGAATTCCAAAGACCTCAGAGGAGTGGTCGTTACACTGTATGATCTCTCCTTCGGCGCTTAACACATAAAATACCCCCGGCAGATTGTTCAGAACAACTTCCGTAAATTCTTTTTCCCGGCGTAAAGCCTGCTCGGTTTCTTTCCGGTCGCTGATATCGCGAAATATAATGCTGGTACGCTTTTCTCCGCAGTAAGTAGTAAAAATCGAAGAAGTCAGTTCTACCGGGATGATACGTCCTGATTTGTGAACGAAGTTCAGCTCGCCGGAAAACCGGCCGGTTTCTGATCTTTTTTTCAGCGCTTTTTCCAGTTTTTCATCCTGTGCAACAATACCATCCCGGCCCAGGCTGGTTATCTCCTCGTTCGTCATTCCCAAAATATCGCAGGCTGCCTTGTTGGATTGAAGAATTTCTCCATTGGGGTTAGTCAGCATTATACCATCCAGGCTATAATCGAACAGCATTTTATGCTTCTGCTGATAATTCATCTCCCCGGTAACATTTAAATACAATACTAATTGATAGGTACAATCGTCCCCCGGAAACGTAACCGGATTTCTGATTACCTTCACAAATACAAATTCACCATTCTTTTTTTTGTGTTTCCACAGTCCTTCCTCGCTGAATTTGTCGCTGTCTATTTCTGATAAGCGTTTCTTTAATTTGCTGACCTCAGTACCGGGACGCAGATCAAATAAGGTGAAGGACAACATTTCCTCTCTTGTATACCCGTAGAGATCAACCATTGATTGATTTACATCTGTTATCGAATAGTCATCCGGATGAAAAATTAACATGGGGATGGTACTATCCCTGAAAAAAAGATCTGCATTTTTAATGTTCATTTGAACCCTTAAGCAAATGTTTGAAACCTAATGTTAATATTTCTTAATACTCTGAGAAATGCAAAAAACAAGTGAAATTATTTGATACCCGGGAAATTAGCATATCCGGTAATA
>CAZPWQ010000048.1:5289-6535 GCA_964590495.1 uncultured Balneolaceae bacterium
AATGCAGGTTGGTTATTTAACTGTTACCCTTTATATACAGAGACAACACATATTCTGAGCAGGTTCTGTATCAGCGAATATACTTCCGGCAATGCCTGACAATCCCTGTTTATTCATCCTCACCAAGAGCGTTCAGCGGCAGCGTACAGGTTACAATAGTTTTATAGGAATCAGCGTCTTTTGCCTTCCTGATCCTGACGGTTCCTCCAATTTCTTTTGCCCGGTGTTTCATAATAGTGATGCCCATTCCACTTTTCACATCTGTAGATCCCAGCCCTTTTCCATCATCTTTAATATGCAGGTACAGTTGGTAATTATGTTCGATCAGAGCAATTTTTATATTTTTTGCCTTCCCGTGAACCACAGCATTTTTAATGGCTTCCTGAGTAATATGGTATAGTTCTGTAGCAACTTCTAATCGTTTTATCTTATGAATAACGTCATCGGTCTCTAAAATGCAGTTTACTCCATGTCTTGTCCGGGTTTGATTTTCAAGTTGTTTAATAGCTGGAAGAATACCCTCTTCTTCAATTCCCTTTGGGATGACATCATGAGATAAACTGCGAATCTCCCGAGCTCCATTCTCAATTACCCACATAATTTCATTAAGCTCACTGTTTACATCAATCTCATAATGTAAAAGCTTATCCTTCAGGAGGCTTACCAGGATTTTGGCATAGACTAACTTCTGCGACAGGTTATCATGAAGAAACTTCCCGATATTCCACCGGTCCATCACACTTATATTCACCATATCCCTTTCATACTGACGGCATTTTTCAGTCTTTGCTTTTAGCTCTTTCTTTAACTTTTCGAGCTCTTCATTCAGCCTTTTTAGCTCTTTATCTCTATTAATTAAAGGAGAGATGTTATTAATTTTTAGATAGTGTTGTTTTTCTTCATCCATAGGTGTACCCGCTAAATATTTAGGCTTAAATGCGCTTATGGAGGGAAGCCTGCAGATGATTTCGTATTTCTTATTTATTGAAACAGTAACCTAAATAATAAATATTAAAAAATCCTAATTTTTTTAAAAAAACCTCTACTTTTAATAATTCTACAGTAGTGCTGCCGGATCAAACTCGCCACTTGCCGACCCATCCGCCCGACCGCTGAATTTGTCCCGAATTCTCGGGAGGCGGGTTCGACAGGGCTGGTAGCTTTTTCCTCCTAATCCCAGGATCCTGCCCCATCTTACCCACCGGACGGCAAATTCAGCCGCCCGATGGGGCTCTCTCCCGTCCGG
>CAZPWQ010000048.1:6635-25371 GCA_964590495.1 uncultured Balneolaceae bacterium
ATCTTACCCACCGGACGGCAAATTCAGCCGCCCGATGGGGCTCTCTCCCGTCCGGCCGCTGGTTTCGCGGTCGGGCGGGTTCGACAGGGCTGGCAGCTTTTTCCTCCTAATCCCAGGATCCTGCCCCATCTTACCCACCGGACGGCAAATTCAGCCGCCCGATGGGGCTCTCTCCCGTCCGGGCGCTGGTTTCGCGGTCGGGCGGGTTCGACAAGGCTGGTAGCTTTTTCCTCCTAATCCCGGGATCCTGCCCCATCTTACCCATCGGACGGCAAATTCAGCCGCCCGATGGGGCTCTCTCCCGTCCGGGCGCTGGTTTCGCGGTCGGGCGGGTTCGACAGGGCTGGTAGCTTTTCCTCCTAATCCCAGGATCCTGCCCCATCTTACCCATCGGACGGCAACACCAGCCGTCGGATGGGGATTATCCTTTATTAAAATTCTCTAATTCTTGTCACAAAAATGTTCCGTGGCGTTCCTGTATAATAAGGGGTATGAAAACAGCCAAACAATTTATTGGATTAACCGTACACCGGCTTTGGCAAAACGGGGACAAGCATGTACATTATTTTTTTATAATTTGCTTCTCCCTATTGTGAAAGTACATTAATTGTATAATCTTGGGGTAAGATTACTTGTCAGGATTATCTAATCATCAAAACAAAATCAAATGGAGTTACGCATGCTACGACGTATCATCACTGTGCTGACGCTGGGGATAGTGGGAGTCACGCTTTCCGTCTCGGCGGCCCTTGCACAATCATTGGAGGATTTCGAAGAAAGAGTAACCGAATTTACGATCGACAACGGCCTCACTTTCCTGATCATCGAGCGCCCGGTGGCACCGGTGGTCAGTTTCGTGACCTATGTCGATGTCGGCGGGGTCGATGAGCCCGTGGGTCACACCGGCATCGCCCACATATTCGAGCACATGGCATTCAAGGGCACCGACTATATCGGCACCACCAACTGGGAGGAAGAGCAGGCAGTTCTTGAACAGCTCGATAACACCTACCGGGAATGGCTGCAGGAAAAGTACAAACCCAACCCCGACTCGGCCCGGATGGACGAGCTGTGGACCGGGTTCGAGAACCTGCAGGAAGAAGCCGACCAGTTTGTGGTCAACAATGAATTTTCACAGATTATCGAGCGTAACGGCGGTACGGGCCTCAATGCCGGTACCGGTGCAGATCTGACGATCTACTTCTACAACCTGCCCGAAAACCGGAAGGAACTCTGGTTCAGCCTTGAGTCCGACCGTTTCAAGAACCCCGTGTTCCGGGAGTTTTATAAGGAGAAAGAAGTAGTCCGCGAGGAACGGCGGATGCGTACCGAGTCGCAGCCGTTCGGCCGTCTGCTTGAAGAGTTTGCAGCGGTGGCTTACACTGCACACCCATACGGACGTCCCGTCGTCGGCTGGAATTCCGACATAACCGCCACGACCATGGAGGACGCCCGTGAATTTTACAGCAAGTACTACGTGCCCTCGAATATCACCATCGCCATCGCCGGTGATATCGACCCGGATGAAGCCAGAGATCTGGCCGAACAGTATTTCGGTGACCTCCCCTCCGGTCCCGAGCCCCCGGCCGTCTACACCGAGGAACCCGAGCAGCGCGGCGAGCGGCGTTTCACCATCGAAGGCGAGTCGCAGCCCTTTTTCCTGATGGGCTACCATACCGTCTCCGACAACCATCCCGATGCGAAGGCTTTGCAGCTGCTCGGGAATGTTATCTCCGGCGGACGCACATCGCGCCTGTACCAGCGAATGGTCGAGGGAGAAGAACTGGCCGTTGCCGTGCAGGCCCTGAACGGCTATCCGGGCGACAAATATGAATCGATGTTCCTTACATTTGCCGTCCCGAACCAGGGTATCGGGGTGGATACTCTTGAAACCACTATTCTCGACGAGATTGAAAAGGTAAAACAGGGTGAGCTTACCCAGAATGAGCTCGACCGCGCCCGCACCAACGCACGTGCCAACCTGCTTCGCGGGCTGGATTCGAACAGCGGACTGGCGCAGTCTTTTGCATCTGCCCATGCGACAAAGGGAGACTGGCGAACGGTCTTCACCGACCTTGAGGAGCTTGAAAAAGTGACGCTGGACGATCTGCAGCGTGTCGCCAGAGAGTACCTGGTGAAACAGAACCGTACCGTCGGCGCCATCGTAACCAAATCCGAAGATGACGGGGAGGTTGCCGATGCGAACCAATAATTATACACCAAAAGAAATCAACCGCAATTCAGGAAAAAGTATCATGAAGAGACTAAGCATTATCTGCCTGCTGGTGTTGTTTACCGCTTCGCTGGGCCAGGCTCAGAAGAAATATGATGAACTGACGTACCCGGAGCTGAATGAATTTCAGCTTCCGGACGTGGAGACTTTTCAGCTTGACAACGGGCTTGAATTCTTCCTGGTGGAAGACAAGGAGCTGCCGCTTATCGACGTCAGCGTGCGAATACGGACGGGCGAGGTTCTGGTGCCTGACGAAAAAGCGGGCCTGGCGTCCATAACGGGAACCGTCATTCGTTCGGGGGGAAGTGAATCGTACCCCGCCGACAGCCTTAACCAGCTGCTCGAGAACAGGGCGGCCAGCATGGAAACGAGCATCGGCTTTACGTCAGGTACGGCAAGTATGAGCGTGCTCAGGGAGGATTTCGACCTCCTGGCGCCAGTGTTTGTCGACCTGCTTACGAATCCCGCCTTCCCGGAGGATAAGATCGACCTTGCCAAAACACAGACCAAGACGTCGATCTCCCGGCGCAACGACAACAACCAGCAGATCGGCTTCCGCGAATTCGAGCGGCTGATCTACGGTGAGAATTCGGCGTACGGACGCAATACCGAATACGAGACGGTGAATAATATCACCCGTGAGGATATCGTGAATTTTCACAGTGAGCATTTCAACGGTGAAAATATGCTCATAGGTATCGTCGGTGATTTCGATTCCGGCGAAATGAAAGAGAAGCTCAGCGATGCTTTCGGTTCTGTTCCGGCCGGCAAGGAAACGAACCTGATGTTCCCGGAGATCGACTATGAATATGACAATACGATCAACTTCATCGACAAGCCGGATGTAAACCAGAGCTTCGTACTGCTCGGGCATATCGGCGGACTTCGTGAGAACACCGACTACCCGAAAATACAGGTGATGAACGAGGTGCTCAGCGGCGGGTTTTCCGGCCGCCTTTTCCAGGTGGTTCGTTCCGATTTGGGTCTTGCCTACTCCGTATTCGGCCAGTACGGGATGAACACGTTCTATCCGGGACAGTTTTACGCGGGCGTAATGACCAAGAGCTCAACCACCGCCGAAGCTATTGATGCGATTATCGAACAGATCAATCGCCTCCAGAACGAGCCGATAACGGAAGAGGAACTGCAGAAAACGAAAGACCAGTTTCTCAACTCGCTTGTATTCCGGTACGACAGTTATGAAAAAGTGCTCAACGAGCGGCTGTCAAACGAATACCAGGGGCTTTCGGAAGACGCTTTTGATGAATATGTGGAAGGCGTAAAAGCGACGACCGTAGAAGATGTGCAGGAAGTTGCTCGCGAATACCTGCGTCCCGAAAGTATGCAGATACTGGTAGTAGGAAACAAGGAGGAGATCGGCGACCAGCTGCAGAAATACGGTGAGGTTAATACGATCGATATAAGCATTCCGCAGCCGGGCGAGGGTAATCAGGCAACCAAAGGGGATGCCGCCAAAGGGCGTGAACTGCTGGACCGGATGGCCGATGCGCTGATCACGCCGGATACGGAACTCAATACGCTTTCCCTGGAGAGCGAGATCGTACAATACAACGAACAGATACCGGGCGGAAGCATGACGATTAGTGCGACGCAGACGATCGATTATCCCGATGCCGTAGAACAGACCCTGGAGATGCCGCAGGGTAAGATCAACATGTCTTATAAAGACGGCAGCGGTACGATGAGCATGGGCGGTAATGAACAGCCCCTGCCCCCGCAACATGCCCAGTCACTGAGGGAATCACTGAACCGCGACTATATCGCCGTGGCGCTCAACAGAGACAACTTTGACCCGCAGTTCCTGGGTATGGACGAGTTTGAGGACGAGCAGTATGCCAAAGTGAGTGTCAATATCGATGACAAGGATATCACATTCTTTATTGACCCTGAAACAGCTCTTCCGCGGCTGATGCGATACCAGCAGTTTAATCCCGAGTCAGGCGAACAGGTACAGGTCGAGGATCGTTTTTCCGACTGGAATACCTCGGGCGGTGTTACTTACGCCTATTCACAGATCACGTTCATGGATGGCGAAAAGTCGACGGAAGCCACTTTCGAAAACGTAGAACCCAACCGGGAGTAAATCAACCGCAAACCTGTCAGGCTTAATTAGGTTATTAAGCAACAAATGCAACACTGCTCTAAAACCTGACAGGTTTTTGTCCGATTCATCGGTGAAATCACGCCATCTTCTCGTTTTGCTGCTCTGCTCCACAATTATCGGGCAGCAGAGCGGCCCGTACCAACGTCCCGGGGCAAAGCCACGGGACGAGGTGGTATTTTTTTAATACTTTAATTATGACGATAAGAAAAAACCTGAGGGTTTCCCAATACTTGTAATTCTGAAGGTATAGTTGGATCCAATTCCCAATTCCTAATTCTCACCCTTGTCTTTAAAAGTCTCGTTTTTCTTAACCTGCTCCAGGGGGATGGAACATCTGACAACCGTTCCTCCTTCCTCGTCCCGCTGTTTGATTTCAAAAGTGCCGTCGATCAATGACGTGCGATACTCCATCAGGTAGATACCCACTCCATTTTCCTCACCGGTTCTTTCGTAACCGCTTCCGTCGTCTTCGACCGTGAGCAGGAGCCGTTGGTTGTCTGTGGTAAGTGATACGGATATATGGTCTGGATTGCCATGCCTCAGCGCATTTTTTAGGGCTTCTTTGGCAATGCGGTGGAGGTGAGTGGCTACATATTCATTCTTTATCAGGTTCTCCGGTATTTCGAAATTCAATTCAGTTTTAGATCCGGCGAAGTCGAATGCATCGTAGATCAGCGTCTCAAATGCGTGCTCGACTCCACCGTGTTCTATATTCACGGGGGTAATTTCATGAGATAATTCGCGGATATTATTACCGGATACCTCTAACAGTTTTACTACTTCTTTCAGCTCGTCAAGATCGACCTCGTTATTTTTTTTGTATTCGTTAATAACAGAATTAACCTGTATTTGAGCTGCAACCATTGACTGTCCCAGCTCGTCGTGCAGGTATTGTCCGGTATGCCATCGTTCCCGTTCGCTGATTCCGATAATTTCATCCTGTAGTCTTTTGGTCTCCTCTATTTTATTCCGGAGTTCGACATTTGCCTGTTTCAGCTTTTTATTGGATTGCATCAGTTGCTCTTCAGCGCGTTTTCGGCTGATAAACTCTCCCAGGATATTGGCGGCTATCTGCATAAAATTCTTGTCGTTTTCACTAAACTTCTGTTCTCCGCTGGAATAGGCCCCTATTACACCCAGCGGTCGTTCATCTTTCCCTTTGAGCGTCACTGCAATACCGCTGACAATGTCCGTTCCCTTTATCAGGGTATCTGGTTTAAAACGCTTCTCCTTGTTGTAGTTTTCAACTACGATCGGTTCACTGGCCGAAAGCGTATTGCTGAAATGGGTGTTTTTACCTGTCTTGAGCTTATCCAATCCCTTTTTATCTTCCGGCCAGCCTGTTCCGGCCTGCATCAGAAGCGTGTCTTCATCCTCCAGTTCGTACAGTGCACAATACTCCACTTCTAGCAGTTCAGCTATCAGCGCGGCGACTTTTTTCCAGATTTCGTGCTCATTATATTCGTTGAGCGCCTGCAGACCAAGTTTGGCCAGCGCCTGCTGCTGGGTTGTACGCTGTTCCAGCTTTTGGTTCGCCATCTTCAGATCAGTTATTTCCACAAAGGTGATGACGACGCCTTCAATTTCATCCCGCGTGCTCTGGTACGGCCGCAGACGCATGATATACCACTTGCCGTTATTGGTGGATACGATCTTTTTTACCTTTTCAAGATTTTCCAGAACACGGTCTATATCCTCCGGTATGGAGTCGTATTGCAGGGTGTGCGTAACATGTTTGATAGGCCTTCCCTCGTCCGATCCAATCAGGTTGAAAATATCGGTAACACTTGAGGTAAATCGTTTTATACTGCCCTCCCGGTTTACAAAGATGGTTCCCACTTCTGTTGCCTCCATCAGGTTCTTCAGGTCACTGTTAACGCGGTGCAGCTTGTCGATTTTTTGCTCGAGCTCACGGTTAACGGTTTTGAGCTCCTCGTTCACCGACTGCAATTCCTCTTTACTGGTTTCCAGCTCTTCGGTCGTCGACTGCAACTCCTCGTTCATCGACTGCAGCTCTTCGTTGGACGCTCTCAGGTCTTCATTGGAAGTCTCATACTCCTCAACGGTTACCTGAAGGCGTTCTTTGGTATCATCGAGTTCCTTCTCCAGGGCCTCTATTAATTCCGATTCCTCTCCGGAATCCGGCAGATTCATCATTTCAATATTGTTGCGGTTAGTGGAGTTGCCGTTCAGGTCCTGGAAAATCACATGCAGGAGTCGCCCGGCCGGTTCAGGGGCGCCGACCTTTTCCACCTCAATAACCAGAAATTTCGCATCCTCACCCTCCTGGATTTTCACTTTTTTGTGAACAGGCTTATTATTCTCTTTTTTCCCGGTCTGGAACAACAGTCCCCGTAAAGACTGTCGCAATTCGGGGATTATCATTTCAAGGATGTTGTTGCTCGGCTCGCCGCCGGAATACTTCAGGAATCTGTGAATGTTCTCCGTAGAGTGGAGAATCTCATAGTTTTCATTGATAATGGCGCTGGGAGGTACATGCTTGCGCATCAACAGCTTTTGATGCAGTTGTTCAATATTCTTCTTGTCCCTGTTCTTCTCCTTCCAATCTGCGTCAGATGAATACCTGTTCGCCGAATGCCTTCGTGATATTTTCGGAAGAGAACGTCGGTTTTGGGATGTATTTATCCGCCTGTAAATGCGGTGATCCTTGTCCTCGGCAGAAAAAAGATCGGTAGCTGCCAGGTTTGAGTCCGACTTGCCAAGGAAAAGCCACCCCCCCCGGCGGAGGCAATAGTGGAAAAGATCGAATACTTCCGTCTGGAGATCGCGATCCAAATATATCAACAGATTCCGGCATGTAACCAGGTCTATTTGTGAAAAGGGAGGGTCTCCAAGCAGGTTATGAGACGCAAAAAGCACCATTTCCCTGATCTGCTCTTTCACGGTGTAAACATTCCCGTCTTTGTAGAAATAGTTACTCAGACGCTCCTGTGTAAGATCAGCGACGATGGATTCCGGGTATATTCCGTTGCGGGCATTTCTCAGTGCCGCCTCGTCAATATCGGTGGCGAAGACTTTCAGTTCCGGCGGATTATCGAGTGTTTCTGCATACTCCTTCAGGAGTATAGCGATGGAATAGGCCTCTTCTCCGGTGGCACAACCGGGCACCCAAACCCGGAGCTGGTTGTTGCTGTCCGTTTTTTCAAAGAGGCGGGGAATAACCTTTTCCTCGACTGCACCGAACGCCTCGGGATCGCGGTAAAAATTAGTCACGCTGATCAGCAGATCTTTAAACAGTTCATCAATCTCTTTCGGATGCTCTTTCAAATATGATTGATAACCGGACAGGGAATTGATGCGGTTGATATGCAGGCGTCTTTCGAGACGTCTCAGGATCGAGGATCGTTTGTACTGGCTGAAATCATGACCGGTACGGGATCGTATTTTATCAAAGATTCTGTTCAACACCTGTGACTCATCTTCCGGCAAATCCTTCTTATCAGAAACCTGAATTCGTGAAAGACTATCTTTGTAGTCGATCAGTTTCTGACCGATCTCTTTTACCGGAAGTACCACATCTGCAATGCCGGCTTCGATGACGCTGCGTGGCATACTGTTGTACTCCGCTTCCTCAAAATCCTGTACGATAACTATACCCCCGTTCTCTTTTACTTTCTTCGCACCTATAGCTCCGTCGCTGCCGGAACCGGACAGTATGACACAGGCGGCATTTTTTCCTTTGGCCTCTGCCAGGGAACGGAAAAAAAGATCAATGGAAACATGGTTGTACTCCTTTGCATGCGGATTGGACAGCTCCAGGTGGTTGTTTTTCACCGACAGAAGCTTGCCCGGCGGCACTACATAGACATGATCCGGCTGCACCTCTGGTGCTCCTTTGATCTGCTCAACCTTCAGGGAAGTCTGCATCTGCAACAGCTCCGACATGCGGCTTTCGTGATCCGGAGACAGGTGAATGACAACGACAAAAGCCATTCCCGGTTTTTCGGGAAGAGAGTGGAAAAAAGTTTTCAATGCTTCAACGCCCCCTGCAGAGGCTCCTATACCAACGACTACCGGTTGATCATTCATGTATCTCTTATTTTGTTGCTCAATCTGTTTCGCCGAAATAATGCTGAAACCTAATTTTTTTTAATAAACAGCAATAAACGCATTTGTTACTATAGTATAATACAAAATAACACTCCATTTCATTCTCTTTGATTAATCCCACCCGGTGGAATGTTGTCAATCTTAAACCTGAGAGGTTTAATTGGGGATATTAATCAACTAATGCAACACTGCTCTAAAACCTGACAGATTTCAACCGACCATACGTGAGTCAAAACTCCTGTCTTTCTACTTCGGGAAAGAAATCTTGCCAAAATTTACTTTTGTATTGCGGTCATCCCCGCCCAAATAAAATCCGCCGCCGGATAACGTCTCGTTGGTCAGAACCGCAAAAATAACCGCCTCCTTGGCATCGGGATTGAACCCGATCTCTTCAAAAGAAGTAACAGGCGTATTCAAAAGCTCACTAGTCCACTCTGTCAGCTGCCGGTTGTACATGCCGCCGCCGCTGACGTATACAGCCGGGACCGGCGTATCCGTAACGGCCGATATAGCTTCAGCTATAGTCTCAGCTGAAAAACGGGTTAGCGTGGCAATTAAATCCCGGTTGCTGATACTCTTCATCTGCAGCATTTCGATCTCTTTCTCCACCCATTCCAGGTTAAACTGCTCGGGACCTGTTGTCCGGGGCATCTCTTCATCAAAGAACGGGTGGCTTTTCAGCCTTTCAAGCAACGCCCCGTTAACTTCACCGGAGGCAGCGGCTTCCCCGTTTTTGTCAAAAGGCCGGTCAAAAAATTTGTGCATCGCCGCATCAATCAGCGTATTACCGGGACCCGTATCGGTGGTGATGACCGGTTCGGGATCAAGCAGTGCAGGAAGCCAGGTAAAATTACCTATCCCGCCGATATTCAAGAGTAAACGGCTGTCATTACCATCCCTGAAAAGCAGTTCATCGACTAGTGCAGCCATGGGTGCTCCCTCCCCGCCGGCAGCAGTATGCTTTTGACGGAAATCACTGATGGTAAGGATCCCCGTCTCGCGGGCGATATGATCTCCATCAGCAATCTGCAGTGTGCTGTCCGGCATGCCTTTTCTGCGGTGTTTTCTGAACGGAGCGTGATAAATGGTCTGACCGTGACTGGCAATACAATCTATATCACCGGTTTGTAGTCCCCATGTGCTTATCATCTCCTTTATCAGTTCTGCATGATAGTCTCCCAGCCATGAATGCATAATACATACTTCTTCCAGCGGCACCTCTTCTACAGACATTATGTTCTGCAGTTGCGATCGGATTTTGGGCGGATACGAAACGGTAGAAAACTCCCGGAGTTTAACCTCCGTATTTCTGCCGGCACCAGAAATTTCACAAAGCGCGATATCCAGTCCGTCAAGCGAAGTGCCCGACATCAGGCCGATAATGCTTTTGGTCCGGCGACCCGCCAGTTCGTGCAGCAATTGGATGGAATCATTCATAAATATATTGCGTATTTCGTACTATAAGAGACCTTCGCAAAACCCGTGTCACCCTGAATTCATTTCAGGGTCTGCTGCAAAAAATTTAGCTAGCAGCTTTTAAATATACATCAGCTACAGATGCTGAAACAAGTTCAGCATGACATGGTAGGTTTTGCAAAGGCCTCAATTAAACATAATTAATTGCTCCTGTACTTGTGAGACATCAGGGCTAATTGTAAGTTCATCCCCAAAATTAACAGGAAGTTTACCATACGCAATAAAAATGTCTAAAGAATTAGATGAATCTGATTACGAAGCTTATGAACAGGATCTTGAGCTGTTAGTCGATACTCTCCGCCAGTGTTTCAATTCCGAACGCGCGCGATATAATGTCGCGGGTCATCAAAATATTTTATATATCGAAATCGAAGGCCTTGAGGAACTTACGGCGGAGGAAATTAAAGAAGTGGCGGAACCTGTATTGGATGAACTTGATATGGATTTCGATGAAGTTTCCCTTTTGCCTTATAAGAGTTAATCTTGAAAAGGAGTTTGATTAAGAGAATTCCTCCACTCGAAAAGCTGTGAGAAGTATTTTCACAAAATTAGGTGGATTTAATTAGAAGTATGAATCTTACGTGTTAAGGTTCATAGTGTTACCTCCACACTATAGGCGGAACAGAGATTTGTATACTTTGTTCTAGTATACTCTGTACTAAGCTGGTTCTGCACTATTGGCTTTCTCAAATGCAGAGTTTATTTGGGATTGTGGGACATTTAATACATAAAGAGCTCTGAGGATTTTATCTATTGTAACACTGGAATCACCTTGTTCCATAAGAGCAACTCTAGATTGAGTTGTATCTAATTTTAAGCCCAAATCCTCTTGAGTTATTCCTTTTTGCTTTCGAGTTTTTTTTAATAGCCGGCTTAGACTCAGCTTACTATCTATATATCGGAGCTCGTCATCTGTTAAATCCAAAAATTCTTGAGTCGATCCAATTTTCCAACCAGCATCTTCCAGCTTCTTTCTTTTTTCTTTATCCATAATGATTAATCTAATTATTAAAAATTTAATAATTCTGGATTGCCTATTCTAAAGTCTTAAACCTCTTTTTAGAATTTTTAATTACCTTTTGAGGTGTTTTATTAGATTTCTTTTTAAAAACCTCCCCAATAGCTATCATATCATCAGTTATTTTATAAATAATTCTCCAAGTGACGTTTTTATCATTTATTCTTAACTCATGGCAATTGTTCCCAATTGAAGGCATTGGCCTTGAATGGGGCATTTCTAACTTTTCTCCTTGTTGCAACTTCCTTAGATGATGTCCAGCTTCTATTCTTGCATCTTCTGAAAACGGAGGAGTTTTTATTTCTCCTTCTATCCAAACAAGATGTTTATTATTTCTATTATTTGCCATTGCGCTATGTATTATAACAAAAATATATCATTAATAGTATATTTTAAATTGGAATGTAGTTTGAGAATTTGAATGGTCCTATAAAGACTAGTTACTATTTTACTTCTTAATTGATAAAATCTTTTCCCTCTAAAGGCTGATCTCACCCATAAAATCCAGGATAATTTTTTAGGTGTAGTATTGCAGGTGAAGAAAGCACTTAATGATCAGGCAATAAAACTCCCCTAAAAAAAGGTGCGACTTTAGCCGCGGGGAGTTGTTTTCAAGAGAATAGCTAAAACTTCAACATCGGGCATTTTTTTCAATAAAAATATTCAAGTTGTATCCAAATTTGGTCTCTTTGACAAAGATGATCCAACAACCCCCTTTAATTCCCCCTTTGCTAAGGGGGATTTTTCGGCCGGTTCAAAAAATTTCAATATGTCTAATCTTAATATTACAAAAGGCTTCCCCGGTGAAGAAGCAAATTTTATAACACCAGGATACTTCATATCTTACAAGCATCTGAATTTTAAAACGTCTAACATTTGACATCATGAGAAGTACAAACAGCGGTTATGAAATGCGGTGTGTGGCCCATGGCCACCTGAACTCCGAAGAAGAAACGACCACCTACTGTACGGAATGCGACAGTGTGTTGCGCATCCACTATAATGAAGCTCTCCCTTACATCCAATACCCGCTGAATGAAATAAAGCCCGATCCGCTCAAAACCCATCCCTCCGCTTTAAAAAAACTGAAACGACTTTCCGAGACCTATGATGCCGACCTGTATGCTAAACTTGAGTTCGAGCATCCGACCGGATGCTTCAAAGACCGCGGCAGTTATATTGAAGTTCAAAAAGCGCTGGAGCTGAATGCCGATGCTATCTGTCTGGCATCAACCGGCAATATGGCCGCTTCCGTCGCTGCCTATGCGTGTTATTTCAGGATCCCCTGCTTTGTTTTCGTACCAGAAAAAACCACCGATGCTAAAATCGCCCAGGCAACGATTTATGATGCGAATATCATCCGCATAAAAGGTGATTTCAGCACCTGTGAAGCGTTATGCCGGAAATTTGCCAAATCGGGCAACTACTATCTGGCCGGCGATTATGTTTTCCGGGAAGAGGGACAAAAGTCGTTTGCCTACGAGCTTGTCGAGCAGGGCGGTGATGATTTCGATTATATTTTTGTGCCCGTGGGATGCGGTACCAATTTCGCTGCCATATGGAAAGGTTTTTCAGAGCTGAAAGCATCGGGACGTATTGAAAAATTGCCGAAGATGGTTGCTATTCAGCCCGAACAAAGTTCGCCGGTCGTGGAAGGTATTTTCAAGAAAGAAAAGATTATCAAAAAACAGGTAAACACCTTGGCACAGTCGGTTGCCGCTTCCGACCCGGTGGATTTTCACAAGGTTTTGCTCGGAATTGAAGAGTCGGACGGTGAAGCTTTTACCGTATCCGAGGATGAAATCCTGCAATCGCTTAAGGAGATGGCCGTGGAAGAGGGTCATTTTACCGAACCCGCCTGTGCCCTGCCACTGGCTTCTTTTAAGAACAATATTGACAGGTTTAAAGGCAAGAAGTCTGTTTTTATACTCACCGGGGCTGGATTAAAGGATACCAAGGTAGTAGCCAAACACTCCCTGTCGTCGCCGGTTCTTTCTCCCGACCTGGATAAGGTAACGAGCTATATCAGTTCCGGCTTTATAGAGATGCAGAAGAATTCGTGGGGAAAATCCCGCGACACGTTCATGGCTAATGTCAAAATGGACGAGGATCACGAGCAGCTTTACAATGATTATTTAAGGAAAATCAATAAGAAGGGAAAAACACTAAGCAATAATGAGATAGAGGTACTGCAGTCACTGATCTTTAATGAAGACCTGGACCTGGAGTATCCCGCCGAGGTACTCGATTATAAAGTGACGATGCGAAAACACGGTCTTGTCCACGCTACTGTCAAGCTTGATATTGACGGGGAAAAAGTTATTTCTGAAGCAAAGGGTGTTGGACCGGTTGATGCTGTTCTCTCGGCAATGAAGTCGGAAACCGACAGCCTGTTCCCTCTTGAAGTGAAGAATCATGAGGTGGAAATTCTGAGTCCGGATACCGACTCGCTGGTTGTCGTTACACTGACGCTTGTTAATGGTGACCATGAATGGGTCTCCAAAGGTGCCTCACCCGACACGCTGGAAGCGGTTATTCAGGCTTTTATCAAAGGACTGGCAATTGCCATGAAATCGGCTATTGCGTGAAAAACTGCTAACATAATCAAACTCGTGCCGAACCTCCGGTTCGGTACGACGGAGAGCTGCCACCTCCGGTGGCCGGTTACTTATTTTACCCATTATTCCTGTATCGGCTGGAAATGTATTCAGCAATGCATAGATTCTGTTAATTGCATATCATTCATCAGCCTTCCGTGACCGGAGGTCAAGGCTTTTACGTTCCGCACCGGAGGTACGGAACGAGGAGAGTTGGAGGCAGGGCCGAGGTTTGATATCTATGGTAACATGATATTCTAAACTCTCCCTTCATTCTCGTGCCGAACCTCTGGTTCGGTACGCCGGGAGCTGCCACCTCTGGTGGCGGTTATATGTGGTGAAGCGTGACGGGAATTAAAGCTTTCATTCCAAGATAATTCCGCGCTGATGAATATCTCCAATCTTCTACTTTATCTACATATCCCCTCTTTACTGGATTCATATGCATGTATTCCAACTTTTGAATCATCATCTGATCATTAATTATCTGTTTGGGATGAAACCCATCCTCCCACACCTGATAAATAGATCTGGTGTTTTTATGCTCTTTATGTTCTTTAAAGAACCTTAAAATTCTCGTACTACCGTTAGTTTTTAAATATTCTATACTCTTTCTTGCTGCAAACGATTTGAATAACCTGATTTTATCTGACAATTGGTCGGCAGAAGCCAAAAAATGAATATGATTTTCCATGATAACATATCCATATAAATTAACTTCCCGTTTGTTCTGTAAGAAGACAAACCCTTCTAAAATAATTTGGGCGACTTCAGGAACTGAAAACAGCGGATATTCCCTGAGAATAGATGAAGTAAAGAAATATGGATAAATTTCTTCGTATATCTTATACCGGCTTCGCCCCATAGACTCAATTCTACATTATATATTATTATTTAGTAGTAAGTCCGATACAACTTCTAATCCTTACAATTTTTTTACCAGGCGTCTGAATTTCCGACCAAAACACTATTCTTGACCGGAGGTCAAGGCTTTTGCATTCCGCACCGGAGGTGCGGAACGAGAGGTGTTGGAGGTGCGGAACGAGGAGTGAAGGTAGGTAGGCGATGGAATTCACTTCCTTCACACTCACCGCACTCGTGCCGAACCTCTGGTTCGGTACGACGGGAGCTGCCACCTCCGGTGGCCGGTTACTTATTTTGCCCACATTACGGAGTCGGCTGGATATGTATTCAGCAATGCATAGATTCTGTTAATTGAATATCATTCATCAGCCTTCCGTGACCGGAGGTCAAGGCTTTTACGTTCCGCACCGGAGGTACGGAACGAGGAGAGTTGGAGGTGCGGAACGAGGAGTGAAGGTAGGTAGGCGATGGAATTTTCTCCCTTCACACTCACCGCACTCGTGCCGAACCTCTGGTTCGGTACGACGGGAGCTGCCACCTCCGGTGGCGGTTTGAGATAAGTCAGAACCAACGCCCACAGGTTAATTTGAATACCTTTCCAGCAAAAATTCTTTGAACGTGGCAAAGTCAGATGACATATCTACACTTTTCTTTTCCCGGTCCAGGGCTGACTGCAGGGCCTCGGGAAGTTTCATTTTCTCATCAATCAGCGGCTCTACAATATCTGAAAACTTAGCGGGATGTGCTGTCGAAAGGATAACAACCGGTGCATCCGTCCCCTGCTCTTTCCTGTACTTTGCGGCTGCCAGGTAACCGACGGCCGTATGGGGATCAAGCAGGTAATCAAAATCACTGTAGACTTCTTTGATCGTACTTCTCGTCTCATCATCATCAAAAGACGCCGCCCAAAGGTGTCTGCCCAGATCCTGCTGACCGGGATAAAGCTTCCGGATACGCTCCAGGTTGCTTGGGTCTCCCACATCCATCGCGCTGGAAATCGTTCGTTTGGAAGGCTTCGGCGAGAAATCGCCATCCTCCAGGAAGCGAGGGACCACATCATTGATATTCGTTCCCGCTATAAAGCGTCGCGCCGGCATTCCTGTTTTCGCTGCCATCATGCCGGCCGTCAGGTTACCGAAATTCCCGCTGGGGACACAGAAATGGACCGAACCTTCAAATTCAAGCTGAGCCAGTGCCCTTCCGTAATAAAACATCTGGGGAAGCAACCGGGCTATATTAATCGAATTGGCTGAACTGAGCGTAATCTCACGTCTCAGGTTATCGTCGGTAAACGCTTTCTTTACCAGCTGTTGACAGTCATCAAACGTACCCTGAACTTCAAGCGCGGTGACGTTTCCCCCGATGGTGGTCAATTGCTGTTCCTGCAGCTTGCTCACTTTACCGGCCGGATAAAGCAGGCATACCTCCACTCCTTTCACCCCCTCAAAAGCTTTTCCGACCGCACTTCCCGTATCGCCGGAGGTAGCAACGAGAATTACAATCTTTTGATCCTTTTTTTCAGCCTCATAACTCATCATCCGGGCCATGAAACGGGCGCCGAAATCTTTAAAAGCAAGCGTGGGGCCATGAAAAAGCTCCAGAACATAGGTCTGGTCATACAGATGCACAAGAGGAGCATCAAAGGTGAAGGCATCATTCACCAGCCGGCCCAGTTCCTCTATGGATATTTGCGGAATAAAAGTATGGGCAATTTCCGTACCTATCTCTGACAGCGATTTACCGCTGATATCCGCCCAAAGTCCCCTGCTCAAATCCGGCCATCGACCGGGGATGTACAATCCTCCGTCGCCTGCCAGTCCTTTTTTCATTGCCGAAAGAAATGTGGCGGGTTCTGTCTTTCCCGCAGTGCTTATATATCTTATCTCAGTCTCTGACATCAATTATTTCTGCTCCGCTGTTATTAATTTCCGATACGAATTTATCTGCCGGCAAACCGATGCTGTCGAGCTCTGTGTTCATCGCCTTCACCGCCTTCTGAGCCGTTTCCCTGTCCGGCGTCAGCGCAAAAATGGACGGCCCGGATCCGGAAATACCCGCTCCGATCGCCCCGTTGCCGAGAGCGGCTTTCTTGACTGCATCATATCCGGGAATAAGAACAGAACGTATCGGTTCAATAATTACATCCTCCATCGACCGTGACATAAGATCCATATCCTTGTTGATCAGTCCGGCCACAAGCCCTCCGACATTTCCCCACTGGGTTACTGCCCGGGCCAGTGATATTTCCTTGCGCAGGATCTTGCGCGTATCGCCGGTCTTGATTTCGATCTGCGGCCGGACGATTGCGGCATGAAGAGTTTCGGGATACGGGAGGTTGAAAATATCCAGCGGATCGGAGCTGCGAATAAAGACAAAGCCACCCAGCAGCGAGGGACCCACATTGTCATAATGAGCCGTACCGCAGGCAACACGCTCCCCTTCGGCTGCAAAAGGCAGCAGTTCTTTGCGACTCAGCGGATTCCCAAGCAGGTGATTTGCGGCCAACACAGCGCCGGCAGAACTTGCCGCACTCGATCCGAGTCCGCTGCCCAGCGGCATCTGCTTGTGGATCTCTATCTCTAGTCCGGCGTCAAATCCGAGATGTTTAAATAAAGCCTTGACCGCCACACTGGCTGTATTTTTGTCGGGGTCGACGGGGAGCAATCCCTCATCACCGGAAATCAGCCGGATGGAAACTTCCTTCGAGTCATTCGCCCGTACGACTATTTCGTCACCGGGATTGGCCAGCGCAAAACCCATAACATCGAAACCACAACTTACATTGGCAACGGTAGCCGGCGCAAATACCCGTACTTCCCTGTGTTTAAAAGATAATCCCATAGTTATACGATTTCGTTACTGAAGGCCGGCACATTGCTTATTCTCAGAATATCAGCCAGTATTCCACCCGCAGTAACTTCCGCACCGGCACCCGGTCCTTTTACGACCAGGGGCGTATCGCGGTAGTGTTGTGTGTGGAAAGCGATAATATTATCACTGCCCGACAATCCGCTGAACGGATGTTGACCGTCTATCGATTCCAGGCTTACTGTTGCTTTTCCATCTTCATAGCGTGCGATGTAGCACAAACGGTGATCCTGCGAGTCAGCTTTTTCGTACCGCTCTTTAAATTCATCATCAAATTCAGCCAGTTTCTCAAAAAACTCTTCGACGCTGCCGGCATCCTGTGCCGGTCCGGGTACGAGGTTTTCAATTGTCAGATCGGTCATTTCCAGCTCCAGTCCGGCTTCACGCGTCAGGATAAGCAACTTGCGCGCTACATCTTTTCCATTCAGATCTTCCCTCGGATCCGGTTCGGTATACCCCTTCTCCAGTGCAGTCTTAACGACTTCGCTGAAAGGTATTTTCCCGTCATACGTATTAAAAATATAGCTTAATGTCCCCGAAAGAACTCCTTCTATTTTGGTAATCCTGTCACCGGCCAAAACTTGTTCTTTAAGTGTTTTAACGACCGGCAGACCCGCACCGACATTGGTTTCATAGTGGTACATCACATTATGCTTCAGTGCGAGATCCTGAAGCTCGCGATACCGTTTCTGCGAGCCGGAATTGGCCTTCTTATTAGCTGTAACCAGGGAAATGCTCGCCTTCATTACTTCAGGATAAAAGTCTGAAACTTCGCTGCTTGCCGTACAATCGATAAACAAACTGTTGGGCAGGTTCAATATTTTTGCTTCATCCAGAAACTGGTGGAGATTCATCTTTTCACCGGCTTTCGAAAGCCGGCCGGGCCAGCCGGTGAAAGGCAATCCGCTCTCATCAATGATATAAAAGCGCGAATTGGCAATACCACACAGCCTCAGTTCGATATTATGATCCTCAAACAGCAACTCTTTCTGTTTTTCAAACAGCTCCAGCAATTTACTGCCGATCAATCCCGTACCCACAAGGAACAGGTTCACCGATTTTATTTTACTGAGAAAAAATGCATCGTGAATGGTGTTGAGAGCTTTGGACAAATTCTCATTTCTGACAACCACAGAAATATTCCGTTCGGAAGATCCCTGCGCAATGGCCCTTACATTAATGCCGTTTCTGCCCAAAGAGCGGAACAGACGTCCCGATATACCCGGAGTCTTTTTCATCGCTTCCCCGACAACGGCTACGATAGAACAATCCGGCTCTTCCAGAATTTCATCTATAATGCCTTCTTCAAGTTCCCGCTTAAAATTTTTCGCCAAAGCCTGCATGGCCCTGTAGGCCTGAGCCGGTAAAACGGCAAAGCAAACCGTATGCTCGGATGAAGCCTGGGTAATCATGATGATATTTACCTTTGCCTCTGCCAGTACTGTAAATATTCGTGCGGCAAATCCGCTAACGCCAATCATACC
>CAZPWQ010000049.1:0-24227 GCA_964590495.1 uncultured Balneolaceae bacterium
TCTGGTGGGCCAGCGGCTACAATATTGTGGCAATACCTATGGCCGCCGGTGTATTCGCCTGGGCGGGCATTGTATTGAGCCCTGCCGTCGGCGCGGTGCTGATGTCACTCAGTACCGTAGTAGTGGCGATTAATGCCCGCTTCCTGAAAGTGGAATAGGAACGCAGATTAAGCGGATTAAGGGATTAAACTGATTTTCAAAGATTAAAAATCAGAGTTTATCTGGTCAATCAGCTTAAGCCGCGTTCCATTCGCGTTCCCATTTTTTTACCACGGAAACACCAAAGGCACAGAAGTTTCGTGTTTTGGTGGATGCTACAGGCAAGTTATTGCATCTTTAAAAAATATCATATTTTAAATTTCTGTTACTGTGATTGGGTGGTAAATTTTCGTTTTACTACAACTTCCTATTTTTGATAACAAAAAATGGTGGTATGGTTACAACTGTAATGATAATATTGCTGTTCACCTCAGGTTGGATAAACCCAGACGACGGATTTTCATGTCGCGAAACGTTGGATGAGAGGATTGTCCTGAAAAATGTTTTCCGAATTACGGGCAGTGAAAGGCACCCTGTCTTTACTTATTATAAACCTGCCGTTTCAGATAATCAGTTTATATTTTCGGACCCGGTTGCAAATAAGATTAACATTCATAATAAAACTGGGGATTTCTTAAAAAGCTGGGGACAAGCTGGCAGAGGACCCGGCGATGTAACTTCACCGTACAAAGTAATAGCCCGGGATGATTTAATATTTGTAAACGATGCTCGCAATAACAGAATGCACATATTTACCGAAGAAGGGGAAACAAAAGACTGGGTGCAGTTTCTCTCGATTATATTTGATTTCCTGGTAATTGAAGAGAAAGTTTATTTTATATCCCCACATCCATCTGGTAACAAAAGAATGATTGTTCATCAATACGCAATAAACAGCGGTGAACACGTTAACAGCTATATTGATATTTCTGATAAGAAGATATATCAGGAAGGATATATATCATCAAACCACAAAAGTAAAATATTTGTGACAAACAAACTATTCGGGGAGTTATATGTCTTAAATATGAAAGAGGAGACAACTACAATTTTTGATCTTACTAAATCACAGGATGTAAATATATTTAAAACCAATAGCCCTGCTTCCAGAGTAAGAAATGATTTAATGACCCTGAACTATACAAGTATTGTAGAGATAAATGCATTAGATGATTTAGTATTAATTCAACACAGAAGGATTAATTCAGGCGATAAATATAAATATTTCATTGATATTTATGACCATGATGGAAATCTTATCACGGAAAATATAAATACCGATGGTCAGCTTTTAGATACAGATAAAAATTTATATTTATTTTTTCAGGATGAGAAAGATTATGGCGATATTTCAATCTGCATGTACGAAATGGAGTTTTGAAATTTAATGAATTTTCAAATTAGATTATTAAACCGATCAATATGATTAAAAACAAAAATATTCTTTTTGGGATAATAGCCGCTGTAGTTTTGGCTGCCGGTATCTGGCTTTATGGTGATTTTGACTCTTCATCAGGAGATGTGACAGAAAACAGCAGTGTCACGGAGGTGACGATGTACAAAAATCCCGGCTGCCAGTGTTGTACCTATTGGGCGCAGCATATGCAGGAAAATGGCTTTGCTGTAACTGAAGAGCCTACAAATGAGCTTAATTCCATCAAGATAGATCAGGATGTTCCGTATAGTATACAAGCTTGCCATACTGCGGTTATAGGTGATTATGTAGTTGAGGGACATGTTCCCGCAGAAGATGTCCAGCGCATGCTCGAAGAGCGTCCTGACATAATTGGTATCGGTGTAGGCGGTATGCCGATCGGTTCTCCGGGAATGGAAGGTCCGAATCCCGAACCGTATGACGTATATGCTTTTGACGGAGACGGTAACCGGACGGTATGGGCGCGTCACCAGCAGGACTAGATTCTAGATGCCAGATACCAGATATCGGATACCGGATCTAGTCAATTTGGTTTAGCAATTCGTTGACCGCGCGTTGCAGTTGTACATCTTTCCCCGGGCGATAGTCGGGGGGATTGATCACTTCGATATCCGGAATGGCAGGTCCGTTTTCCATATTCTCATCTGTTGCTTTAACAAACCATCCGCGGTAGGGGAGACGGATGAACGACCCGCCCATAAGTCCGGCACCGCCCGTGGAGATAACCGCCCCGAAGGTAGGTTCGCCGATGAGTGTGCCCAAATCCAGGGTCTTGTAGGCGTGAGAAAAGATCTCGGCATTGGAATAGCTGTTTTGGTTTGCCAGTGTAATTGAATGGCGGGTCCAGCTGGAAAGAGGCAGTCGTTCTCCGTAGGGATAATGATCACGGAACTGTTCCCTGTTTTGGTCAAGATCGCCGGCCGCACCACGCGGAATTGTATAAGCATGCTGACGGTATTTGAGTACGGTCAACAGGTAATCGGTAGTCCAGCCGCCGCCATTATAACGCACGTCGATTACGATGCCATCTTTATCTTCTCCGGCAGCTACCAGTTCACGTTCAAATCGTTCAAAACTGGGCCAGTTCATACCCTGAATGTGGATATAACCGAGGCGCCCATTGGAATATTTTTCGGTAAGCCTTCTCCGGTCTTCAACCCACTCGTTATAGCGCTGCCTGTCCAGGTTGTCAGTCGGCTCGATAATTACTTCACGTATTTCGCCGTCCCGGTTTTCGACTGCAAGAAGAGTGGGAGCTTTTTCCTTGTCTTCCAAAAGGCTGTAGAAATTCTCGACTTGGGCAACCGGGGTTCCGTCAACAGATCTGATAATATCGCCGGCATAAAGTTTGCTTATTTCACGGTCGGCCGGTGAATCGGGAATAATGTGCGTAATTCTTACTCCACTTGAAACAGGATATACTTCTACTCCCAGAAGTCCGGTTTTGGTATCCTGTGTTTCGGCGCGGTCGGAATTGTAAAATCCCATATGGCTGGCGTTGAGTTCTCCCAACATCATATTGATGACATCCCGGAAATCACGTTCGGTTGAAGCCTGCATGGCCCATGGCTTGTAGTGATCATGAAGTTGCGTCCAATCCTCGCCGTGGAAGCCCGGGTCATAAAAGCCGCTTTCAAGAGTTCGCCACGCTTCTTCAAAAATTTGCTCCCGTTGTTCGGGATGATTGATGGTAAGATTCGCCCGGAAGTTAAGATGCTGCAGTTCATCTTTTCTGAGTACATAACGGCTCATTTTACCATCTTCACGCAACATGAATAAGGAGTTGGTTCTTTGATTCAGCCGGACATCGGAGGGTGCAAAGTCACCTGTGGTAAGAGCTTTACGATCGCTGCCGTCCCACTTGACGCTGAACAGATCCTCGTCGGCATTAAACGATTGACGGCTGTCGCGATTGACCACAAAGTAAAAAGTTTGTCCGTCCCTGGAAATGGCGACATTCGACTCATTGCCCGGCAGTGAGGTAACCTGGGAAAGCCGCCGGTATAGATTGTCAAAATCGATATCCACTTCATCCAGTGCACTTGAATCCTGTACTACTGTCGGCTCTATATCTTCACTTCTGTCCCACTCCAGTTGTGTGCGTTCCCAATCCTTTTTTTGGAGCCATGCAAACCATATATCATCATCACCATTGTTGCGTGTAGAAAGAAAAGCCAGTTTGCTTCCGTCCGGGCTCCAGACAGGGTTGGTATCCGGACGCGGATGTTTGCTTATATTGACAGGCTCTCCGGAATTATCGGCAGCATGGATGTAAATTTCGCGATTAAAATTAAGATCAGGCATTGAATAGGCCAGCCACCGGCTGTCGGGACTCCAGGCCATATCGCTTGCCCCGGCCCAGTTGTCATTTAAAACTGTTTCTGAAGCAAGACTGTTGGGCCCTTCTATATCAGCGACCACCAACTGTCCGCGTCCCCTGTTAAAGGCAATTTTTGATCCGTCGGGTGAAACCACAGGATTTCGTTCGTCTTCTTCAGCTGAAGTCAGACGATTGGTTTCAAGCTTCAGGCTTTTAAACAGGCTTTGTCTGTTCTCATCAGAAGACCGCAGAGTAAAGAAGTCGTATTGACCATTTCTGTCGCTTGCAAATATGAGTGTTGAATCATTCAAAAAGGCAATGTCACGATCGCGCCAGGGGTGATCGGTCAGCTTTACCGCCCGTTCATTAGCGGGATCATTTCGCTTGATGAATATTTCCCCGTTGATGACAAAAGCGATATAGCCGCCGCCGGGTGACACGGCGAACTCTTCGATATCGTCGGTAAAAGTTTTACGCTCTATTTCATAATAGCGCTTATCACGGCTGACTTCCAGCGGCAGAGGCCGGAGGGAAAGGGGTGTAAGATCAAGGGTATATAAACCTGTTTCACTCTCAAAAACGATATGGCGTCCGTTACCGGATACATCAAAATTACGGACACCGTCATTTTCAAGTTCGGTTAGCTGTTCAATTGATCCGCTGAAGGAGCCCTCGCTGCTGAATTCACTTTGGTATAAATTATAAGTACCGTCTCTTTCACTTATAAAAAACAGGCTGTTGTTACCTGCAAAAGCAGGGTACATGTCATTGCCTTCAAAATCCGTCAGTTGGTTATAGGTTTCATTCTTCCTGTCATAAACCCAGAGATTTTTATTTGCCGGTCCACGGTAGTTCTTGCGGTATTCCCCGCTTGAGCCCCGCACAAATACCAGGAATCGTTCGTTGGGTGACATCACAGCCATTGTTCCAAAAGAATCGAAGAACCGCGTCGGAGTTCCTCCCTCAACCGATATCGTGTGAACTTCCGGTTCCCATTCCACCTGGTTGAAGACCCGCTCGGTGGTGAAAATTACACGCCCGTCCTGTGTCCATCCGGTTAGCTTATCATCTGTTGAATGATAAGTGAGTCGTTTGACCATGCTGCCATCGGCATTCATGACAAAAACATCGTCATTGCCGTGCCGGTCGCTGATAAAAGCTATTTTTTCCCCGTCCGGGCTCCATTTGGGTTTGCCTTCATACGCTTCGTGTAACGTAAGCCGCCAGGCACGTCCGCCATTGATAGGCACTGTCCAAATATCTCCCTGATAGGAAAAAGCGATTTGGGAAGCATCCGGGCTCACAGATGGGAAACGTGCAAAGGGTTCCTTCGACTGCCCCTGAACTATCGTTGTCATGACTAAAACCAGTATAATCAAGCAATATTTTTTCATACAAATAATTTAATCTGAATTGTACCCGGGTCTTGATGGAATTTCTCACCTAATATGTCATTCAGAAATGTAAAGCGAAAATTTTTTTAAGGAGAAGGTGTTACGGTATGATCAATTATACTGATCATCATCTTGTTGTTTAGTCTGGACAATATCTATTACCTCCAGTGTAATCCTAAATTTCGCCGAAGGCATCCCAGGGTAGTTTCTCCCTAGGAGCCCTTTGGATATGATCTTGCAGCTTTATCTTTCCTTGTTCCTTTTTGTATGGACAAAAACGAACCCAAAAAGCCACCGGCTGATGAATCCTTGTCAGCGGCATCGGTCGGTACGCGGGATAATTTCAAAGGTCCTTCACACTCAATAATTGCTTCTGATATCTCACCGGTGTGAAATTATCCACCTCGCGCACCTCCCTGTGCCTGTTCCCTCCAACGATTCAAAGGCCGGATTGCCGGATTTTTTTGTCCGTTGTCTGTCTTTTGTCAACGAATTATGTAACTTCTACAATCCCGACTGAAACGGAGGGATCTCATTCGCTATGACATTGTAGCCGGTTTAATAAAAATTTCATATTAGTTCCCTCCTGGTAGCGGTTAGCTGTCTCAACGACACAATGATTCCGGGCTGAAGTATTACAATTCTGCGAATAAAGAGATATTGAAAATTAGGCAGAATAATACTCTTCGTTCAAAAAATCAGCGAAAATCCGTTCAATCCGCTTAATCAACGTTCTTTATCTTTTCCCACTACAAAGGTAACCTTTGAATTTATACGATACTTGGAAATACTTCCATTATCTACCTTCCCGTGGATTCCATCTACCCAGATTTCTTTAATATTATCTACAGATTTGGAGGCTTCGCTTATGGCATTTTCGAAGGCTTCTTCAACAGTTTCTCCTTCAGATATAACTTCTATTACTTTTGCTATAGACATAATTTTTACTCTCTCTTTGGTTGGTGTTCATTCAGATTTTCAGATCTGCTTACATAACAGCCATTGAAAATCAACCGTTCGATCCGTGTTCAAATAAAAGCAGCTGGCGGAAAAAATCCGGCCTTTGATTTGTTCCAGGCTTTTCGGTAGGCAGTTGGCGGTGAAAAACCACAATCCTTCCGGTCATATTGAGACTGAGAGAAGGAGGAACTAAGAGAGTAGCGGTAGGGTATGTTGATTGTTCAAAAGACTCAATTCTTTAATAAAATCATAACTGGTGTCATTCTGAGACACTAAAACGGGAATTGGGGCGGGCAAATGAGCCAGTCGAAGAATCTCCACGTATCAAGCTGTTACCTGGAGAAGGACGAGGATTTATTATTAACTGAAAGCTAAACTATCACTTTCCCAGATAGAACCCCAGCCCGACCAATAAAAAGCCCAAAACAAAACTCGCGAAGGCGTAAAGAAAGGCATAGCCGGTGTGCCCGTTTTGCAGCAGCGCCATAAATTCATAGGAAAATGAAGAAAAAGTCGTGAACCCTCCGCAAAAACCGACAGCGAGGAAAAGGCGTAGTTCCTGGCTGAAGTTGTGGGTGAAGGTATAACTTAATATGAGCCCGAGTATAAATGAGCCGGCAAGATTAACGGTAAAAGTGCCGTATGGGAAAATGGTGTGCCATTGTACATTCATTAGATGTGATATCAGATACCGCAATGCACTTCCGATAAAACCACCGATTCCAACCAAAATTATAGATTTTAGCATAATATACTCCTGCTGTTGATTTTTAAATTTAGGCAGGAGTCATCAGCTCAGAAAAAATCCGAACGGTTAAGGGCGAACTCCATCGCCGCAACAAAGTACAAAATTCGAAGTACGAATGTTCTAAATCCGAAACATATGAGCTTTAAGAACTAAAGTAGCTCAACAGTTCAACCCTGCTTGTAACTATCAAACACCACCCGTTTCGGATTTTGAACATTTGGATTTCGGATTTAAAAAGTACCTGCTTCGTATTTCACGAATTTACTTCTGAAATTTTACCGGCAATATTACCTCCCATGAGCCTGCTTGTGCAAATTCGAAGGTTATTTTTACGGAATCACTTTCACTTAATTCACGATTCAGTTGCATCAGCATAATATGCTTTCCACCAGGTTCCAGGTCCATTGATGAACCTGATTTAATGGTGAAATCACTAACGGCATTCATTTCTGTCAAACCATCTCTTTCGGTGGTTTCATGCAGCGAAGCCCTTTCCGAAATATTACTTGACAATTCGACTAGTGTATCATCAGTAGCAGTTCCATTGGTAATACGCAGGTAAGCGGCACTGTTGCCGCCTTCGGAACCCGCACGAGCCCATCCGTTACTGAACTCATACCTGCCCAATATTACATTTTCATCCCGTGTCTCATTATCGTCCGTATTACAACCGGTCATGAAAAGAAACAGAATTGCTAAACCAGCTGAATATAAAGTTTTCATCAAGGTCTATTTCAGTTTTTGGATGTCTTCAATTACATGTTCCGGACGTACATAACTGCCGGGATACTCAAAACGCACTCTTCCCTGCTTGTCCATCACTAATATGCGATTAGTGTGTTTCATATTATAGCGATCAGGATTGTCCTTCAGCGAATCCGGCTGTACTTTTTCTGCAAAGATATCAAAATCATCCAATACGGCATTTATGCTTGTGGTATCTCCGGTCAATAATGTGAATTGATCATTCAGACCGAATGTATCTTTATATTTTTTCAGGATTGAAGGAGTGTCACGTTCAGGATCAAATGTAAATTCCAAAAAGCTGATATTTGCGGTATCCGTAAGGTTATCCTGAATGTTTCTCATATTGGCGGTAATAGCCGGACATATATCGGGGCAATGGGTAAACATGAATGAAACGATTTGAATCTTTCCCGTGAAATCTGCAGGATATTCCACGCTCAGGCTGTCTTCGTTCAGCAATTCGTATGACGAACCGCTGAGATCATGGATAACTTCGGGACCATCACACGAACTAATAAGAACCGTCAATATGCAAATGAAAATGATCAGGTTAACATTTAAACTAGTTGCAGGGGCTTTCAGCATATTCTTCACAAGGTTCAAATTCAAATTCAAGCGTAGAGTGATGAATGCCAAACCTGGAACTTAACAGCTGCTTCAGGGATGTTTTTATCGTTTCCATCTCCTTCATATCATTTTTATCAATCACAATATGGCTTTCAAGCAGAATATTTTGCTCATCCAGGCGCCAGACATGTACGTGGTGTGAATCATATACTCCCGGCACAGCATTCATCGAGGTTCGGATATTATCAATGTCTATATCAGACGGTGTACTTTCCATCAAAATATCAATCGTTTCGCGTAGCATATAATAACTTTGCCACAAAATATAGCCCGCTATAATCAGCGTAAGAATAGTGTCAACAATATAAAACTGGTAATACAGGATGATAAAACCGGCAATGATGACACCAACCGATGACAGAGCATCCGACATTATATGAATATAGGCACTTCGAATGTTGATATTTTCACCGGAACTGCGGTACAGCAGGACAGCCGTAATTACATTTCCTGCCAGACCTATAATTGCAACCACAAACATTACCAGCCCGTCAATCGGCTGTGGATTGTAAAATCGCTCGATACCTTCTTTAATCAGGAAAAGAGCTATAATCACCAGCGTGATAAGATTGATAAACGCACCAATAATTTCTGCCCGCTGATAACCGAATGTTTTATCCTGGTTGGCATTACGTTTTGAGATTTTGCGGGCAACAAGACTGATACTTAGTGATGCAGTATCGTTCAGGTTGTGGAGGGCATCTGAGAGCAGAGCCAGGCTTCCCGAAATTATTCCGCCGATAAATTCAGCCAGTGTGATGGCCAGGTTCAGTATAATCGAAATCCATAGCCGTCCTTCGGTTTGGTTTTCACCGTGGTGGTGATGATGGCCGTGGTGATGCGATTTTGACATAAACGTTTCTCTGTTATTAATCTTGTAAAACAATACAAAGGTTAAATTAAGAATAAATGAAGGAACATGAGGTATACTTTTTGAGGCTTATTTTCAGTGCCAGTCTTTTCAGAGTAAAGGCACGATGCAGGTATATCTTTTGTTGATTTAGCATCCCCGGACACTTTCAAGAGACCTACTTTTCTTGTTTAAGACCAGTCATAGAAACTTAATATAAAACCACTCTATAATATACGACGATCAGCTACTACCTTTGAGAGCATACAATTTCTTTGATGGTTTGAGCTAATGCGTTATTATTTCTTACTCTTGATGCACTCAGCGTTTGAATTTGAAAAAACTATTAATTAATTCCCATAGAGCAAATAACACACTCCTTAATCTGTCACGTCGCTAAAGCAGTACGTTCGGAAAGTGGGTGCAGGGGTGGCTGATATGCAAAGAATCATGTTGTTATATGTAAATCTAACCGCTCAACGGGATACTTTATTTTATCATAAAAGCATTTCTGTGTTATCAGTATTTAAATTCGGAAAAATCTTATTTATTGCATCAGTTTTAAATCTGGGGTTTTTTATACCACCTTCTGCTATGGGAATTTCCTCAGATTTTGATGCTGATGTACCGCCACAAGTTTGGAGTGTAGATTTCGAGGGGAATCAGACATTTCCAAATATGGTTCTGAATAATAACATATCAACCGAGGCGCCTACTATTTTTGGTAAGCTCAAGTTCTGGAACCGTTTTAATTACGAACTGAATGAAACCGAAGTTAAAAAAGATATTATACGCTTGCGAAACTATTATCAGCGCCGCGGTTTTGTTAATGCAGAGGTCAGCTATCGCATCGAAACGGGCAATAAGGAATGGAAAAAGAATATCATTTTTGTGATCGATGAGAATGTTCCGGTGAGAATAGAGAACCTGAAGTACAATATAGAGACTGAAAAGGTTGCAGTTGAAGAGGTGGCTGAAAGCGAATCTTTTAAGCGAGTACAAAGGCAACACATTTTACAGCCCGGCAACCGGTACCAGGGAATAAATGAACCTGAAGTAGTAGGACGTTTTCAGGATGTGCTTAAAAATCTCGGATTCCCTTATGCTGAAGTTAATATAATAGCTGATGTAGATACGTCCGCACTTACGGCAGATTTGACTATTGAAGCTGTTACCGGTCCGCGGGCTTATATCGACTCTATTCAGGTAGAAGGGGCTCAATCCCTGGATAAAGATTATATAGTCAGGGAAGCTGCTTTAAGCGAAGGCGAAATGTATACCATGGATAAAATACAGGATGCACAGCAGCAGGTATTCAACCATCATATGTTTCGCTTTGCAACAATCGCCATACCCGAACAACCCCGCGATTCTTCCCTGACACTGAATATGAGGATAAAAGAAAATGAACTGCGGTCAGTAGAATTACTCGCCGGTTTTGGTACGGAAGAAAAACTTCGCGGCCGGGTCAGCTGGATGCACCGCAATGTCTTTAAAAAAGGGCACCGCTTTACGAGCAGTGTCCGGGCTTCTTTTATAGAGCAGACATTAAGTCTCAACTATCTGTTTCCCTATTTCTACAATACGAAAAGCAGTATTGTGATCTCTCCTTTCATCCAGCATCTGCTCGAAGGAGGATACGAACTTTATCAGGGGGGAGTAACCAACAGTTATATTTATCGGTACAGCCAGTATACTACTGCTTCTGCAGCATATGAATTCACTAAAAACATTGAGCTTACCCAGCAGTCAAATGCCAGTTTGCCGGATACCACACGAGAATTTGATTTATCGTCTTTTCAGTTCAGTGCTTTATACAGTGAGGGACTGGGAAGACAGAGTAGGGGCTGGATGATTCAACCCTCCGCTGAAATCTCAGGTCTTTTTGGAATGGCGACATTTGAATTTCAGAAATTGTCCCTTGATGTTCGTCGTTTTACGCAACTTAGCAGTTCAACTACACTGGCCACCAGGATACAGGGCGGGGGTATTTTTAATGTTTCAAGCGATTCTTTACCCGTTAATGTCCGTTTTTATCTTGGGGGAACCAACTCTGTTCGCGGGTGGTTTAGACAGGAACTGGGCCCCAAACGTGTTATTACCGAAAACGGTAATTTTGTCGAATATATCCCGGTCGGCGGCCGGTCATTCTTCAGCTTTAACCTTGAGTTACGTCAGGAGTTAAATTCTTTTATCCGGGGATTCGGAGTAGCAGGTTTTCTGGACGGTGGACAGGTATGGCGTTCCGTCAGAAGTATCGGAGAAACACGTCCGCTGCAATTCGGGGCCGGCGGCGGAATTCGTTACCAGTCGCCGATCGGACCTTTACGTATTGATATCGGGTATAAGATAAATCCGACAGAAACAGATGTGGATATTTACCGCGGAGAAGATTTCGGTAATGCCTGGAGTAGAATTGGAATTCACCTAAGTATCGGGCAAGCATTTTGATGAGAGATAACAATGATATAAAAAATGGTGGTTTATCGCGTTGGATTAAGATACCGGCTTATTTCCTGCTGGGAGTGATCTTGCTGCTGGTTGTAGTGCGGTTATCACTTAAATCTACATGGGTGCATAATTGGGTGAAGGATTATGTCGTTGAGATAGCAAATGAACAGCTTACAGCTGATTTGCAGATAGATAAGCTGAGCGGCGACCTATGGGGTGAAGTCACCCTGTCAGGAATACATCTTGTCGCCGATGATACTGTCGCTACAGCTGATACGGTTAGTGTTTCCTATAATATTACTAGTTATTTTGGTGATGCTTTTAATATCAATGAAATAACGATCAGAAAGCCGAATGTAAATGTAATTGAAGAAGGGGATACGTGGAATATTGCCAATCTCACAGTTCCTCCAGAAGAGCCGGCCGCAGATTCTGAACCTTTCCGGTTTCGTATCCAAAACATAGAGATCGAAGATGGCTTTATTTTCTTTTATGCTCCTTCAGTACTGGCAGATTCATCACTGCAGGTAACAAATACTTCGCTGGATGGAAGTATTTCTTATTACGGAGATCTGTACGACGCCCGGTTGAAAAGCCTCACCTTCCAACTTGAAAATACCCGGCTTGAAAATTCTGTTACGATTGAAACTTCAGCCTCGGCCGATGAGAAATCAATAACACTTGATAAACTGGTACTTGCAACCGGACAGTCATTTCTGACAACCTCCGGGAATATGGACCGGGCTGATTCTGTTACGGCCTTAACCATGCAGGGAGAGCCTGTCGCATGGCAGGATATTGCCGCCTATACGGAGAATATACCGCTGGAACAAAATCTTGAAGTTGACCTGGGTATCAAAGGCTCGTTAAAGGAGTTTGAGGTAGAGGTCGGTATGCGGGGTGAAGGTCTTGATTCTCTCCGGTTTGCAGGTGGAGTGAAAATGGATTCCACCTTTTCTATCCATTTTCTCAGGATGAATGTCGCCCGAATAGATCCCGCCATTCTGATCGGAGATACAACTATGCCGGTGATTACAAATTTACATGCTGAATTTGCAGGGGATATAACACCGGCTGATTACCGGCAGAGCAATGGGAAACTCACTTTCTCAATTGACGATATCAAACAGGATGACTACAACCTGTCGGCGGTTAATGGCTTGTTTGATCTGCAGTCAGGTTCGCTGAACGGGAACCTTGAAGCACGCAATGGTGCGCAGCAGCTATCTACTGTACTTCAGGCAACAGGCATCTGGGCGGAAGAGCCGTCCGTAGTTTTTAATTTAAACGGCCGGAATATCAACCCGGCCTATTGGTCTCAAAATAAGGAGTTATCCGGTGCTGTGAATTTCGCTGCCACAGCGTCGGGGAAAGGATGGTATCCGAAGGAGAGACAGTGGGACTATTCATTGAACATGCAAAACAGCCGCCTTATGGAGCAGGAGATAGGAGCCGTGCAACTGGACGGGCGTTTCAACCTGGAATCTGTAACAGCAAATGGCTTTATAAGATTAATAGAAAGCAGGTTGAATGTTGATGTGTCTGCTGAAAATCTAACTGATGTGCCGGAATATGACTACAAACTGAATTTTACGGATTATGATATATCTGACTTAGCCGGGAACAATGAATATTCCTCTTCATTGGCAGGGCAACTTTCCGGCAAGGGGCGTGGTGTTACCCCGGAGACGATACAAATGAATTCAAGTATCCGAATTGATTCATCAATAATAAATGGAGAAATGATCAATTATTTTTCCGGCGATTTTGAAATTCGTGATACTCTGCTGATTGTTGAAGATGCACAGCTGGAGAGTACGATAGCCGATGCTACTTTTGATGCCAGATACCACCTTCTCCGTAGCTATGATCAGGATAATCAGCTGGCATTTAATCTTGAACTGAAGGATGTTCAATCGCTGTCGCCGCTTGCGGGAGCCGACACCTTACAGGCCGAAGGTATCATAGAAGGTACGTTGAATCCCGCTCCTGAGAACACATTGAAGTTTACCGGGAGTATTAACCTGCAAAATCTGGTTTATAATAACATTAAATCGACAGGGGCACAGGGTGACGGGGAAGTACTATTTAAAGAAAATCCGGAATATGATCTGGATCTTAACCTTGCAAAACCTGAATTGCCGGCCGTAGTTTTACAGGATCTGCGGTTGACAAGCAATGGGTCTCTTTCTGATGAAGGTCCCAGAGGAAGTTTTATGTTACAGTTCAGCAGTACACAGGAAGGTGAAATTGTGCATTCAGGTTCTTATGAGGTTTCCTCAGACACTGTAAATGTTCAAACTACCCAGCTGGATATTTCCAGCCAGCTGCGCACCTTAAGCCTGCAACAGCCGTTCTCTGTTGTTTTGGCCGGTAATTCAATCAGGACAGATACCTTGAGGTTGACATCAGAAGATGGTGCTACACTGGAACTCGCCGTGCCGTATGCTGATTCCGCCCGGCAAACAGGATATTTACGGGGAGAGTCCCTTAACACAACAGCTATTCAGAATATCTTGCTGGAGGAAGCCTTTTTTGAAGGATATCTGTCAGGTGAATTCCAATTTGCCCGCGAAGATACGGTACTAGAAGCGACGGGCGATCTGCTGTTATCGGAATTTAACTACCAGGACACCCGTTTCGACTCGCTATCTGTGGCAACAGAAATTAATAACGAGCGTCTTTCGGGAACAATGGTAGTGACAGAGAGCGGGCAACGAATTATTGACGCGAAGGCTGATATCCCTTTTAAATTGGGAGATCCAGAACAGTTCAGCGAAACGTTTTTTGATGAACCGGTTTTGGGAGAACTTGAAGTAAAACCAATTGCTTTAGATCGTTTTCAGAAGCTGTTGGAAGATTATGGTATTGAAAATACCGAAGGAATTCTCAGCTTTAATGGACACCTGGAGGGCAAGGCAGGGAATCCTGAGTTTTCAGCTAATGTGAAATTGGAAAAGGCCATACTGTCAGGTGTTTCTGTCGATTCCTTAACTGCCAATATGAATTATCTGCACAAATTATCAGTGCTTAAAGTAGATGCATCTGTAGTTTCATTGCAGCAGAAGGCAGCTGAAGTTAACACCGAAATTCCGTTGTATATAGACCTGGAATCGTTTGAAGTCCGTTTGCCCGAAGAGGATGATCCTATTACTGCAAATATCAATACCAATGGCTTTAATCTGGCTGCTCTGAATGATTTTCTGGACAACGAACAAGTAAGTAATATAGAAGGAGAGCTGAATGGGAACGTACAAATTAAAGGTACTGTCGGTGATCTTAAAACCGACGGAAAAATGGCTTTGAAGGGTGGTTCTGTAAGATTGGTTCCGGCCGAAATAACAATAGAACGCATAAGGTCAGAGCTATTATTTGAACCGGACCAGTTGACACTGGCAAATTTTACAGCCCGAAGCGGCAGGGGCCGTTTGAATGCCGAGGGCAGGATGGAGCTGGAAAAACTTGTGCCCGGTGATATGGATATTCGTATCACGGCAAGTAATTTCCGTGCTGTGAATAGCTCCGAATTCAACGCAGTTATAAATATGGATGTCCGCTCACGGGGAACGCTTACACAACCTAAAATGACCGGTGACCTCATTTTTGTCAACGGTTTTGCAGAACTGGATAATTTTGGTGAAAAATCAGTTGAAAATGTAGAACTTGATTCCCCGGCTGAGGATCAAACCAGCATCAGCCTATACGATTCATTGGCTCTTGAAATGAATGTCACATTTAACCGGCGTTTCTTTATCCGAAATCAGCGTTTTCTTGAAATGGAAATCGAACTTGAAGGTGAGTTGGACCTCGTTAAGGAAAGCGGTAAAGATTTGGAGCTTTTTGGTACAATGAATACTGCCGGTGGTTATGCCCGTCCGCTTGGCAAGCGCTTTGAACTGCAGGAAGGCAGTGTGACTTTTGCAGGCGAGCCGGCCAACCCGGAACTTGCGGTGCGAACTCGTTATACACCGCCCCAAACTCAGGAAGAAGTTATCATATGGTATATCATTGAAGGTACGGTCGAAAATCCCCAATTCACTTATGCAAGCGAACCGGAAATGGAGCTGGAGAATATCATCAGTTATACCTTGTTTGGGCAGCCTTTTTATGCTCTTGATTCCTGGAAACAAGTCGTGGCAAATTCAGGCAGTAACACCTCGGCAACAGATATGGCCCTGGATGTATTACTTGACAGAGTTGAAGCCCTGGCAACACAACGGCTGGGTATCGATGTCGTAAAAATCGATAATACACGCCAGGGTACAGAAAACGGAACATCAATTACTACCGGTTGGTATCTTAGTTCCCGGGCCTTTTTTGCGATTCAAAACATTATTTCCGGCTCAACACCGGATACCGGGTTTCTGCTTGAATATCTGCTAATGAAAAATCTGAAGCTGATTATTCGCCAGGAAAACAGTTCTCATCAGGGGGTAAATCTTCAATGGAATTTCGATTATTAGGGCAAAGGGCAGAGTGCATGGCGCATAGCGCAGGGCGATTGGAGTTTTGCAGAATTCCTCACCCGGGTTCTGGTTTGGAAGCCGGGTTTTTAGCACCATCATTCTTCTTTCTTTTCTTATGCACATAATATCCGAATGCTAATACAGCAAGACCGATAAAAAGAATCGGCAGCACAACAATGTCGATGTAAGCCGTGTAGGCAGCCAGTCCGGCAAAAGCAAAGCCCCACAGCAGCAAGGGAGTAAAACAGCATATCGCTGCCACCAGACTTGTCCAGAATCCGGTTTTCGTGTATTTGTTATAATTGATAAAATCGAATTTTGACATGGTTTTTATAAGTTTTGAAGCATTATCTTATTTCTAAACGGCACAGCAGCTCAATTTTTTTACATCCTTGTCGAAAGTAAGAGCGGCCAGTTTGATACCTTCGGAAAGAGTCAGGTAGGGATGGAACTCCGAGATCAGCGATTTTACCGTCACTCCATGCCGGATGGCCATCGCAAGCTCCATAAGCAGCTCCGAGCCTTCCGGGGCCAGAATACGGGCCCCTATCAGCCGGTCGTTTTCGTGAGTGCGGATCAGTTTAATAAAGCCGCGGGTATCCCGGGCAGCGATAGAGCGGGGCACATGATCCAGCGAAAGTGTTGTGGTATCGTATTCGATACCGGTTTCTTTAGCTTGTTGTTCGTCCATGCCGATACCGGCTACCTGCGGATCTGTAAAAATAACCCAGGGCAGCACCGAATAATCGGCATTGCCCGATGATCCCCGCAGGGCGTTTTCAGCGGCCAGTTTGCCCTCATAAGCGGCGGTATAGACAAACTGATATTCACCTGTGACGTCACCGGCGGCAAAAATGTTCGGAACGGAGGTACGCATGGTTTTATCCACGGACAGATAGCCACGCCCTTTGGTGGCCAGGTCCACGTTTTCCAGTCCCAGTTCACCCGTGTTGCCCCGCCGTCCGGTGGCAACCAGCAGATGAGTGGCTTTGAAGGTGGTTTTTTCCCCGTCTACGGCGAGTTTCACTATTTTTTCATCTCCGGCCGATAATACCTGTTGAACATCGGCATTGGTCAGAACTGTGATGTCTTCGGTTTCCAAATACCCGGTCAGGGCTTGTGCCAGCTCTTCCGATTGGTCGCTGAGCACGTGTGCCGAGCGTTGAACGACAGTCACCTTCGAGCCAAGACGGGCAAATAACTGGGCATTCTCCAGGGCGATATAGCCGCCGCCGAAGATGACCAGATGTTCGGGATTTTCTTCCAGTTCATAGGCACTTTCATTCGTCAGGTAACCGGAATCTTTCAGTCCCGGTATATCCGGAACAAAGGTAGAAGCCCCGGTGGCAATCAGGATGTTTTCAGCCAAATAGGTTTTGCCGTCCGCCTCGATTGTATGCTTATCGATCAGCTTACCGCGGGCTTCCAATAGGGTAATATTGGGGTCATCTTTAATCACATCCAAATATTTTTGTTGTCGCAGGTCAACCACCATACTCTGTTTTTGATCGATAATCTTTTTAAAATCGGCAATACGGCTATTTGTATGGATGCCTTCAAAGCCGGGATGGGATGCCCGGTGATTAGCTTCGGCAGCCCGGATCAACGTTTTGGAGGGAACACATCCTACATTCACACAGGTGCCCCCGGCGGGCAGCCCTTTATTGATGATGAGGGCATTGCCACCCAGCTCACTGGATCTGATGGCCGCTGCAAAAGCGGTCGAACCGCCGCCGATGATGACCAGTGAATAACGATTTTGGCTATTTTCAGAGGTTTCGATTTCGCCGGTTACTTGATAGTGACCTGTGGCGTTGATGGTGTCGATCAATTCCTCTTTGGTGATTTTATCCGGGTCGTAAGTGATTTCGGCTTTTTCATCGGGATAGCTGACGGCTTTGTCCAGTATGCCCTCTTTATCTTTAAATTGCTTGATTATATTGCGGGCACAACCTTCACAGGTCATCCCGCTGATCGAGACTTTCAGTGCTTGTTTGTTCATAATATTTAAGCAAAAGCTAAAGATTTGTTTTGCTGTTGATCATTCATGCGGCTAATACCTCCAGAATATTGTTGTCTTTGATTTGATTGAAGCTGGGTGAGAGAATTTTCTTAAATAGCGGGTTCAGGGAATAAAAGATTACCTGTCCATCTCTCTCGGTCTCCACCAGCCCACCATCCTTGAGTTTTCGCAGGTGTTGGGAAATCGCCGGGATGCTCATATCCAGAATATCCCCCAGATCGCAGGGACAGAGTTTGTCTTCTTTACTAAGCAGGTAAAGAATTTTGAGCCGGACGTCGTTGGCAGTAAGTTTCAGAATATCCACCAGCCGGTCAACAGATTCTTCCACTTCGTTTAGAGATTCTATGCACCTGTTTATCTGGTTGAGGTCGGCTACATCGCGTATACAGTTTTGTTTACTCATAACAGTTAATCACCTGGTTATTTTTTTGTCTGCTTTTTAAAAGTATAATTTATTTAATATTTAAGCAAATAATTAAATAATGGAAAATGTTTTTTAAACATTCAAATATCAGTATTTAAACTTTTTTAGTAGTCGAAATTACTGTCCCCTAAATCTTTATCGGAATATCCACACAAAAAGGAAACAATAAAGGGGATGAATGAAACAATTTATAAATATGTAGTACCGACATATATATTATTATTATAATTTTTGAGATATAGAACTGCTAAAACATTAATAAAATTCTTAAGAACTTCATGTACAACAAACAAGATCACCTGCTCGCAGAAAAGATATTAACCTTCAGCTGTCAACTGAAAGAGGGACAAAATGTAATGTTGCAGCTGGTGGGATTAAACGGAATAGAATTATTACGGGCATTGGTGGAAAAGGCCCGCGAGATGAATGCCAATCCGTTCATACAGATAGAAGATACTGAAATCCGGCGGATGCTTGTTGAAAAGGGCGATAAGAAATTTTGGAGAAATCAGGCTGAAGTTGATCAACTGCCGCTGATGAAACAGATGGATGCTTTTGTCGGCATACGTGCTTCACTTAATATTTACGAGCAGGCGGAGGTTTCCAAAGAAGCTAATAAGGCGTATGCCGATGAGTTTCTGGATCCGGTACATCTTGAAGAGCGTGTCAACAACACTAACTGGGTCGTGTTGCGTTACCCGTCGGAGGCTTTCGCCATGAATGCAAAAATGCCGACACAGAAATTCCGGGAATTTTATTACAAGGCCTGTCTGCTGGACTACAACGAGCTTGCCGAGGCGATGAAGCCGCTGGAAGAACGGTTGAGAAAAACAGATATGATACAGCTTAAAGGGAAGGGGACAGATATCGAATTTTCGGTAAAAGGTCAAAACTGGATTCCCTGTTTCGGTAACCGGAATATTCCGGACGGAGAACTTTTTTCATCTCCTGTCTTATCTTCGGTGAGCGGAGAAATTACCTATGCTCCCAGCGTGTACCAGGGCAAACCCTTCGAGTTTATAAAACTGGTTGTAAAAGACGGGGTAGTCGTAGATTTCGATTCATCCAACAATGAGCAGCTTGAAGAAATACTTGATACGGATGCCGGAGCCCGCCAGTTCGGGGAATTCAGCTTTGGACTTAATCCTGTTATAGAAGAGCCTATGTACGATATACTGTTTGATGAAAAGATATATGGATCCAATCATCTTACGCTGGGCAAAGATTATGAAATCGCCCCCAACGGTAATGAAAGCAATATTCACTGGGACTTGGTATGCATCGGTGCAGACGTCTACCTGGACGGAGACAAAATTCGCGAGGGACGCAAATTTATTACCGACGATCTGCAGGGACTGAATCCGGAGAATTTGTTGTAGCTGAAAAGCCCACGACCAGGGGGCAATCAAATTTAATTAAAGGTTTGGGTAGTTGCTCTTGCTGGTGTACATGGCAGTTACAGTCAGTTACCTCTGCCATACGGTGTTTGAAAAGGACTGTTAATGAAATTTAATGAACGACGGTATCAATTTATTTGTAAATTCACCAAAGGCATAACATAATCTATACGGGGAAAAATACCTTTTATTCCATATAAACAGGATTTTTGGGTTGATAAAAATTTTTGAAATGGATAATTTTGTCTTATTATCCAAATGATACAAAAATTTAGGTGATTTTTTGTAAAATGAGTGGGTTATGAATCAATCGATGGAGATATAATAAATCTTCGGCGGTTTAAATCATAACTTGTACGACAATAATCGTTCTGAAAAATAGCTTAAAGAACTAACAGCTGCGGAGTTTTGTGAAAGAGAAATCCCCTCTTTAATTGAATTGCAGGATTTATTATGAGTCACGTGGATTTTAAATGGCCTGAAAGTAGCAGAATGGGCAAATTAATCCAAGACAAAGATTGGTCTGAGACGCCTCTTGGTGTAGTGGAGGAGTGGCCTCAAAGCCTGCATACAGCCTTGAATATCTGCCTTGCCTCAAAATTTCCCGTCGGCATCTGCTGGGGGAATGAGCTCATCTTTTTCTGCAATGATGCATGGGCGGAAGAATTACCAGGAAATGAGCCATCTTCACTCGGCAAACCTGTTGATAAAGTTTTTAAAAATTATCAGGGAATTTTTGGTTCCAGTCTGCAACAAATTATTTCTACAGGAGAAGCAGTTGAGATAAAAAATAAGGCCTTTTCTTCCAACGGCGAAAGAGAATATCTTCTTGATTATTCTGCAAGTCCTTTATCTGATGATGATGGCTCGATTGGCGGTGTATATATTATTGCAACTAAAGCAGAAGATGCCACGCAGCCGACAGAGAAACTATGGGAAGAGACTCGTCAAAATGAAAAGGAATTAACTGATTTTTTCGAGAATGCCAATGTAGGTATTCATTGGGTGAGCTCTGACGGAATTATTAAACGTGTAAATCAGGCTGAACTGGATATGCTTGGTTACACCCGGGAAGAATACGTGGGCAACCATATTGCTGATTTTCATGCTGACCAGGATGTGGTTGAAGATATTTTGGGAAGGTTGAAAAATTGTGAGAAACTGGATGATTACGAGGCTCGTCTCGAATGCAAGGATGGCTCGATAAAACATGTCCTTATCAATTCAAGCGTTTATGAGAAGAACGGTGAATTTATTCATACCCACTGTGTAACCCGGGATATTACCGAAAGAAAGAGGGTTGAACTGGAACTGAGGGAGAAAGAAGAACGGCTTTCTTCCAGGGTGGATGATATGAAACGGTTGCATTCACTGAGCTCACGTCTCCAAATGCAAGGTAACGTCAGAATGACGATGCAAGAGGTGATGAAGGCAGCCGCCGAAATGATGAATGCGGATAAAGCTAGTGTCCAGATTTATGACAAAAAAGACGATGTACTCAGACTGGTCGGTACTATCGGATATGGTGAGGAATTCGAAGAACAATTCGGGATTATAGCTGCGGATGACATTACCTCCTGTGCAACGGCTTTGAAAAATCATGAACAGGTGTTGGTGGAAGATTTCCAGAACACCACTGAATTTTCTGAGTTCGGCAAAATTGCAAGATCTCACGGGATGAATGCGGTGTTGTCGACACCGTTGTTCGGCAGTGACGAACAATTTTTAGGTGTATTTTCTATGTATTGGAAAAATCCTCACCGCCCTGACGACAACAGAATGCAATTGCTGGATCTTTATACACAACAGGCGGCACGACAGATCGAGCGCCGGGAATCCGAGGAGATTTTACGTAAGAGCGAAGAGAAGTACAGGACCTTGTTTGAAACGATGGAGGAAGGTTTTTGTATTCTCAAAATAGAATTTGATAAAAAGGAAAAGCCGGTAGACTGGCGTTATCTCGAAACGAACTCAGCATTTGAAGAACATACAGGTTTAGAGGATACAGAGGGAAAACGGGCAACGGAGATAATGCCTGATCTTGAGGATTATTGGTTTGAGAATTACGGCAAAGTAGCTTTGACAGGAGAGCCGGCTCATTTTGAGGATTATACTGATGAACTAGAACGCTGGTTTGAAATCTCTGCATTCCGCGTTGGAGAACCCGATGAGCGAAAAGTTGCTGTACTATTTAACAATATCACAGAAAAAAAACAGGCCCGGGAAAAGCTTGAACAGCTGCTTCGGGAAGTGGAAAACGAGCGGGAACGGCTTTCTGAAATATTCAAACATGCACCGTCATTCATGTGTACGCTGCGGGGACCTGATCATGTGTTTGAACGGGCAAATGATTTATACATGAAATTAGTAGGAGAGGATCGGGAGGTAATCGGTAGGCCTGCACGCGAAGTATTTCCGGAGATCGAAGGCCAGGGATTTTTTGATATGCTGGACCGGGTTTATGAAACAGGTGAACCATACATTACGACTGATATACCGGTAAAGCTTAACCGGAATCCGGATACTGAAGACCTCGAAACACTTTATCTCGACTTGGTGTATCAACCGCTCCGGGATGCTGACGGATCTATTAACGGAATATTTGCACAGGGGGTGGATCTGACAGAACGCAGGGAAGCCAAAGAAGAGCTGCAGTCAATGAATGAAACCCTCGAGGAGCGGGTGGAGGAAAGAACAGAGGCTTTACTGTCATACCAGGACCAGCTGCGCTCTCTTGCATCGCAGCTGAGTAAGGCCGAAGAAAATGAACGGCAGCGGTTGGCAGCAGAACTGCACGATAACCTGGGACAAATGCTGGCTGTAGGAAAAATGAAAGTTGACCTGTTACAGACGGACCAGTTTTCCGAGGAGGCGGCAATCGATATAGATGAGTTAAAACAAGTAATGGATGATGCCCTGACATATACCCGAGATCTGATGTCGGACCTGAAACCGCCGCCTACCCTCGATGATGAAGATATGAGGGGCAGTATCAGATGGGTTGCTAAAAAGATGGAAAAGCATAACCTTGATGTTACGATTGAAGATGACGGGCAGCCGAAGCCGCTGGGTAAGGATGTTCAGACTACACTTCTGCAGAGTGTACGGGAGCTGTTATTTAATGTCGTAAAACATACCTCTGTCAATAATGCACGTGTTGTTTTAAAACGAGATAAAGATCAGGTACAGATTTCTGTAGAAGATGAAGGCAATGGATTTAATCCGGATAGTATTAGATCAGCCCCCACCCGCCAGGGAGGATTCGGGCTGTTTAATATACTGGAACGTATCGATTTTCTGGGTGGCGACGTAGATATTGACTCTGAAATTGGAAAGGGCACGAAGGTAACCCTTTATATGCCGCTGGATGAGGAAGACAAAGTCGCCGCGGCAGTCGAGCAAACCAAAGAAGCCGAACAGATCAGGGAGATCAGGCGAAAAAGAGAAGATGACCGGAGGATTAAAGTATTATTGGTGGATGATCACCAGATGGTACGGGAAGGCCTTCGAAAGATTATTGAAGACCAGGATGATATTGTTGTGATAGCTGAGGCGGCCGACGGGGAGGAAGCTGTCAGGTTGACCAAAGAAACTTCTCCCGATGTAATCCTGATGGATATCAATATGCCTAAAATGGGCGGTATCGAGGCAACAAAGAAAATTATGTCGGATCAGTCCCATATCCGCATCGTCGGCCTCTCACTGCATGATGATGAGGGCGTTATCGAGGATATGAGAAGTGTCGGCGCTTCGGCCTATCTCACGAAAACTGAGGCTTTTGAAACACTCTGCGCCACCATCCGGAGCGAAGCCACCATGGCGAAGGGATAAAATCCGAAATCCTAATGACCAAAATCCGAAACATCCGTGGTTGTTGTTTATTACTCAACCGAATGTAGAATATCCAGCCATTTTATTAAAGGACTGGTTATGTAAAAAACAGCAGCCGTTTCGGATTTTGAACATTTGGATTTCGGATTTAAAAAACCCGTCTTACGTCTCGCGTCTTCCATCTGGCGTTACCCCGCCCAGGCTTCGGCATCATCAAATACCTCTGCGAACTCTATCTCCTCGCCATCTTTGCCAAGAGTAGCCTCGAAATGAACCGCCTCTTCTTCTTCACGTTTGATTAACTCAGTGGCGAGTTTGTCGATTATTTTCGTTTGGATAAGCCGCTTGAGCGGACGAGCACCATAAACAGGATCATACCCACGACTTGCCAGCCAGTCTTTGACCGGGTCAGATATTGACAGCTTGATACCTTTTTTATCAAGCATCTTGAATACTCGTCTGAGCTGAATATCCACAATTTCACGGATATGCTCTTTGGTGAGCGGATGAAAGAC
>CAZPWQ010000050.1:0-5085 GCA_964590495.1 uncultured Balneolaceae bacterium
CCGACAGCCAACTCATCGCTGAGCCAGGACTGTAGCTTCATATTGTCTAACGTATCAAAATGTGATTCCATTATATTTTGATTTACTGCAACCAGGCGCTCGCTGTTTTCAGCCTCTATTCTAAGGAAACCGGGCTCCCAGTCTTTGCCTTCATACTCAATGAGAATACCGCCCTGACGCCGCTGAACAGAAGGTTTTATTTCTCTGTCATTAATAATGACCGTTAAATTTTGCTCTTCTATATTACCTTCCCAGGAAAAAGATTTTCCTATAATATGTTGCTGGATTCCCCCGCTTTCCGTAGTTGAGGCATAGAGTGTACTGCGATAATAGAGCGGCGCGAAAAGCGGATGCACCGGAAAATTTGACCAGCCCGGGTCGGCCCCGAGTGATGAGATCAACAATACACCTTCTCCGAATTTTTGCTCTGAAAGCAACGGATCATCATTTGTCGCACGAAGAATAGTATAGGATCCGGTATTTGAGGGCTGCTCATAATGGTAATAGAAGAAGAGTTCGGGGAAATCTATTTTTATCTCTTCATCCTGCTGTTTATTAAAAAGTTCATTGACAACCGGATGTCCCTCTTCAAGCCTGCCCAGAGCCCCTGTAGTTTTAAATGAGGCATATTCACCGACGATATTATCAAAAGAACCGGCATTAAACTGCGAGAAAAAAGAGTTATATCCCTGGATATCTCCCTGCTCCGACGGCAGAAAAAGTATACCTTTCCCCTCCTGAACATATCGCTGTAAATCTTCGAACCAGTATTCAGGAATCGTGCGTAGTCCGTCGAGAATGATCGCATCATTGGTAAGCCATGACGTTTGATCGACGTCGTTTACTGACTTCTCTTCAAAGCTTATCTGGGCATTTGTCTGCCGGGCTGCCTCGAGTGCGGGTTGTAAATAGGATATGAAATCGGATTGTTCTTCACCGCTGTTTACCAGAAGTACCGATCGTGATTCTGGGACACGGATCACGAAATTGCGCAGGTTATCATAACTTATTTCATCCCCCTCCAGTATAAAACGCCCCGGAATATCGCCCGTCTTACCGGGAATCAGTTCAAATAGAAACTCCTGTTCTTCACCGGCCTCCAATGATATTTCATATTGTCCCGACAGCTCATCCTCAACCTCAAGTGAAATAAAATGGTTGGAAGCGGCCACATCGCCGACATTCTCAACTGTAGCTGCTATTGTTACCGGTGAACCTTCGCTGAGCATTTGACTTTGAAGCGAAATATCGGAGATCGCCAGGTTTTGCTGCTGGCTGCTTTCCAGATTTATCATTTGAAAAGAAACTGGCTTAGTGGTTGCCTCAGATGAAAGATCCAGGTCTTCCAGAGATGAAAGCTGCGTTGCCTGTCCGTCGGAAATAAAGAAAATAACTGCCTGTGACAGCGTTGACTGCTGTAACTGCTGATACGCAGAGCGGATACTCTCGGAAGTATAATGTGCCGCTTCTGAAACCTCTACCTCTCCGACCAGTTCTTTGGCGCGCTCACTTTCTGTAAATATTCCGCCCTCTCTCGACGAACCGTTTGTCCCAAAAACCAGATAACGGTTGGAGGAAAGACCGTTGTCGATCAACTGCCGGGCTACCTCATGTGCCTGTTCAATAAGCGGCCCTTCACTCCCCACCCGTTCCATGCTCGGACTGTTGTCAATGACTAATGCTATGGCTTTCGGCTCACCGGATCCCGATGAACTGCTTAGCATAGGCGGCAAAAACGGACGTGCAAGAGCCAGGGCCAGGAATAATACGGCAAGCGCGCGAAGTGCCATCAACAGATACTGTTTGATCCGGATACGCCTGATCGTACTTTTTTGGAGTTCTTTGAAAAAAGCCAGTGTCGAAAAGGCAATTTTTTGAGGCCGCCGCAAGTTAATCAGGTGAATTATTACCGGCACCGCCACTGCCAGCAGACCTAATAGAAAAAGCGGATTTAAAAAGTTCATTTACTACAAATTTATTACTTTGGGGCTTGCAAAAACACCGAATGTCCGGTGATTCTTTTTATTACTCCTTAATAAGCTATAAAATAAACTGTCTTTACGTAACAATTATTTCAGAAAATATTTGCCAATATTCATGAATCAATTTCCTAAGTCAGGATTCATATTTCTTATTGTACTTTTTATCTGCTCCTGTTCTTCTGTCCCGGAACGCCCCTGGTCGGATGCGGTACCCGAAGAAGCACCCTTTTTAATTATACCACAGGAAAACGCCACCCTGCAGTCTGTCCTCGACTCTGAATACACGCCTTTTCTGGATGACATTACCTCGTCGGCCGTACAGCTGATCTCCCGGGTAGATTCGGTCTCCACAACTTCATTACCGTTGAAATCCATTATGCTCTATCCCGGTGCAGAGAATCGGCTGGAGACTATCTGGTTCACAGAGGCACCGGAATCTTTTTTAAACACGCTGCAAAAAACATTTTATGAAGAATATTCCCAGAACCATTATTACTTTAATGATTTTGTCATTCACAAACTCAGTATCAATAACCGAATTTTATACGCTGCCCGGCTAAACGACGTCCTGCTATTTTCCGAATCCAGTCTCGGCATCGAAGATGCTGTTCGAACATATCTGGACAAAAAACCGCGCGCCCGTTTGTCAGACCTGCAGCTGGAACCCGGCAGAATAGTCATGAATACACCTGCTCTGGACGGATGGTTTGAACAACTGGCCCTGGTGATGTACCGCCCTTTCATTAAAGGAGCCCTGCAGGGTACACAGCCGGCGTTGCTGTCTGTTTCACAGGAAGGAGAACAGCTGAACAGGGAATTTCAGATGTCAGGACTGATACCTCTCGCCGAAGATTCACCCACAGAGCTGGTAGCTTCCTTTTCTTCTAAAAATGCGCCCATATATCTCGACCAGTATATTTCATCCAATGTGGCGGCATTTGCTTTGATGAGGGCGACACCTAACCCTGCACCTCCCGTCTCTGCTCCTGATACCACCGATCTGGATGCCGCCTTGATGGATGAACAAACCCGTTACGCCCGCTTTGCCAAAAGTCTCGGTGACGAATTCGGAATAGTGATGTATACTGAATCAGGATTCCTCTCCACGGGGGAGCACCTTTTCCTTAGAAAAGTCAATGATGTTTCTTCCGTCAGGGAACAGCTGAATGAATTGGAAGCTGATAGTCTGATCGAACCGACCGACGACCTCTATTTTGTCCGAAGCGGCGTATTGTGCAAAATGATCGGCGGTGCATTGTGTACTTTTGATAGTTTTTATCTCGACCTGACCGGGGACGTACTGGTAATATCCAAACGCAGAGGACTAACCGAAATAGTCGAATCGGATCATGATCGGCGAAGGGTTATTTCCTATGATTCAGATTACCGGGCGGCAAAAGAAGAACTTCCCGGTGAAATCAGCGGTCTTTTTGTTGCCAATACCGATTTTTATTCTTTCATCGAACCTTTTTTAAGACTTGGAAGCAATGTTGATGCCATTACCACAAAATTTGATCTGCTGACAACCTCTACTGCTCTCGATGAAAACAGTGAAAATCTTTCTTTTAATCTTAAAACCTATCAAACCACTGATCGCACCGCACCATATGAGGAAAAATGGCTGGTACCTACAGATAATTCCGGGCTGACGGGTAAACCTGTACTTGCTGATATAGGGGGCAGTCCAAGAGAAGAGATTATTTTTGCTACCGAATCGGGCAGGGTATATGCATTGGCAGCCGATGGAACGGTAGCACTTGAAGTGGATACGGAGAACGACACTCCCATTGGTTCGCCCGTGGTATATGACTGGTATGGCACTAATCAGAATGTGATACTGGTTGCTGCCGGTAATAAAATATACGGGTGGAACGAAAACGGAGAGCTCCTTCCGCAATTCCCATTCACAGTGAATGAACAAATTACAACGCCTCTTATCGTGGCAGATATTACCCGCAACGGTTTACCGGAAGCCTTGATTGCTACGGCAGACCGAAGCCTGCACATGCTGAACAACCGCGGAAACAATGTAGACGGATGGCCGGTTACAACCAATACTGTAATTCAATCACAACCCACTGTCGGCATGTTCGACGGTTCCCGTTCAATCCTTGCTTTTGCATCAAACGCCATTCATGTCTGGGAGGTGGATGGCTCACCGAAAGAAGATTTCCCGAAATTCCTGAATGCTTCGATCAATGGTTCTCCTCTTGTATATAAAGAAAATATACTGGCGGGTGCAGCTGACGGCTACCTTTATTCGATAGGTCCCAATAAGCTGTTTGCCGATTCACTGGATACCTATAATTCATCTTCGGGATCCGGTGATATCGAAGCTGCCTACGTCTCGGATAATGCTTTGACCGGCACTCCCTCCGTTCACGAGCTGTCGCTTCAATCGGGTGAACAAACATACAACGAGGAAATGATCCTTACGATGGGTTCGAACGGCTCGGTATTTTTAATCAGTGAAGCCGGTCAATTATTGTTTAATGAAAATATGGGTCAGCCATCCGCGGCCGGATTTTCTCCGTTTATCACAGATCTGGACAGCAACGGCCGGCAGGATGTCATCACGCTGGCCAATTTCGGGCGGCTATATGCCTGGCAGATTTCCAACGGTGAGCGGATCTATTCCCTGCCTACTACCGGTATGGAGAATGTCGTGGTAGCCGATATCGACAACGACGGATACAAGGAAGTTATAGCCCAGACCAACCGCGGGCTCCGTTGCTGGACGATATATGGCGAATAAAGGAGAAAAGGAGACCGGAGGAAAGGAGACCGGAAAATCAGTGCCTGAATTTTTGTAAGGATTTCCTTTTCAAAAGGACATACTGTTAAGTTATTAATAAAACACAAACGGAATGGACCTTGAGATTAAAAAGTTTGAAGATTTAATTGTTTGGAAAGAGGGGATGCAATTGACAATACAGCTTTACCGAGAGCTGGAAAACTGTACTGATTTTGGATTGAGAGATCAAATTCAACGAGCTGCTACTTCAATACCTTCCAATATTGCAGAAGGTTTTGAACGAAATTCCAACAAAGAGTTTATCCGGTTTCTGTATATAGCAAAATCATCTGCCGGAGAAGTACGAAC
>CAZPWQ010000050.1:5185-24214 GCA_964590495.1 uncultured Balneolaceae bacterium
ATAGAATCTCGCTTAAGGCTTCCGAGACATGTTCAAACCGGAATTCGAAGCCCTCCTGCTGCAGCCTTTTGGGCTGTACGCGCAGGCTGTTGATCACAGGATTCGCAGCTTCGCCCAACGCCATTTTCAATGCAAATTCCGGCACGCGGAAGAGCGAAGGCCTGTTCAGAATATCCCCGAGAGAGTCGGCAAACTCATTCATTGTTACGGGATTCGGAGCACATAAATTATAGGCTCCATCAAAATGTTCGTGTTCCAGTGCAAAGATGATGCCCCGGCACAAGTCGTGCATATGTATCCAGCTGAAATATTGTTTGCCTGATCCCACCGAGCCGCCGACAAATAATTTGAAAGGAATCAGCATTTGCTGAAGGGCGCCTCCACCTGTCTCCAGCACGATACCAAAACGCGGAATAGCAACGCGAACTCCCGCATCGGTTACCTCCCTGGCTGCTTTCTCCCAATCCATACATACTTTGGAGAGAAAACTATTGCCGGATTCACCGGATTCGCCTATAAACTCATCACCGTTGTCACTATAATAATCAATGCCGGAAGCGGAAATCATTACCGAAGGAGGATCAGTGACCTGATTAATTGCCGACGCCAGTTTTAACGTATTGTCTATCCGGCTGGAATAAATCTTCTGCTTGACTTCGTCGGTCCACCGCTGGCCGAATATTGATTCCCCAACCAGGCTAATAACCGCATCCGCTTGTTCCATCTCGGAGTTAAAATCAGCATCCCATGAAATAAAGCGCTGGTTTTGGGCCGTTTCACTTTCATATTTCCCGGGTGAACGGGTAACGATCGTCAGCAGGTGCCCTTCACGTAGCAACAGCGTTCGCAGATAAGAGCCGATAAAACCGGTGCCCCCTGTGATTAAAATATTCATACCATTCTTTCTTATATTCCTTTGCAAAGAATTACATAAATTCACAGGGTAACATTCCCCTAAAATCATTTCCAAAAATGATACGTACAAAGTACGCGCGGATTTTTATTACTGCAATACGATATATCATCGGAATTCTCTTCCTGGTTTCGGGTATTGGCAAACTCATCAACAGTTCGGATGCGCGTTTCCTGGTAGAACTGCTGGCAACAAAATTTTACTGGCTGATAGAATATGCCGATCCGATTGTAATGACGATCACTGTCCTCGAGCTTGTTATAGCAGTTGTGCTGCTGTGGGGAAGATATCTGGTATCTGCTTTTACTGCCGCACTGGTGATGCTTTTGGGATTTACCGGCGTGCTCGGTTTTTTTTATCTGCAGGGAATAAATGTTGGTAACTGCGGCTGTTTCGGCGCCTTCGGCTTTGCTTCGGGACTGGATTTTACCCTGCTCCGAAATCTGGTGCTGATAGCACTCATTGCCGGGACGTATCTTGTAATGCCTGGGGAAAGGGGATTAGAGGTATAAGGGTATAAGGGTATAAGGGTTAGCCGCGGATTGGTACGGATGGCAGCGGATTTGTGTGGTAGATTGAGCAATGCCGCCGTTCGTTCCGTCAGGAACGTCTGGTCGGTAGAAATCCCGATCAAAAACCTGTCCATGTTCGGTAGGAACATTTGGTGCCGGTTTGGGAATTGGCCTGCATTTCTCACCAAGAAATTTGGTTGGATGCAAGGCCCTACTTCGCTAAAGCTATGTAGGGCAGGCGAAGTATCAAACTTGCTCTACGAAGTTTTAACGTAGTAGAGCCATTTGCCCTTCAACGCAGCAGGCAGCTAAATTTCGCAGCGTATAACAGACTGTAATTTAAAATATCCGTTTAAAAACATGCAAAATATTGTGCCACAGGCAATTAGCATTTCTATAATATTTTTTTGTAAGAAATGCAGGTTAGCCAAATTCCGCATAATCAGCCATCCCATCGCTGCAATGGTAAATCGCTTTAATCTTAACCATTCAACAATTGTAAATTGACTCTGGTTTTTCTTTTTTAATGCACTTATACTATCATTGTTATTAACCACAGTCTATCCAAAGATTATTCACCCACAGTGATAAACAAAAGCTTAAAAGTTTTACTCTCCTGCCGAGCTCTGGCTGCAGCCTTAATTCTGATTGGTGCTGTAGCATGCAAGTCCAGCGACAATGTCACCACTGATGCTGCAACGGATGACAGATCGGATATGGAAGCCCTCTATTGGGCGAGGGTTGACAGCTCCCGGATGTCGTTTACAGATGCCGATGTAATGTTTATGAAGGGAATGATCGGCCATCACGCACAGGCGCTGGTTATGTCGGCACTTGCACCCGAAAATGGTGCCGGTCCGGCAGTACAAAGACTGGCCGCCCGAATTATCAATGCACAAAAGGATGAAATTTCCACAATGCAGCAGTGGCTTCGCGACCGGGAACAACCGGTGCCTGAGATTGAAATTGACGAACTGGACCTGACAATACGAATCGAGGGTGAACTATACACGGCGTACAGGAATATGCACGGTGTGCTTTCACAGGACAAACTTCAGGAACTCAGCCGGGCCCGGGGGACGGAGTTCGACCGGCTTTTCCTCACCTATATGATCGAACACCATGCCGGGGCGGTACACATGGTCAGAGACCTGTTCGATAAAGACGGGGCGGCACAAGATGAAGAAGCGTTCAGGCTCGCCTCCGATATCCAGGTTGATCAGATAACCGAGATCGAACGGATGGAACTCATGCTCAACACACTGAACGACCGTGGGAAATAGTCAGGACTTAAAGCATTCTTTTTAAAATAAAGCTCAAATTTCTACAAATTATGAATAACAATCACTTTTTGTATCTGCCGGCTTCAGGAAATTCCAATCCCGGCAAAATCTGGCTGTGGATATGTCTTTTGGGTGTAATTTTCGGCGCTTATGCCTGCGCACCCTCCTCCTCAATGGTTGAAACATCATCAACTCCTTCTCCACAATTAATACCTGTAGATGAAGTGGATCCGCCTGAACCGGATCCCCGTGTCGGGTTGGCAGCCGGATTGTTTGATGCCGGAGAAGCGGTCTGGAATCTGAACATGCTGTCGCAAACCCCTCCCCCCGAAGATTTCCTGGGGGTAACGAATTCCGACCTGGCCTTTAAAGATAATTATGCCATCCAGGGTAACTATAATGGTTTCATGGTCTGGGATATTTCCAATCCGTCTTCGCCCCAGCTTGTAGTTGATTTTCTCTGTCCTGCTTCACAAAGTGATGTGTCGGTATATAAAGACCTCCTGTTTGTGTCAGGCGAAGGGCTCGGCGGACGGCTCGACTGCGGCACGGAGGGTGTAAACGAGGCAGTGAGTGAAGAGCGTCTGCGGGGAATCCGGATATTTGATATTTCCGATATCCGTAATCCGGAATATATATCCAACGTACAAACCTGCCGGGGTTCTCATACCCATTCCGTACTGGATGATCCGGAGGATAATGAGAATGTATACGTGTATGTTTCAGGCTCCGCGCCGGTCCGGCCGGAAGAAGAACTTCCCGGCTGTTCCGATGCCATGCCCGATGAAGATCCTAATTCCGCACTTTTCCGGATTGAAGTGATAAAAGTGCCACTGGCCAATCCCGAAAAGGCAGCGATAGTCAGTTCGCCAAGAATTTTTGACGGACTGGAGGCACCCCCGGAACATGGAATGTCTCCCGCCGACCGTGCCAAGATTAAAAAAGCCGAGGAAGAAGGCGCATTTGTAGCTGAAATTTACGGTCAGCCCCGGATACTTTCCTCACAGATAGTTGAACAGATGCTCCGAGATATTATGAAACAAAGAGGGAGCAGCGGCGAACCGACAGCTGCCGACAGTGCTGCGCTGCGGGAAGCCCTTCCCGAAATTATCGCTGAAATGGTGGGCGACCGCGGCGATCACGACATCGAACGCCACGGACCCGATCAGTGCCACGATATTACGTTGTATCCTGAAATAGGACTGGCCGGCGGAGCATGTGAAGGCTATGGGCTCCTGCTGGATATTAAAGATCCTGCAAATCCAATGCGGGTAGATGCCGTAGCGGATTCCAACTTTGCCTACTGGCATTCTGCGACTTTTAACAATGACGGCAGCAAGGTTCTCTTTACCGACGAGTGGGGAGGCGGCGGCCAGCCAAAGTGCCGCGAAGATGATCCGGTGGAATGGGGCGCAAATGCGATTTTCACTATTGAAGACAACAAGATGGACTTCAAAAGTTATTATAAATTGCCTGCCCCGCAAACTCCCCAGGAGAATTGTGTAGCTCACAACGGTTCTTTAATACCCATTCCGGACAGGGATATTATGGTGCAGTCGTGGTACCAGGGCGGCATTTCGATCTTTGACTGGACTGACCCTGAAAACCCGGTTGAAATAGCCTTCCACGACCGTGGACCCGTGGACACCAACCGTATGCAGATGGGAGGCAGCTGGTCGGTCTATTGGTATAATGGCGTTATTATTAATTCAGAAATCGCTCGCGGGCTCGATATTTTTGAGCTTGAGCCAAGTCCCTATATCTCTGAAAACGAGATCGCTGCAGCTAATACGGTAACATTTGATCAGCTGAATGCGCAGGGTCAACCGAAATTCGACTGGCCGGCTACTTTTGCACTCGCAAAAGCTTATATAGATCAGCTTGAACGTGCCGGTAATCTGCCCGGGCAGGATATCAGGCAAAAGCTTGCCGAAGCTGAAAATGCCTCAGGTGCAGAGCAAAAAGAACTGCTCACTGAATTGGCTGAAGAAGTGGAAGGCCAGGCAGGAAAATCCAACAATTCCGGTAAAATTAATAAACTCTCCGATACTATACGGCAACTGGCCACCGGACCACAATAGATAGCCATAACTGATATACCACTAAGATTCTTAGTGCCTCGTATGTTCTATGAAAAAATTAAGAGCAAATAATGATTCGTTGGTCCAGAATACTTGAGCCAGCAAAAATCCCCCTTCCGCCGACAGTCGGACGCAGTAGCAAAGGGGGGAACTAAAGGGGGTTGTTGGACCATCTTTGTTTAAGAAACGTAACGTTAATTCAACTAACTTTCATTACTGCAAATATTGCTGTCGCGATATTTAACACTTTACCATAGAAACAACCCCCCGGCTAAAGCCGCACCCCCTTTTTTAAGGGGAATTTGAAAACCTTGGTGCCTCGTATGTGGTTTCTCTTGAATTTAATTCACTTATGAAAATGAAACAGATATTCACAGTTCTTTTCACATTATTCACATTAACCTCCTTTGCACAAACTCCTTCCATACAGCAATCTCCCCCGCTTGCTGAGAGCAGTGCCGCCGATGCCGGGATGTCTGAAGAGCGGCTGTCGCGTATAGATGCGATGTTGAAAGGAGTGGTTAATGAAGGACAAATACCCGGAGTGGTGGCCCTGGTGGCGAGAAATGGAAATATCGTATATCACAAAGCTTTCGGAATGGCCGACAATGAATCGGGAAGGCAACTTAAGCGGGATGATATTTTCAGAATTGCCTCCCAGACCAAAGCCATTACTTCAACCGCTGTCATGATGCTCTGGGAAGAAGGAAGATTCCAGCTGGATGATCCTGTTTCAACATATATTCCTGAATTTGAAAATCCGCAAATTCTGGATTCCCTGATTGTCGAAGACACCACCTACACAACCATACCGGCAGAAAACCAGATCACCATTCGCCACCTGTTAACGCATACTTCAGGCATCGGCTATGGCGTGATCGACGGGGACGACCGGTTCAGGAAAATCTACCAGAAAGCAGGCGTCACAGACCTGTTTACCACCGCTGATGTTACTATTGAGGAAAGCGTAAAAAAACTTGCCGAACTCCCTCTGCATCATAATCCCGGCGAAAAATTTACCTACAGTGAGGGATTGGATGTGCTGGGTTATTTCATTGAAAAAATATCGGGCATGCCTCTTGATGAATTTTTCAGAACCCGGATATTCGATCCTATCGGTATGGATGATACCTGGTTTTATCTGCCGGAATCGAAACACGACCGGTTGGTTCCGGTACAGGAACAGGTGGATGGAAAGTGGACACGGTATCCCACTACTTTTTACGATCCGGAGTATCCCGTCAAAGGCGCTAAAAGCTTCTTTTCGGGAGGTGCCGGACTTTCGAGTACGGCCGAAGATTATGCAACATTTCTGCAGATGTATTTAAATAACGGTGAATTAAACGGTACCCGTTTATTGAGCCGGACTACCGTTCAATTTATGATGCAGAATCAGATCGGAGACCTGATGGAGGGTTCAGGCAGCTATTACGGACTGGCTTTCGGTGTTCTCAACCAACACGGAGAAGCCATGGGAGGACAGGGCAGCGCCGGAACTTTCGACTGGGGTGGGTACTTCAATACCCAATACTTTGCTGATCCGCAGGAACAGGTGACCGGTATTCTGTTCAAACAAACGGCGGGAGAAGTTAACGATGATACCCGGTGGAAGTTTCGGCTGCTGGTGGGACAGGCAATAGACGACTGATCCATTATTTCAAAATTCTCCAATTCGCGTACCGGTTTAGTTTTAATTTACTGAATTTTGAGTTATGGAGGGGTTTTCACTGCCAACTGCCGCTGCCTACCGCCAACTGGAAATGATCCAAAGGCCGGACCTTTCAGGCGTGCGATCCGTGTTCTATGTAAATCACGTCCATTTAATATTTACTGAACGGCAAAGGTTGTAATAATTTTTAAAAATGTGCTGTGATAAGTCATTTTTTGTATACATCACTTTATTATCAATAATAACAGAGTATTATTCAGCGATTAATTGAATTCAAAATAAACCGATTTACCATTGAAACAGTTACTTTTCATCATTGGGCTTAGTGTTATAACCTTTCTGTTATTTTCCTGCGGTACCAATTCAAACGACCAGCAGCAGGGTTTTGGCGGGCCGGGAAATCGCGGCGGCGGGCAGCCGACCAGCGTTGAGGCAGTTCCAGTTGAGATGGATGCCATCTCCGATCAAATCCGTTCATACGGCACGATACAGGCACAGGATGTTGTTTCTATCACCCCGCAGGTTTCAGACAGGGTAACCGAGATACTTGTGGATTTGGGAGACGAAGTAACCCAGGGCCAGCTTATGGCTCGCATCCGTGATGTATCTGTCCGGGATGAAGTGGAACAGGCCGAGGCACAAATCCGGCAGTCGCGTACTACCCTTGAGCGAGACAGCACCCAGTTTGTCCGCCAGCAAAAATTATTTGAAAGTGATTTATCCAGCCAATCAGAATACGATGAAGCCCGGGCCAACTATCTTAACAGCCGTGCACAGTACGAATCGGCCCGCGCCGCTCTTACCCAAAGCCGCGAAAACCTGGATAATACCGAAATCCGGTCGCCGGTGGATGGTGTAGTCCTGGAAAGGATGATCTCTGTGGGTGACGTCGCCACAACAGGACAGCCTGTATTTGAAGTAGCCAATCTGGTCGGGTATGAAACCAGGGTATTTCTGCCCAGGCAAGACTGGCAGGAAGTACAGGTTGGCCATGAAGTCTCATTTTCACTCTCCAGCCGGTCGGGAGAGGTAGCGGAAGGATTCGTATCCCGGAAAAGTCCGCGCCTGAATGCCGAAACCGGCCTCGGAGAAGTGGTTATCAGTCTTACCGATGCTGAGTCTCCCATCAGCCAGGGGGTTCTTGTACAGGCCCGCATCAATTTGGTTACACATGAAAATGTGATTGTAATTCCCCGTTCGGCACTGGTGGAAAAAGTTGATACCTATATCGAACCTGAAACGGGCACTATCGAGCTTGAGCGAAGTTATTCGGTATTTGTATCGCAGGGAGATAGTGTTGCCGAAAGTCGCGAACTGGAACTGGGCATTGAGCAGGGCGACCGTATTGAAGTAGTGGGCGGACTTACAGCCGATGATAAGTTAATTATTACCGGACAAAACAATCTTGAAGACGGCGGCCGAATACGGATTGCCGGGCAATCCGACAGTCCGCAGAATCGCCGCGCCGGCAACTAATCCAAAGAGTGTAAAAGATTTCATGAAAAATCTGTCGAAAATAGCAGTTGACCGCCCGGTTACATTCCTGATGATCAGTCTTATCCTGATCGGGTTCGGACTGTATGGATTAAATAATCTGCGTCTGAACCTCTATCCTGATGTTTCTTTTCCAACGGTGACAGTCTACACTACATATGAAGGAGTTGCCCCTGAAGATGTAGAAGCACTCATTACCCGCCAGATCGAGGAACAGGTGGGCAGTATATCAGGAGTGCGTCGTGTACGGTCTCTTTCCAGCCAGGGTGCTTCAGTTGTTAAACTTAATTTTATCTGGGGCACCGACTTATTCGTCGCTGAAACCGAAGTGCGCAAACGCCTTGACATGATCCGGCGCGGACTGCCGGATGACGTGGACCAACCGATCGTTTTTTCGTATGATCCCAATGATGAACCGGTGGTGGTTCTGACGCTTACCAGCGACAACCGGAGTCCCCGCGAGTTGCGAACCATCGCAACGCGACAGCTCGAACAGAGGATTGAACGGCTGCCCGGAATTGCCTCAGCCGAAACAGCCGGTGGATTCGACCGTCAGATCAACATTCGCATCAGCAACAGCCAAATGCGAACCTATAACCTGGATGTCGGGGATATTTCCGGCCGGCTAAGCCAGGAAAATGTACAAATCCCCGCCGGTGAACTGACAGAGGGTGACAAGGTATACTCTCTGCGTACGATCGGCGATTTTAAAAATACCGATCAGATCCGGAATTCCATAATTGCCGTTACAGATAACGGGGATCCCATCTACCTTAAAGATGTGGCAAATGTGGAAGACGGAATTGCCCAGCCTATCGGCAATGTACGGGTTCATGGTGATAACGGAGTCATCATCAATGTTTACAAACAGAGCGACAGCAATATCGTCAGTGCCGCAGACGGTCTGGTTAACAACCTTGAAGATCTTCGTTCAATTCTACCTTCAGGTACCCGGGTGGATGTATTGACCAACAAAGCCGATTTTATCAGTGATTCTATTAACAACCTGGTGTTGACAGGTCTCCAGGCGGTTATCCTGGTTATCATCATGCTTCTCTTGTTTTTACGCAACGGACGTTCGGCTTTTGTCGTGGCTGTTTCCATTCCTATTTCCATTATCGCCACATTCAGTATTATGGATTTTTCGGATGTGAGCCTGAACATCATCTCCCTCTCCGGACTAACACTGGCTGTGGGAATGGTTGTGGATAATGCCGTGGTTGTGCTCGAAAACATCTTCCGGTTTCGCGAAGATGGTGAAGCAGGTAAAAAAGCCGCCGTTTTGGGTGCCCGGGAAGTTGTAACACCGGTTGTCGTCTCCACACTGACTACATTGGTGGTATTTTTACCGGTACTGTTCGTACCCGGTATTGCGGGACTGCTGTTCCGTGATTTGGCCCTGACTATCTCCTTTGCTCTCATCGTATCGGTTCTGGTGGCCATTACACTGATTCCGGTGCTGAGTTCACGACTGTTTGATGCACAGATTACTACGTCAACAAAAAAAGATCCGGCACGGCATGTATTGAATAAACTGTTAGTATGGCGACGAAAGAATTTTTTCACGAGACTGCTTTCAATCCCACTTTTTGTTCTTTATATCATTAGCTGGCCGTTTTTAAAAGCCTGGGGATGGCTGACACGCTCATCCGAGTCATTATTCAGTGATAGATTAGGTCCCTGGCTCGGGCAGCAGTTTGATAAGCTTGAAAACAATTACAAAACATCTCTGAATAAAGCCCTGAACCGGAGCGGACTCGTAATTCTGGCGTCATTTGCTCTTCTGATCGCCTCTCTGCCGATCTTCAGTGTACTCGGAGGTGAATTTTTCCCTCAGGTGGATGAAAATTATATCATCCTTGATATCCAGCGGGAACCGGGTGTTAGTTTGCTGGAGCTGGAGCGGTCATTTATGCAGGCAGAAGATATTATCCGGGAAACCGTACCGGAATCCCGGCTTGTAGTATCCGACTATGGTGATAAAATCGGCATTGAAGGCGCCGATAACCCCGGGGGAAACCAGGGGCGGATCCGCATTGAACTGTCACAGGTTAGTGAACGCTCCCGAAGCCAGATGGAAATTACAGCCGCCATACTGGAAGATTTACAGGATGTTCCGGGAGTTAATATTCGCGAAGTCCGGGAAGACCCGCTCAGTCCCGATGGTGAAACGGGTCTGATTGTTCAGATATATGGATACGACCAGGCAGTCAAAAAAGAACTGGCCGACCGGACTAAAGAGTTGCTGCAGAATATAGACGGTATTGCCGGTGTATTCAGTTCGGCCGACCAGGGCCGTCCCGAGCTGCGTGTAGAGATGGACCGCGAGCGCATTGCACGCGTGGGAATGAATACCTCTCAGGTGGCTACAATGCTCAGTAATTCCGTGCAGGGAGCATCAGCCACGACTTTTGTAGACGAAGGAATTGAATTTGAAGTACACGTTGAGGTCGATCCCATGGATAAGGCACAGTCTACCGCACTTGAAGAATTACAGGTGCAAACTCCGGACGGCGATTGGATGCCGTTGAAAAACCTGGCACGGGTTGAGCGTTATACCGGCCCATCCAATATTCTCCGGATCAACCAGGAAAGAATGGTTGAAGTTGAAGCCGACCTTGGAGGTCTGGATCTGAAAAGTTCCACCGAACAAGCCGAACAGGCACTGAGCGGAATCGACTGGCCCGAAGGATACCGCTACGAACTGGGAGGTTCTTCCGAAGAACAACAGGAATCATTCTTTTACCTGATGATCGCTTTTATCATTGCAGGGGTATTAACCTACATGGTCATGGCCTCACAGTTTGAAAGCCTGGTGGAACCTTTTATTATTATCGTGACTATTCCACTGGCGTTAACCGGTGTACTGCTTATTTTATGGTTAACCTCGACACCGGTGAGTGTTACCGCTATGGTTGGACTAGTGCTGCTGACCGGCATTGTGGTAAACAACGGTATTGTTATGATCGATTATATTAAAATATTACAGTCGCGCGGACAGGATCGCCATGAAGCGATTGTAAACGGGGCCGGACGCAGATTACGGCCCATCTTAATGACAGCACTAACTACCATTTTAGCGATGGTTCCCCTGGCTTTGCAACTGGGCAGCGGCTCCGAGACCTGGAGTCCCATGGCACGCGCCGTAATAGGCGGGCTGACCATGTCCACTATTTTAATGTTGTTTGCTGTTCCCTGCATGTATTTCATCATCAACTCCTGGGTAGAAAGATCCGGTTTTGATGCCGTGCATAAGGAAGACCCTCTGGGGAATTGAGATTTAAGGATTGAATGTTATGACATATAGTCTCCCCCGGCGGGAGAATTTTGAAAACACATTTCGGGTTTTATTATGAAAAAAGTCACAGTCACCGAAAAAATTCTGAAACGCCCGGTAACGGCAATCATGATGTCGTTACTGGTTATCGGGTTTGGTGTATTTTCTCTGATGAATCTCAAGGTAACGCTCTACCCGTCATTCAACATCCCGGTGATGGCTGTATCCGTCAACTATCAGAATGTGGCCCCGGATGATATGCTCCGCCTCGTTGTTGAGCCGATCGAAAGTGTGGTAATGGGAGTAGAAGGTGTGGAATCACTCGACTCCAATGTACGGCGTGGCGGTGCTTTTTTAATCCTTCGTCTGCAGCCCGGCACCGATATCATGAAAACCGAACAGAAAGTACGGGAGGCGGTAGAGCGTATCCGTGGTGAGCTGCCTACTGAAGCCAATGAACCGGTGATTTTCCAGTTCGATCCTGACAGGGCTCCCATAATGCGGCTCAGTGTAGAATCGGACGTGCTGGGTCTTGATGAACTCCGGCAACTTTCCACCGAATTTATTGAACCGCGCTTTGAACGGATTTTCGGGGTGGCTTCAGCCGAAACGCGCGGAGGTCTGGATCGCAATATCTATGTGGATTTACTCCCTGAAGCGATGGCTCAGCACCGCCTGACGCCGAACCAGGTAGTGAGTGCCGTACAGGGAAATAACGTGCAGCAACCTGTAGGTAACCTCATTGCCAACCGGACCAGCTACAGTATCCGTGCCAGTTCCATGTACGAAGATGTTGCAGAAATTGCCCAAACCGTGGTTGCCATGAATGGGAATATTCCAATTCGGGTAGGTGATGTAGCTGTCGTTCGCGACGATTATGAAGATATCACCAATATCGTAGAAATTAACGGGCGTAACAGCGTCACCGTGGAAGTCCAAAAACAATCGGATGCCAATACCCTTGAAGTGGTGCAGGAAGTAATACAAACCATGCAGGATTTCGAAAGCAGCCTTCCTTCGAGTGTAACGATGCAGATATTGAGCAACGAAGGACAGTTTATTGAGGATTCCATCTCAAACCTGGCACAGTCGGCACTAATGGCACTGGTTGTTGTTATCCTGATACTGCTGCTGTTTATGGGCGGGTGGCGCATCGCCTTTGTAGTTGCCATGAGTATTCCCGTATCGCTCACGGCAACGTTCGCTGCCATGTATTTTCTGGATATCACTCTTAATATTATTTCCATCACCGGGCTCGCGCTGGCCATCGGTTTGCTCGTGGACAACTCCATCGTGGTATCAGAAAGTATAGCCAACCAGTTGGAAAAAGGTGAAAACCGGCTTAAAGCCGCGCTGTACGGTACCAATGAAGTAATAGGCGCATTGCTTGGAGCAACACTGACCACGCTTGCAGTATTTGTTCCCGTTATGGGCCTTACCGGTTTTGCGGGAACCGTCGCCTACGATCTGGCGCTGACGATCTCCATTTCCATCACTATTTCATTTATCGCATCCATTGTTCTTATTCCGGTATTGGCCTCCCTTATTCTTAAAAGAGAAGAATTCCTGAAAAAAAACTACACCCTTCGGTGGATTAAATCACTTGAAGATAATTATATCAGTACCCTGGAGTGGATCCTGAGACGAAAGTACATCATTTCTGTAGCTGTTATACTGGTTCTTGCCGGATCAGTGGCACTGTTCCGTCAGCTTCCGGCCGAATTTTTCCCCGAGACCGATGAGGGGCAATTTGACCTCCGGATTGAATTTCCGGCCGGCACCAAACTGGCGACCACTGCAGAAGAACTCCGCAACTATACCGACCGCATATTGGAATCAGAGGATGTGACCACTGTTATCACCAATATCGGACGCATCGGACGAAGTACATCGACAAACAGCGGAACCATCAGTATTACCCTTGTAGATGAGTATGAACGCGAGGAATCCACGGCAGATATCGCCGCGTCATTTCAGCAGGATCTGCAAGAGCCGGATATTGATATCGAAATTGCCAATCTTGGAGGAGGCGGCGGTATTCCAATAGGCGGCGGCCGGGGCGGTCAGGGAATCCGGGTCAGTCTGATCGGACCCGATGTTGAAATACTGCAGGAGTTAACCCTGCGCATGGAAGAGGCCCTGATCGATGATGAAAATATTATTTCGGTAAGTAACCCCCGCTCCCGCCCTGCACCCGAACTGATCTATGAACTGGACCGGAATCGTATCAGCCGCTCTGGCGCTTCGGCAACGAATGTAGCCAATGCATTGGGTACACAGGCCCGCGGCACACGGGCAGGTTTTTACCGTGAAGAGGGACGTGAAATTCCCATCCAGGTACGTAATGCGCGCAACCAGTTTCAGAATCGTGATGATCTGTTTTCCCTCGAACTACTGCAGGTTGGCGATCAGCGAATCCCGGTACCGGGACTCGGAGAATTCACACTGCAGGAAGGGCTGACCACCATAACCCGGCGCGACCGTGAAACACTGCTTGATGTAAGCATTATGATTCGCGGTAATGCCGAAGATTACCAAACCCGGATTGAGGAAGTCCTTGAAAATGATGTCATTCTGCCCGACGGCTACCGGTACGAATTTACCGGATCAATATTTTCGCAACAGGAAAGTTCCGGTGAAATCCTGATCGTTACATTCTTCGCCCTCCTGCTTACCTATATGGTAATGGCTTCCCTGTTCGAAAACTTCCGCGACCCTTTTATTGTGATGTTTTCGGTACCCCTGGCCTTCTTCGGTTCACTAGTGTTTCTTTTTATTACCGGCACATCGCTGAGCGTGCCTGCCTATATCGGAATTGTTATCTTAATCGGAATTGTAGTAAACAATGGTATCGTGCTGGTAGACTTTATTCATCAAAACACCCGCGGGAAAGAAGATTCCAAAGATTATATGATGCTGTTCCTGGAAGCCTGCAAGCGGCGAATGCGTCCCATTCTGCTTACGGCCCTTACCACTATCTGTTCTATGATACCCCTGGCTCTCGAGCTTGGTACCGGTTCGGAAACCTGGAGCCCGCTTGCCAGATCGGTAATCGGAGGTCTCGCCTTTGCTACCGTATTAACATTGTTTGTAATTCCGGCGGTGGTCATCGGTATCTCCAAACATCGCAGAATAAAAGCAGAGAAAGCGTTAAAGGATTAGCTTGTATTTCTCACACCCTTACTTCGCTAATCTTGGTTTACACTCCTTATTGCCGCAAAAAGCTTATCCGACGGACCACCTTTATTCAGCAAGTCTATTGCACCTGCTTTTTTTATTTGTGTGGTATATTCACTCTCTTCATGCATGGAAAGACCCACAATATGAATTGACGGAAATTCCTTATGGATCCGGCGGGTGGCTTCGATACCATCCATTTCCGGCATAGTTATATCCATTATAATCACATCAGGCTGAAAATTTTGCACGAAATCAACGGCTTCAACGCCGTTACTGGCCTCTCCGATGATATTGATATCAGATTCTTCATCCAGCAACCTCACCAGACCATTCCGCATGACCTGGTGATCATCAACTATTAAAACCCCGATTGTGTCCGGATTACCATAAGCCAGGTCAGTAGGTTTTTGCGGTATATTGCCCGTCATATCCGGCTTTTCCTGAACGGAATCCGGTTGTATCGACTGGTCGATACTTTCACCGACCGGGATCCGTAAAACGAACCGGCTTCCGCTGCCCGGTTCGCTGTCAATTTCCAGCTGACCGTTCATCAGATCCATTTTTTCACGTATATTTTTTAACCCATGGTTTGCAGAACCACTCAATTCCAAATCAGCAACATCAAATCCTCTTCCCCGGTCGGTCACTTCAATACAGAAAGTATCGTCATCGTTGGACAGACGTACCTCGGCACTGTCCACCTGCGCATGTTTGATAATATTAACAAGAAGTTCCTTAACCGCCTGGAAAAGAAACACCTTTAGATTCTGCGATAGCTCCGGTATTTCATTCTCAGCCTCAAAATTTATATTGAGACCTTTCATATGCCGCATGTCGGCTAACCAGTGCAAAGCTGCCAAAAGACCCTGGTCGTGCAAAATAGGCGGACTCAATTCATAGGAAAGCGACCGCGCAGCTTCAATAGATTGATCCAGAATCTGGTTAAGCTCTTTAAGCTCCTCACTTACCTCATCCTGCCCCGTCAATCGTTTTCTGATCAGGCTTGTATTAAATTTTGCGCCGATCAGCAACTGCTGCAACCCGTCATGCAGTATGCGTGCAAGGCGCTGCCGCTCTTCTTCTTTAACCTGTGTCATCTGCAGGGCCATTTCACGCAGCTTATCAGCCCGTAATTCAGCAACTTTAGTCCTCTCGGCAACCCGCTCTTCGAGTGAATCATTAAGTTGTTGGAGTTTTTTCTGGTACTGCTTGCGCCCGGTGATCTCATCAACCACCATATTAATTCCAACCACTTGTTCCTGATTATCATACAGCGGAATCCAGTGTTGCAGCCAATGACGTTCTACGCCCGGTTTTGCCGGTGTTTCACCACTCAATTCGACATTCATCCGTGCTTTTCCCGTTTCGATCACCCGGTATAAATCATCTGTGATTTCTTTCCCCAGCCCGGGAAGTAGTTCACAAACCGACCGGCCCAGGTGCTCTTCAGCGGGGATACCATTTATCTCAGCCAGATGTTTATTTATCCGGACGAACTTCAAATCACTGTCAAGCACCCCTAAACCAACAGGTACATTTTGATATATAGACTCAATTTCTTTGAGACGATTATCGGATATCTTAATTTGCTCGTGAAGCTGATCCTCTACCTGTTTCAACTGCAGCATGGCAATTTTGTCTGCACCGATAATTGCATCCACTTTATGGCTGCGTAATGTATCGATAATCTCCTCAGCTTCCCTCAGGCGATCCTTTAGTTCATCATATGTAGGTTTATTTGTCATTTTCTTTAATATCAAGATTCAAGGCATCGACAAATTTCTGTGTATCGGAAAGATCACCGTGAATGGTAGTCCGTGGTTCCGGTTCAACAATAACCACTGCGGGAGTCAGCAGGATATTGTAATCAAGCGCAACCTGAAAATCATCAACTACATCCACCACTTCTATTTCGTGGCGACCGGGCAGCCATTCTTCGCAAAGGCTTTCCAGATTTTTCCTGGCCTGTTCTGAGTTCGTCCCTTCCTCAATCACAAACAGGACAAATGTATAATTTTCATGATCCGGTGTATCAGCCTTTTTTAAAGCGAATGTACCCATACTCTTTTCTCACTTGTTTAAATGGTTCGCAAAAATTATTCCCTTATCCGTAATGCGAAATTCATTGTATTTTTTTGAATGGCTCGTACCTCGTGATTTAAGCACAAGCAGGGTACGCCCGATACGGTTATCTTCTCTGAAATAGTTTAAAATAATAGCTGTATCCACAAGGGAGGAGATACCGAGTCCGCTGATCTCAATCTCATCTTTCAACGCAGAAAACGTCTGATTGGTAAAGATACAGGTGATGCCACGTTTTTTAGCGGCATGATAGAGACGAATCAGAAATTCCTTTGCCGCCTGTGTGGAACCGATACGGTGAGTTGCAGAAATAGCGTCGAGGACCAGGTGCTGCGGTTCATATTCTTCAACCTCCTGAATAATACGATACAGATGTTCTTCCATACCCATTGATTCCGGCATTACCGATGTAATGCGAAGCGTACCTTTTTCTACCAGGGATTCCAGATTAAAGCCAACGTTTTTCATTTCACTGGTGAGTGCCGTTTCAGACTGCTCAAAACTCAGGTATAGTACTCGTTCTCCGTGGCATACTGCCGCCCTGGTAAACGTAAAGGCAAGGGTTGTTTTGCCGCTTCCGCTCGGTCCGCTGATCATTATTGACGATCCTTTCCGAAAACCTCCGCCTAAAACGGCATCCATTTCTTCTATATTGGTTGAAATGAATTCTCCCGTCGATTGCTGAACCAGATTAACAAATGAAAGCGGCATTACCACAATTCCCTGTTTCGAAATGATAAAAGGGTGTTCCCGGCTGGCAAAATCAGAACCGCGATACTTCTTCACAATCAGGCGCCGGGTTGTAATTTGGTCTTTAACCCGCTGGTCTATTTGGATAACACAATCGGCCATGAAATCGAGGTACTCGTACCCCTGTCCGAGCGAATCCGAGGCCTTGATTGTCATGACGGCCGTCAGCTTTTGCTCACTTAACCAGCGGTGCAGGGTTATCAACTGGTTGCGTGCCCGAGTCGGGTCATCGAACATATGCATCAGCATATCGATTGCGTCAATTACAATAAGTTGTGCATCCAAACGGCGAGCCTGCCCTTCCAGGATGGCACATAAGCCGCCAATATTAAATTCCCCGGATGCAACCGCTTCATAATCCAATTCAGGATTGATCAGGGCTAATTTACCGGATTCCTCAATCTGAGCCAGATCCCAGCCCATCGCCATTGCATTTCGACGCATCGCCTTACTTGTTTCCTCAAAGGAAATGAACACCGCGGGTTGTTTGCTGCGTATCAACAGTTCAAGCCCGAGAACAGTTTTACCCGCACCCGGTCCGCCGTTGACAATAGTTAAACGTCCCTTTGGTAATCCGCCATGCAATACTTCATCCAATCCTGCTATATTCGTGGCAGTCTTTGGTAAAGGCAGAGAATCAACAGTAAAAGATTTTTCATCAATTTTGCGACTCATAAAAAGGGATCAATTAATATTGCCATATAAACTATTTGTTGGGTGACTCAATGTGCTATTTCCTCAAAAACTTTTGATATCTGAAGCGTAAATTGGCATAAAAATCATGAAATGAACACAAGTCAATTAAAAGTATGTCCTATAAACAGCCAAAGAAATAAAACCCTTTACCCGCTGTTATCATTTCGTCACATGAACCCGGATCGGTGGTTGTATTAAATCCGTGAAAGCCCCTTCCATTCGACGCACATCACAGGATATCCAACATTATATCCACTCGCTGATTTTCAAAATATGTAATTATATCCTTTCTCATTGTAACACTTACTATGACAATACTATGCTATTTACTACTTTGACATCCCTGGATTTGACTGATTGTCAGAGCGGTCTTACAGCTTTTTTTTATGTATTTCGTTGCGCAAAACAATTATATATCTTGCCCCGGTGCTCTGCCGCCTTTCCTCGTTGCTGCTGCCTCAATGTGAATGTTTGAACCAAGCCGGTATAAATGAATATAGCTTGTCCTGAAACCTCCAGGGTTTTCAAAAACCCTGGAGGTTTTTTAAGTTCTATTCAGGTGCTCCTTCGTCTCTGCACGTAAGAAAGGCTAATAAACACTAGTGTGCTGACTACTAATTTAATAAACTAAAGGAGTCGTTTTAACGCTGCTGCTTTTTCCTGACATCCCCCTAACCCCCTTCAAAGGGGGACTTTTTGTTGCCTTATTCTAATACCGGCTAATTCAGGGTTACAGCTCAACCCTTGCCCCATCTTTCCGGGATGATTCCTGAATAGCCTGTACGATCCGGATATCGTGCAGTCCCTCTTCACCCGGAACAATAGGATCCTTGCTTTCCTTTATGGCCAGTGCGTCGTTATCCATCTGGCGGGCCTGCTGGTGGTTGGGATCGGGCGGCAGTTTTGTACCGTCACCGGCTTCTCCCTGTACCCCACTGTACGATTGAAACGGTTCCAGCTTGTACCAGTCGTCGCGGCAGTCAATGTTAAGATAGTTCATTGACTCTCCGAAACTGGTTTCCCCCTTGGCAACCACCCCTTCCGGAAATTCCAGCTCAAACTCGGTGAATTCATCGACTTCACTGTATATAT
>CAZPWQ010000051.1:0-21315 GCA_964590495.1 uncultured Balneolaceae bacterium
AACAGATTATAAAGGGGTTGCTTTAACTTTTACCGGACAACAGTGATTTTAAATGATAAATAGCTGACAGGCTAATCATAGCATGTAAGGCTGGACCATAATTCCAGTTAGCGACAGGTTCATATCCTTCGTAGCCGACCCACCCCAACCCCTCCCTATTTCACTCAAAATCACAGTGAAACAAGGAGGGCTGTTAGAAACTGACAAAACTCAGTTGGGGCTATGGGTCGAGTTGGGAGTAATTAGTTGCCACCGGCAATACAATAGGGATATTAGATTCAGCCTGAAAGCGGGTGCCTTAAAATTCATTGTAGCTTATGATAAATAACTCTGTTTCGATCCCGCGGGAACCCAGTTTGATTGATGACTATATTTTCAACCGTGAGCAAGCTTGTGACCTAAAACCGGGAACGGAGGCTGAAATTGTCTGGCAAAACGAAGATAAATCATCTACAGAATATGCAATTGTGTACCTTCATGGCTTCAAAGCTTCCCATCCGGAAGGAGATCCTGTTCATGAAAACATAGCCGACACCTTTGGCTGTAATCTTTATCTTTCCAGGCTGGAAGGTCATGGCTGCGCCAGCGGACTGCCGCTGGAGAATTTATCGGAAGCTAAATTACTTGGTTCAGCATATCATGCACTGGAAGTAGGGAAACGCATCGGAAAGAAAGTTATACTGATGGGTACTTCTACGGGGGGATCGCTTGCATTATTTCTGGCAAGTAAAAAAGAATTTAAAGAGGATATAGCCGCTTTGGTATTGTATTCACCTCTCATCGATTTTTTTGATCCGTTTGCGAAATTACTCAGATCCAAACTATTTCGATCATTGTTTTCGGTAATACCCGGCAGGAAAATAAAAATTTCAAAACCCCAGTTAAAAGCTGATGAAGGTTATATCTGGTATGACCGATATGCCTTCCAGGGAGCATTGGCATTGGGTGAATTCGTAAGTAACCATATGCATAGTGATACCTTTCGGCAGGTGAATTGTCCCGTATTTACTGGCTATTATTACAGGAACCGGCAAAATCAGGATAAAGTAGTCTCAGTTGCTGCTATCAAATACATGTTTGACATGCTGGGTACCGAGTCTCAGAAAAAAACTCTGATTAACTTTCCAGGCGCAAACACGCACGTAATTTGCAGCAGTTTATTATCAAATTCCGTTGCAGAAGTTATCAGGAAGACCTCAGAGTTCATTTCAAGTCATTGCCTTTCAGGCAAATAGAGTGATTATTGCTCCTTCTACAGGCACTTGAAAATAAATACTACAAATAACTTGTTTTCTACGTACAGAATTATGTAACTTTAAATGCGCTCAAGTAGCGTCTCTCTTGATGAATAGTCAGGACCTCGCACCTGATACGTGTGAGGTCTTATTTTTTTCCTGAATCCTTCCTGTATATTTTACGTAAGCCCATCAGTTATATTACAATCATCACAAACGGCTGTAGAATTCAGAATTATCAATTAATATTTGCGCTGCTATATTCTTTTTGCGTACCATGTTTATAAAATTTTTATGTTTAAAGGTTAACTCCGTACATGGAAATGCATGCATCCTAACACAAATCCGCAGCAATGAAAAATTTTAAAATAAATCATAAACAGGTTAACTCCTTCGATGTGCTAGAGCTGAGCGGTGAGCTTGATGCCCATACAGCATCGCAGCTGGAAAATTCTCTTAAAAGCCTGATCGATCAGAATAAAAATCATATTATCGTTAACTGTAAAAATCTCGATTATATCGCCAGCGCAGGTCTGGGTGTTTTTATGGCTTATATCGAGGACGTTCGGACTCTCGGAGGCGATATCAAGCTCACCAATATGAATTCCAATGTATACAATGTATTCGATCTCCTTGGATTTCCATCACTGTACGATATCCTGGAAAAAGAATCAGATGCCATTGAAAAGTTTAAAAAGGATGATTTAAGTGAATAACCATCTTGTCTAAATCCACTACATATAATATTTCTGTTCAGGCCTCGACGGAGCATCTGGCCGAAGTACGCGATTTCGTTGCCAGGCATGCCTCCGAATTTGGCTTTGGAAAGCAGGATGTCGATGATATTCGTCTTGCTGTGGATGAAGCTTATACGAACATTATCAAACATGCCTATCAAAATGACGGTGAGAAATCGGTTGACATAGAATTGGGGTATAACAGCAATACGTTTTGGGTATCATTACTTGATACCGGAAATACTTTCGATCCCAAAAATTATTCAAAACCTGATGTCCGCAAAAAAATGAAAGAGAAAAAAAGGGGGGGCGTCGGCGTTTACCTGATTCGTAAATTGATGGATAATGTAGAGTATAAGACGAAAGGCTCTGTAAACGAGATAAGGATGACAAAAAAAATATAGAGATACCTTGGGCAATTCTTCCCTTCCAATAGATGAACAGCACTCCAGGTTCGAGTTAAGAACACTGCTTGAAACTTCACGACTGCTTATAGAGTCGCAGGATATGGATTTCGTCCTTAATAACCTGCTGCTCATTACCATGGGCAAGCTGATGGTACCCAGAGGTATGATTCTAATATACCAGCCGGGAAGTAATGATTACCTGGTTTCCAAGTCAAAGGGGAGAGCATGTCTGCCTGAAGGTGAAGTGCTTTCTTTTGAATGGGATGAAAAAATCAGATCACAGTCGGTGATTCAATGCGGAATCGATGATTTTGAAATGCCCGAGTTAATTGAAAACGACCAGAACTGTACTTTTTTCAACTTGCAGACGAGTAACAATCACCTGGGATTTCTGGTGCTCGGATCAAAAGGAAATAAAAAACCGCTCAATCAACATGAAATTGATTTTGTTGAAAGTCTGACGATCATTTCTTCGGTAGCCATTGCCAATTCACGGATGTTCACTGAGCTGCGGCACATCAATCGCATGCTAGATCGCAAAGTATACGAGCTGAATACACTGTTTGATCTCAGCAAGGATTTCAACATGATGGTTGACCGTAATGAAATAGTGCGGGTTTTCAAGTTCGCCATGCTGGGACAAATGTTGATCCGCAAGTTTTTTTTCGTGCTTGAAAATGAAGGTAAACGGGAAGTTGTCGCCACCAGTGGCATCCAAGGGGAACTGTCGAATAAGGCTGTAGATAAACTGTTCGACCTTGACAGCGATGTAATCGAAGTTGATGCTGAGCTTAATCAGCAAGTATCTTTTTTGGATGAAAATAATATTAAAGCGGTAATCGGGCTTCAATTCCAGAACGAGAAAATTGCACTTGTGGGGGTAGGACCGAGGGCGAATAAAGAGGAATATAGCACATCCGATTATAAATTTTTGCGATCGCTCGGGAATCTGGCTCTTCTTTCGATTCAAAAAACGTATCTGCTTGAAGAACGTATTGAAAAAGAGCGGTTGGAAGAAGAAGTCAATATAGCCAAAAGTATACAGAAAGGCCTGCTTCCCGATCCCATACCACATTCTGATCAATTGGATATAGCAGCCAGGAATGTTTCATCTTACCAGGTGGGCGGTGATTATTTCGATATTCTGGAGACACCGGCTAATCAGCTTCTTTTTGCCATTGGAGATGTAACGGGTAAAGGTATACCGGCTGCTTTGCTGATGGCAAATCTGCAGGCGATGTTGCATGTGTTGCTGCCGGTCGATATTACGCTAAGCGAAGCTTCCGGTCGAGTGAATGATCTTATCCATAGGAATACACCGGATGATAAGTTCATCACGTTTTTCTGGGGAATTTTTGATCCGAAGACATCCGATTTCCGCTTTGTAAATGCAGGACATAATCCACCCCTTTGGTTCAAATCAGGTGAGGACCGGCCGGAAGAACTTGAGGCCGGAGGGCTTATTCTGGGTGCAATGCCTACGATGGCACCATATGACGAAAAAACGGTGACTTTTTCTTCCGGCGATCTGATCATCATGTATACCGATGGGGTCACTGAGGCTCAAAACAGTGATAAAACCGAAGAGTATGGCGAAGAGCGGTTGCTTGACTGTATTAACCGGAACAGAGATAAATCAGCTGCCGATGTCCAGCAGAGTATTATTGATGATGTTACAAGCTTCTCAGACAATATTCAGTATGATGATATTACAACTATCGTCATCAAAGTACGCTGAAAGGGAACACTGATGACACGGAAGCTGCAGATTTTCGCAGATGTAATATAGTTTATCCGCGCTGGTTGCCCTGAAAGGGAGATCCTTCGACTTGATAATTAGTAGCCCCGGCATACTTTTGGTGTCTCAGGATGACAGGAAGGGGTTGCCGGTGTCTGTGGAGAACGTCTTGGAATAAGTGAGTAGAGCTTTATTTAAAACCCCTTCCGCACCCGTTGTCATTCTGAGCCAGGGTCGGTGGTTTTCCCGGCCCGCCGCCGAAGAATCTCAAAGGTGCGGGCTGGTTGTCCTAAAAGGGAGATCCTTCGACTGGCTCAATTTATTGCCTTGGTTTACGCTTCCGGTGTCTCAGGATGACAATTTGTGGTGTTGCAGGTGCATATGTCGGAGAACGTGCCAGTACTTACTAAATAATATATAGCAGGTCTAATTAAACAACCCGATGACACCGGGACCTCTGTTTCTTTGGGTTTCATTTTTTCGTTCAACCATTGCAAGTATGCTTTGATAGGTCTGGTAACGGTTTTTTATTTCCCTCACATATCGAACCGTTTCAATTCCGCGGCAGAAGCCGTACCGGGCATCTTTATAATATTTACGCTGCATTAACTTAAGAAGGGCGTCAGCAACATTTTCCCATTCGTTAGGATTTTTATTATGATCAATAACCAGCCTCCGGGCGTCTGCAACGTGGCCTTGTCCTACATTATATGCTGCAAGAGCAAAAGACCACCGGTTCGTACTGTCCAAATAGGAATAGTGCTTCAGGTGCTCGGTTATAATTCGTACTCCTTCCCGAATGTTAATTTCTTCGTTGTACAGCAAATCTTTATCCTTAACCTCTGAAAAACGTGGAATTACCTGCATTAATCCCACCGCACCGGCCCAGCTTTCTGAAGTTGGATTGAATTTTGTCTCCTGTGCTACCATGGATGCTATCATTAGCCAGTCGACTCCTGCAGAATCGGCTACCGACTTAATCAACTTATCGTACGGTGAAATAGCACCAGAATTACCCGTGGGCGGTTCAGGACGATAATAACTGGCTATCTGAGGTCCATCCTCGAAATACCGCTTTCGAAGTATATTTAAAAAGGTTGAACGTTTCGGTTTCTGACTGTTGTCACTGAACCGGAAATGACTGTAGAGATAATTATTAAGCTTCTCTTCTAAATTTGACGCATTTTTTCGAATTGCCCAGGCGATCGTATCGTTTTTAGCAATCGTTGGTCCTTGTACCAGACCGCTCATATATTTTTTTGAAGCCTGTAAAATATTGTCATCTGCCACTGTAGCATCGGAAAGGTTGCTTGAAATATCGAAAAGAAGTGATTCTGTATCTTTTTCATCAGGAGCAATTTTGATATTTAAATCATAGCCCTCCTCCTGTAATTGCCTTATGCGGCTATAATAAGAGCTGTTCCGGCGAACTGTAAGCGTTATATCCCGTTCGGCAAGCTCTTCAATGGTTTCGGGCGGATCTTCGACAGTGCTTGAAAATACTACTACCTGGTTTACGAGGTTGTACGGCCTTGTAAAGTTAACATATTTTTTTCGCTCGGAAGTAATCGCATAATTGGCAGCGATGACATCCCCTTTACCGCTGTTGAGCAAATCATATGGGTTTTCGTCGGGACCAACTATTTCCATTTCAAGAACCAGATCATTTTTTTTGGCAAATTCCCGAATCAGTTCATACTCAAAACCCCACTCAAGACCATGATGTAAGAAATAGGTATTGGAGCTGTAGCGGGTAATAATGCGCAGGGTACCGTTGTTACTTATTTTATCGAAATCATGATCAACGGGCTCCTGTACAGACACACTTAGTCCCGCATCGAAATTTTCATCGACGAATTTGTCGATATCTCCCCTGTTGAGACAACCGGATATAATAAAAACGATTAACAACAAAACAGCAGAAATAGGCGAATATGAAAAAAAGCCGTATATCTGTTTCATAACAAATATTTGTAATTAAATATCTGGATAAGTAAAGCCAACTTTATTTATAAATTTTTCTCTCATTCTAATAACAACGGTAAGATACTGATAAATTCCCGAAACATACGGTTCCTTAGAAGTATTTAATATTAGGCAACTTAGCAGGTATAAAATGAACCTTACAAAGATATCGTTCATTGCTGATCATCCACTAATAAGCGCATTTTGGCAGAATTACTGTCAAAATGTGCAATATCTCCCTTATAGTTAATTGGAAACACTAAATAGCGGCTCTCAAGGTCAGTGAGACATTACGGCCGGGTGCACTTATGCCGGAAGAATAGGGACGATAATGTTTATCCATAATATTATCCATACCGGCATGAACCTGAATTTGTTCATTAAACTGATATGAAGCAGCCATATTTAATGTGAACCAGCCTGGTGAACCATCTTCCGTATATAAATGGGTCTTGTTTCGTTCGGAGGGTGAAAACTCGGTTATATCTTTATTTGCATTGAATTCAGTGTAAGCCTCTATCCTTACTTTCTCCTGCCTATAACGAAGACCAGCCTTCCCGAATACCGGTGTTACATGCCGCAGGGGTTCATCATTTATGATATCACGTCCATAGGTATAGGTCACATTCGAATCAAACGAAAAGTGGGTATTTATATCAGCATCAAAGCCAACGCTGACACCATAGATATATGCTTTCCCGGCGTTTACAACTGCCTCAACATTACTAAGCGTGCCGTCATATAAAAGTGAATCGCGGCCGTTAAAGGCAAAGTTACGTCTAACCATCGCGTCACGCAACCATGTGTAAAAGGTGTTTATCTCAAGACGCGCAGTATCATCAAAACGTTTAATAATGCTGAAATCAATGTTATAGGAAAATTCCGGATCAAGGTTGGAATTCGGGACAACCACTGTTCCGGGTTCCGAATCAAACACCTTAGCTGCGTCATCTACATTGGGAGCACGAAACCCGCTGGACCCATTAAGGCTGAGTTGCAGATTTTCGACCGGGCGATAAGTTAATCCCAAACTTCCGTTAAGGGTACCGGTATTTAATTCAATCCTGTCGTACGGGAAGTCATAGAATTGATTGCTCTCAAATTTAGAATCGAGCATTATATGGCTGTAACGCAGACCTCCCACAGCTGTGATTTTATCCCCCAATTCCTGCTGGTATTTGGCATATCCTGCAAGTTGAAGATAATCACTTCCCCCGTCAGGATAACGCGTGGCAACTGCTTCTGTCGTCTCTGTTTCTATATTTCGGGCAGATGCCGTCGAACTTACATAATTGTAAACACCTTCCAATCCGTAATACAGTTCTTTTTCCTCATCAAAAAACTTATCGAAATCCAGGTTCAGAATATAAACACTTACCTTTTCCTCCCGGTTACGTAGCCAGGGGTCCCGGAACTTACGATCATTGCGGCTTTCCTCAAACCACTGGTGGGAAAGAACAGTTTTTACATTATCGAATAACGGAAGGTCAGGTGAATAATCAATTTTCAGATTATTCATAATCCAGATCTGCGGACCGTAATACCACTCTGTATTCACAAGAGGACCTGTATTTCCCTGTTTCCGCTCAATAAGTCTGTCGTACCGCGGGATATTGGTTGTGGTACTGTAATGAAAACCATAATCTGCTTTCCAGTCCGCAGAAGGCTCATGGCGGATCTTTTGCATGAGATTAAGCTGTTCATATCCGGAAAATCTTTGCAACGTCACATTATCATTTTGGACTACAATATCTGTGTTGTTGCGGCGAACTACATATTCGTTGCGTTTCCCAAAGTCGGGATACTCATTATGAAAGTTACCGCCGGAACGCAGGTCATCAAAGCTACTGTAAGTAATGCTCGTCAAAAATCCCCATTGTTCGTAGCCGAAATCGGCATCGGCATGAAATGTACGCTCATTATCGGCTGAAGCATACCGTGCCATCGCATTGACCTCAGAGACATTATTTTCAGAATATGAAAGCGACGGACTTTTTGTCTGGAAATTCATAACACCCCCTAGTGCATCGCTGCCGTATATTATAGAACCAGGACCGAATAATACTTCCGTATTATCCAGTGAGTTGGCATCAATATTAATGACATTTTGCAGATTTCCGCTTCTGAAGATAGCGTTGTTCATTCGCACACCATCTACTGCAATGAGTACCGAATTAGCTGCAAAACCCTGGATCATGGGACTTCCTCCGCCCTGCTGGCTTTTTTGCACGAACACTTTGCCTGATTTCTGCAGCAGATCGGCCGAAGTCTGCGGATTATGGAACTGAATTTGTTCAACTCCGATACGTGTAATCTTTTGCGGGATTTCCGTCTGCCCCTGTTCTCTTTTACTGGCTGAGACAAATACTTCTCCCATCATTACGGAACGTTCAATAAGAGTTACTTCAAAATTATGGGTTTTCAGTGCTGTATAAGGTATTTGCAGTTTTTTATAGCCTGGATGTTGAAGGTTCAGCGTATCGGATGCTGAAAACTTAGAAATATCTGCAATTCCCGCAGCATCGGTTACCGACATCTTATTGTGGCTGAGATTAAAAACATAGACATTCTCAACCGGTTTCGATGTAGATTCGTTAACCACTTTCAGAGTTTGCCCTAAAACAGCAGTACAATTCAGCAAAAGCAGTAACGCAAGGCTATAAAACAGCAGTTGTAAATTCATAAATAATACATGGTCATAAAGCTCTTATAGAAAACTACGATTATATCAATTAGAAAGGCCAAATTAAATACCATGATTATGCGATAGTATTCTAGTGATTGATCGCGAGAACTTAATAGCCTTACTTATTCACGGTATGCATGCCTTTTGTTAAAATAGCTGCTTCTTCATAGCGGATGAGATCCCTCCGTTACAGCCCGCAAACCCGCGGGCTTTCAGTCGGGATGACATCGTGAGGAGTTTTCAATTTGTTGCCCTATCCAAACGCTGGCGTCATTTCGAGTGGAGTTTCGGTGGGGGTTTTCCGAAACGGAGTCGAGAAATCCCATCCGTGTGGGAAAGGCAGTTAGCCCGTTATCAACTGCAGTACCAGCAAGAGCAAAGCGAGATAAAACCTTAAGTCCCTTGTTCGACTTTCTTTCTCCAGGTAAGCATTACTCCGATAAGGATGATCGCCATTGCCAAAATGGATGTCACGGGAGGCAGTTCTCCAAAAAGAAACAGCGCCAGCAGTGATGCCAGAATCGGTTCCGACAAGGTCAGTGTCGATATTAAAGTCGGAGATACAAATTTGACTGCAAAATTCATCGAGCCGTGACCGATAATTTGCGGTCCGAAAGCAAGACCTGCTCCTACAATTACTCCGGCTGTTGTAACATCCAGCAGGTTATGGCCAAGTGATAACGCAAGTATGATACAGGTTGCCGCTGCATAGAAATAGACGGGAAAAACATAGTCAACCCATTCTCTTTTTTGACGTATGTTTTGACCGATTAACAGGTAGACCACAAAAATAAGTGCAGCGGAAAAGGCAAGGAAATTTCCAAAAAGCGGGTCGGCAAACGGCTGGTCAATCTGGCTGTCGGATATCCCGAGCAGTACAGAACCCGAAAAAGCAAGAAATACGCCACTCCAGGTTGTTTTGTTGAACCTGCGTTTGTACCAGAGCCGTTCTATTAATATTAGAATAACAGGATGAATGGTAACCAAAACAGAGGCCGAGGCTATGGAAGTGTAATAAAGAGAGGCAATCCAACAGGTAAAATGAAGTCCCAGACAAGCGCCGGAAAGAATCATCCAGTAGCGTTCCTTCAGTTTTCCGACACGGGTGGAATTATCTCTTCTCCACAGCCAGTAGGGTAAAAGTATCAGAACAGCAAAAACAGTTCGGTAGGTGACCAGAATCAGGGGAGAGGTATCCGGGGCCAGCCTCACGAGTATGGGGGAAAAACCAAAGGCGATCAGCCCGACTCCAAGAGCAGTTAGGACCTTTCCTTTTGGATAAGTATCAGTCATAAAATGGACCTCACCAAAAAATTTGGGAATGCAAGGCCCCGAGAATTCGGGGCCGCCTCTGTTCTAAAACTATGCGACTTCTTGAAATACCAGCAATTAGCATTGTTTAAATTTTTGTGAGAAATGCAGTATTAGAAGCTAGCTTTTTATCGGATTCTGTCCATGGAGTTTACCAATTCGATGTCGTCTTTAACTTTCTTGCGGGCGTATAGCTGTGAAGCGAGCGCAAGTACTAAGAATACAAGGCCGATTGTTTCATCCCATAAAAAGACTCCAAATCCTCCCAGAGAAATGAAAATCCCGATACCCCATCCGAGAGTTATCAATTGTGCTATTAAAAGAATATTAATCCAGCGCACCTGGTTTTGTCGGTTTTTGTACAGGAAAATACAGCCCAGAGATCCGAAAAAGGCGATTGTCAAGATTAGGGAAAACCCAATACCAATCCAGGCGCTTGGATCGGCCTGTGCATGCCGGTAAACTGCATTAAAAAAAACACCGCCGTTCAATAGAAAAGCCAGTGAAAGCAGGACAGATTGAATTCGCTGTATCACAATTACATATATTTATTGAGGATTCTTTGAAAGCTTCCAAGATACAGATTCTGGATACCGGATGCCAGATACCGGCCCTCCTGCGCGCAAGGCTTCGGAGGGTAAAATACTGCCTGCCCTACGAAGTCTTGGCGTGGTAGGGGAGGCTGGCGTTCAACCAATAACCAAATCCTCAGGATGGTGAGGGTATTGATTCTTTTTTTTCGCTGTTGTCTGTATCACTGCCGTTTGCTGTTTCCGGGGCCTTAACAATAATTCCGGGATTTTTATCGTCAAAGAAAAAGACATTTACCTTACGTCGGCCGCTTTCAAACAGATAATAAAGAACCGGTACAAGTATCAATGTCAGGAATGTGGCAAAAATAAGGCCGTTGATAACGGCGATTGCCATGGGTGCCCACCATGCCGCCTGAGGTCCGCCCCAGTAAAGATATTCGCCGATGTTGGTGAAAAATTCGACCGGATTATTGACCAGCACTATAAAATCCAGATTAAACCCGATAGCCAGGGGAATAAGCCCAAGCGTAGTTGTTAAAGCAGTAAGTACTACCGGCCTGAAACGAACCATCCCGCCTTTGACAAGAGCATCATACAGGTTCATATTATCCCTTACACGCAGGATGTCGATATAATCGATCAGTACAATAGCATTATTTACTACCACACCTGCCAGGGAGATAACTCCGATACCGGTCATAATTATAACAAATGGCATCTGGAATATTACCAGGCCGTAGAAAACTCCGGCTGTGGACATAATAACGGAAGTCATCACAATGAACGGTTTACTGACCGAATTAAATTGCGATATCAGAATAAAGGTGATCAGGAACAGAGCTATAACAAATGCCATAGACAGGAAATCAGCGGCTTCCTGCTGGTCTTCCTGCTGACCTGTCCAGCGATGGGTATAATCGGGGGGCAGTTCATTCTGAATATAATTGGAAAGAACGCCCTGAACTTCCTGCAGAACGGCATTTTCGTTAAATCCGGATCTTACATCCGCCATGATGGTAACCACCCGTTCCTGGTCAATATGCTTGATTGCACCGAGACCTTTGGTCAGCTCCCAGGAAGCGATACTTGAAAGCGGAATTTGGCGATCTTCGTGCATAACATTCAGATCCTGAAGTACACTAAGGTCATTTCTGAATTGTTCCTCAAGCCGTACTGTAATATCATATTCATCCTTGCCGTCACGATATTGCGATGCCTCGACTCCGTTAATTGCCTGTCTCACAGTATTTCCGACTTCCTGGGTCGAAAGGCCGAATATGGCAGCTTTCTCGCGATCAACTTTAATCCGGACTTCCGGTCTTGCATCCGGAATATTCGATTCCAGTCCGTCAAGCCTGCCGTATACCGGATCATTTTCGAGGACCGTCAACACCTCTTCTGAAATGCGTTCAAGTACCTTCATGTCTTTACCTGAAACCTCCAGATTTATAGGTTTTCCTGACGGAGGTCCCTGCTGTTGCTGTTGTACAGTGATATCGGCACCGGCTATTCCTGAAGAAAAATTGCTTCTTACATATTCAATGGCATCAAATGAACTGCCTTTACGTTCCTGGTAATCAACAAAATTAAGCACGATTGTTCCCAGATGAGAAGAAGCGCTCTGACTTGCATCCATTCCGGATGAAATGGCAGCTCCCGCAGTACTTAACCTGCTTTCTATATCCATGTTATTGGGTATGTTTTTTACCTTTGACTCCAATTGATCTATCACCGACTCGGTGAATTCAACATTGGTACCTACCGGTGTTTCTACCTGTATATAGGCCTGATCGGGCTGAATACCTTCCGGGAAGAATTCCACACCCGGACTGAACATGCCGAAGACGACAAAACTTGTGACCAGTACGAGTACGGAAATTCCCACAACGCTTTTACCGTGGTCAAGAGACCAGCGAAGAACTTTTTCATAATTTCCCAATACTCTGAACATGCCCTTTTTTTGCCACCAGTTGCCGACCGGATTCATAACGTGCCGGTTCAACAGCCAGAGCAGTCCTGCAAAAATGAGGAGCATGGTCCAGGTCAATAAATTATTGAAAAGCGCAACAAGCAGTAAAATTCCGGCAAACGCTGTCATAGCGATCTTTCCCCTGCGGGTCATTTTGGGCTTATCCGCATTTTCGGCCTGCTCGAGATTCATAAACAGGGCACACAAAACCGGATTTATTACCAGTGCCACAAAAAGAGAACTGCTGAGGGTGATAATCAGAGTTATTGGCAGGTAGCCCATGAATTCACCAACGATGCCAGGCCAAAAAAGCAGCGGGAAGAAAGCAGCCAGTGTGGTCAGTGTTCCCGATATAATAGGCAATGCCACTTCACCGGTACCTTTCCGGGCCGCTTCAAAATTGTCATAGCCTTCTTCAAGGTACCGATAGATGTTTTCCACAACGACGATGGCATTATCGACGAGCATACCCAATGCCAGGATGAGGGAAAACAGTACAATCATGTTCATGGTAATCCCCAGCATGCTGAGTACGATAAATGATACGAACATGGAAAGAGGAATTGCTATTCCTACAAACGAAGCATTACGCACGCCGAGGAAAAACAGCAAAATACCGATAACCAGTATCAGCCCTGAAATGATATTATTTTCAAGACTGCTCACCATCACATTGATATTTTTACTTTGGTCGGAAGTAATTTCCAGGCTGGTTGTAGGAGGCAGGCCCGGCAGAGCCCGATCCAGTATATCCTTGACTGCAGTGGCGGTCTCAATGATATTTTCGCCGCTTCGCTTTACCACAGACAACGAGATAACGGGATCATCGTTCAGCTTGGCATAGGTCTCCCGTTCCTTGAAACCAAAAGTAACCGACGCGACATCCCGGATATAAACAGGTTTATCATCCGGTGCGTCAATAACGATATCTTCGATCGGCTCGACAGTATCGAATTCGCCGGGAACACGCAACAGAAACTTCTTGATTCCGACTTCAATATTTCCACCGGGTGTGGTTACATTTTCTGTTCGGATAGCGGCAATAATATCCCCGAATGTCAGCCCGTAATATTTCAGTTTCGGGAGGTTTACGTCAACTTTAACTTCCCGCTCGAGTCCACCTGCCAGATTAACCTCAAGGACCGAGGGAATGGTTTCGATCTGATCCTGCAGGTCTTCAGCAATATCCTTGAGCTGAACCAACCCATACTGCCCGGAAACATTCACCTGCATAATGGGAAATTCAGAGATATTGATCTCCTGGATAACGGGGTCTTCCGCTTCGGTGGGTAACTCAGGTCTTGCCAGGTCTACCTTTTCCCTCACTTTTTGAAGGGCTTCTTCAATATTTATGTCGGTATTGAATTCGAGATTAATATTCGAATATCCTTCAGCTGAAGTAGATTCCATCTGTTTGATATCGGAGATCCCGCTCAGCTCATCTTCCAGCTTGCGGGTAATAAGGCTTTCCATATCTTCCGGAGAAACTCCCGGATAGGTGGTAATAACCAGGATATTCGGTACGGTAATATCAGGAGATGATTCTTTCGGGATAGTGATATAAGACTGGATTCCAAGTATTGCTACGAGGAGCAGTAATACCAGTACACTGATTCGGTTATCAATGGAAAAAGAGGTAAGGCCGAACTCCTTCTGTTTTTCCACATTTCCGCTGCCGTCGTATGGAAGTTTTTCTCTTGGAGTTTTTGAATTATTCATATAGCTGTTCATTTACTGATTACGTTGTGCAAGACCTGAGCTTACCTCATCCACAACAGAAATACGCATGCTGTCCTGCAGGAAAGAAGAACCCACGGTTATAAGCTGGTCACCCGGATTAAGTCCATCCTCAACCACCACTTCATTTTTGTAGGCTGCGCCAAGTTTTACAGGTACAGCTTTGGCTATGGTGTGACCGTCATCATCTTTTGCCACTGTATAAACAACATTATTTTCATCGGTCTGAATCACATATTCGCTGCCCAAAACAATCGCCTCTTCAAGTTCCAGTGTTCTGACCATAAGGTTGGCAATCATATCGACTTTATAGTTACTGCCCTCGGGTAATCGCATTTCAACCTCAAATGTTCTCGTCTGCGGATCAATACTTTGTGCTACAAAAGTGATCGGCAGATCCAGGGTATCGGAATTTTGAAAATCGAACCAGACACGTGCCACATCCCCCTTCTCAACTACATCCGAATAGGTTGAAGGTACGCCGGTTATTACTCTCAGGTTATCGGAACCGATCAGCCGCACCAGTACTGTTCCCGGGCTGGCCATTTCACCTTCTTCAACCATTTTCTGTTCCAGGGATGCATCGAAGGGCGCAGTGATCGTGGTTTTGGCAATACTTTCTTTAACTGATTCAAGGGACGCCCTGTTTTGCTCATAGGAATACCTTGCATTCAGGTAATCCATCTCGGATCCGATCTCATCCTGTTCATAGAGCTTTTTCAGCCGTTCAAAATTTTCGCGCGCTTGTGCCGTGACAGCTTCCAGACGCTCCTGCTCCCGCCTGAGCTGAGAGTCATCTATTTTCAGGATCGGCTCTCCCTTTTTGATGCGGTCGCCTTCCTCAACAAAATATTCGTTGACACGTCCGGTTACCTCGGAAGAGATCCGAACGTCGTTACGGGATTTTACAGTTCCCACAAGCCGTAAAAATCGTTCAAATTTTTCCGGTTTTGCCGTTTGGCTTTCAACATTAACAGTTCGAACCTGTTCCTCGGTAGCTTCGTCCGGCTGCTGGGTACATCCGGCAGTGAGTAAGCCGGCAGTGAGTATTACTAATAATTGCTTGTACATATGGTTAGATTGGTAATTAGTTGTTTGCTATCGGTTGTTTTTCATCCACAAAAGGAACCAGGCCTATCGCCTGGTCGTAGCGCGCTTTTGCGGTGAGATAATTAAATACCATTTGTGCGTAATTGGCCTCAGCTTCTCTCAGCTGCAACTCGGCATTTGTAACATCAAGCTGCGATCCCATTCCGTTTTCGAGCCGGACTATTGCCCGCTGATAACCTTCACGGGCCAGCTCAAGTGCGCTTTCACGGGCGGATGCGGTTTCAATAGATTCGTTCAGAGATTCTTTTGCAGACTGAATCTCATTTTTTGCAGCACGTTCGACTGCACGTTCCTGTTCCTCGATATCCTTCCTTTCAATTTGTGCGATGCTCAGATTCGCATTTCTCTGGAAACCCTGAAATATGGGCAGGCTCAAAGTCACTCCTATTGTCTGGGAGCGCGCCCGCGAATCTTCGCGGCCGAAAAATACCGGGTTGCCCGCCTGCGAAGCCGACCAGTTAAGATTATAGCTGGCAGTGAGGGTAGGCATGAACCTGCTTTTAATGGCCATGATCTCACGCTCTTTCAGCTGGTTTTGTGTCTGAAGCATCCGAATATCACCACGCTGGTCGGTGGCGATATCAATGAGGTCGGCCTGCGGTTCAAACTCGTAGGGCGTCATCCGGTCGATTTTTTTGATATCCCGGTTTTCTTCGGCTTGTGCCTGCTGTTCCAGGATATCGAACTGATTGAGATCGCCCCTGATCACTATTGACAGATCGAGCGGTACACCTATTACCAACTTCAGTTCGCGGTAAGCTTGCTCTACGTCATATTTCGCCTGCGTAAGCTGCGGTTCTTGGTTTCTTAACTGTACGCGAACCTGCAGGACCTCGAATTCGTCGATCAGTCCTGCCTTATGCCGGGCTTCATTATCCCTGAGATTTTCACTAAGCCGGTCAACAGTAGCCTGTTGAAGCCGAAACTGTTCCCGGGCAACCAGAACATTGTAATAGGCGATCCTGGTTTCCGTGACGATCTGCTGCGTCGTTGCCCTCATATTTTCAGCCTGTGCCTCCTTGAAAAGCTTTGAGCTGCTTATACCGATAATAGCTTCGCCCCGAAACAGCGTCTGTTGCACCGAAATTCCTCCCGTCCAGTTGTTGTCGGTACCGAACTGCAGCGGCACCAGCTCGCCGGCCGGCGCATCAGGATCAAAAAACTGTGCCGGCACAAAATTCACCGGTATTTCAAGATTCCGGGTATAATTGGCTGATCCTGTTATTTCCGGCAGAACTTCGCTCCAGGCGAGCCGAACCTGTTCATCGGCATCCTCAAAATTCAACAGCGAGCGCTTGATATCCGTATTGTTTGCGAGAGCTATATTAATAGCCTGGGAAAGTGTCACAGGCTTTGCCTGGTTGGCTATCTGATCTGCAGAACCTTGATCCTGGCCAACACCGGAAACTGTTATTGCAAAGAACAAAGTAATAGCCGTAATCAAATACCTGCCTGTACTTCTCGGAAGTTCATTCATACAAATTTATTCTTTTTCCTTTATTGTTGGATTCCTGTTTTTTTACAAATGATTGTAGTACGGGAATAATTATAATATGTTACAATTACTGACCGTCAGTCAGTTGTTTGCTTCTTCCTTTCTCGGTAGCCATACCGGCACCGATCAGGTTCAGAAAGTTTTTGTAAAGGGATTCACTGTTGATTTCCATCTCATCGAGAATTTTAAAATGATGTCCGGCCTTCTTCATGTGATTGATAGTTGTAATTCCCCGGGTGCTCGACCAAATAATAATCGCCAGCTCTTTGGGATTATAGGAATCATCGATTGTACCGTCCTGCATGCCTATTTGAAGCGCCCGTATCATAAATGTCATTGCTTCGCGCATATTCTCTTCACAGGTTTGCGCCATATTACTTTTCTTAAGCTCTTCCACATTCTTCAGGGATTCGTAATATTGGAAGGCATTGAAGTAGCCGGGATTGTTACGAACGAAATCCAGATATGTCTCACCCATTTGCCGGATTAGTTCTATACCGCTGTAATCCTCAGTAAAAATTTTGGCGAAACGGCTGTTCAGCAGGTTCGACCCCCGCTCTGCAATCGCCATATACAACTCATTTTTATTCTTGAAATACAGGTATAATGTTCCCTTACTTAGTTCAGCTTCTTCGGCGATTTCATCCATTGTTGCCTGGTCCAGCCCCTTGGAAAAAATGATCTCTTCCGCGGCGTCAATAATCTGATTTTTTCGCTTTTCTTTTTCCCGTATTTTGCGTTCTTCAATTCCCATATATTCTGTTTTAAATCTGTTAACTGACTCCGAGTCATAATGTGACCGAAGTTAAGAGAAGGAGTTACGAAATACAAGATGTTTTGTTGCGTATTTTTTTGAGAGTTTTGGAAAAGCAAAGCGCGGGGCGCATAGTGCATGGTGTTGGAGTTATAACTTTTTACTCGTGTCGAACCTCTGGTTCGGTATGCCAGGAGGTGCCACCTCTGGTGGCCGGATACTTATTTTGCCCACATTACGGAGTCGGCTGGAAATGTTTTCAGCAATGCATAGATCATCAGCCTTTCGTGACCGGAGGTCACGGCTTTTACGTTGCGCACCAGAGGTACGGAACGAGGGGGTAGCTGTGAGGGAGCTCCGCTCCCGAACCTGCCTTTTTATAATTGGAAGCCCTGATTTTTCCCTCACCCCAAACCCCTCTCCCGGACGTTCGACCGTACGGTCTCACTGGGAGAGGGGCTTTTTTCCCGTTTATCCTCCCCGTTGTCATTCTGAGCCAGAGCCGGCGGTTTTACCGGCCCGCCGCCGAAGAATCTCATGGGGTGGGGCGGGAGCTTTTGTCTGGGCTGGTTGCCATGAAAGGGAGATCCTTCGACTAATAGGTTGAGTGCCCCAGTTTACATTATTGTGTCTCAGGATGACAGGTTATGGTGCAAGTGTCTGTGTGGTAAGCGTCCCGGATGTAAGTGAGCAGGGCTTTATTTAAAATCTTTCTCCCCCCGTTGTCATTCTGAGCCAGGGCCGGTGGTTTTCCGTCCCGCCGCCGAATAATCTCGTTGGTTGGGGCGGGAGCTTTTGTCTGGGCTGGTTGCCATGGAAGGGAGATCCTTCGACTAATAGGTTGGGTGCCCCAGTTTACATTATTGTGTCTCAGGATGACAGGTTATGGTGCAAGTGTCTGTGTGGTAAGCGTCCCGGATGTAAGTGAGCAGGGCTTTATTTAAAATCTTTCTCCCCCCGTTGTCATTCTGAGCCAGGGCCGGTGGTTTTCCGTCCCGCCGCCGAATAATCTCGTTGGTTGGGGCGGGAGCTTTTGTCTGGGCTGGTTGCCATGGAAGGGAGATCCTTCGACTAATAGGTTGGGTGCCCCAGTTTACATTATTGTGTCTCAGGATGACAGGGTGCCGGTGCTTGTGGTGAGCGCCCTAGAATAAAATAAGTAGATAGGGGATAGGGCATTATTTAAATCCGTATCCACAAACGCCACGCGCCCTGCGCTATGCGCTATGCCCATACCGCCGACTGCCACTACCTACCGCCTGCCGAATTAACACCAGGTCAGATTCTCGTGCCGCCACTTAGCAGGTAAAGGATCGCCATGCGGACAGCCACGCCGTTGGTCACCTGGCTTAGAATTATCGACCGGTCGCTGTCGGCAACTTCGCTTTCCATCTCAACACCGCGGTTGACGGGTCCGGGATGCATAATTGTGAAATCAGGATATTTTTCAAGGTGTTTCATCTTTATGCCGAACGTCTCGTGATACTCCCGGATGCTGGGGAACAGTTCCGTTCCTTTATCCTGCCGTTCAAGCTGTATGCGAAGAGCCATGGCGATATCACACCAGGCGAGAGTCTCGTCCAGGTTATGTGAGACACCGGCTCCGAGCTCATCAACATAAGCAGGCATCAGGGTTTTAGGTCCACACACAGTAACGTTGGCTCCCAGCTTGTGCAGGCCAAGGATATTCGACCGTACCACCCGGCTGTGATCGATATCGCCGATAATGGCGATGTTCTTGCCGCTCAAATCCGGGTATATCTGCTGCATGGTGAACATATCAAGCAAAGCCTGGGTGGGATGTTCATGCGCTCCGTCACCGGCATTGATAATAGCTGCGTCAACACAGCGGGTCAGAAAGTGGGGGACGCCCGGACTTTCGTGCCGCACGACCACCATGTCAATTTTCATCGAGCTGATGTTGCGGATAGTATCCTTAAGTGTTTCTCCTTTCTTGATGCTCGATCCGCCCGTTGAAAAATTAACGACATCCGCCCCCATTCTTTTTTGTGCCAGTTCAAACGACAGCCGTGTGCGTGTGCTGCTTTCATAGAAGAGGTTGACAATAGTCTTGTCGCGCAATGTAGGTACCTTGGGTACCGGCCGGTCCAGGATCTCCCGGAAATAGGTCGCCTGATCGAGTACATATCGTATATCTTCACTTGAATAATCAGCAAGTCCGAGCAGGTGTTTATGAGGGAAATCATAATAGGACCGGTTCGGTTGTTTTTCCATCGGATTATTTATCTTCATCGTTTTCTATGATATAAACGGCATCTTCACCATCAAGCTCATTCACTTTAACCCGGACCTCTTCGTTGGTATGGGTAGGGAGTTTTATTCCTATATAGTCAGCGGCTACCGGCAGTTCCCGATGACCCCGGTCTACCATACAGCAAAACTTTATAGAACGGGGGCGGCCGTAAGCCATCAGGGCATCCATTGCCGAGCGTACTGTACGGCCGGTATACAGCACGTCATCAATAAGTACTACATCGCGTTCATACAGATCAAAAGGGATTTCTGTTACCTTAACATCCGGCATTTTTAGTTTTGTTCGAAAATCATCGCGATAAAAGGTAACATCAAGTATCCCGAGGTCGGGGTCAAAATCAAAATCCCGTATTATGATCTGCCGGATACGCTTGCTCATATACACACCCCGCGTCTGCATACCGATCAGGGCAAGCCTGGAGGGGTCATCGTGAGGCTCTAAAAACTGATGGGCAAATCGCAGGTAGGTGCGATCCAGATCCCCGGCCGACATAATTTTGGCTTTCTTCAAACGAAACCTCGTTCGGTGTTTTTGATGGATGAATTTATGGAATGATGCAAAGTAACTCAATTTAAAAACTTTTTTAAGCTGAATTGGATTTTTTATTACATATCGCATATTTCGTACTTTCCAACCCGCCATATTAACCAACAAAGCCCGGCGGAATATTATATATCCTGTGAACATAAAAACCTTCTGAAACCAGCTTAGACATGCATAAAGCCTTTTTTCTCGACAGGGACGGTACGATCAACATCGACTATAACTTTGTACACAAGCCTGGGGAGTGGACGTGGTGTACCGGCGCCATAGATGCCCTGCGGTGGATGAATGAGCAGAATTTTAAAATTATCGTTGTCACCAATCAGTCTGGTATTGCGCGCGGCAGGTACAGCGAAGAGGATGTGCATGTGCTGCACGAATGGGTGGATGCGGAATTAAAAAAAGATGGTCTGTCGATAGATGGCTGGTATTATGCAGCACATCATCCCGAACATGATTTGGCGGAGCGTTTCCCGGTTCGCGACCGAAAGCCTGATACCGGTATGTTCGAAAGAGCCGCTTCGGAACATGATATTGACTTCCACCAGTCGTATATGGCGGGAGATAAAATCACCGATCTTAAACCTGCTGTGGATCTTGGGATCACGCCGTTCTTTATCCGTTCGCGTCATGAACCGAAGCAGGATAAAGAGTGGCTGCGGCGGCATTCTGTTCCGATGTTCGATACTCTGTATGATGCTGTTGAATTCCAGAAGGAGAGCGGCGTTGAGGGTAAAAGCTGATTTTTGGAAAATCCTCCCCTTATTGTTATTCTGAGCCAGGGACGGTGGTTTTCCGTCCCGCCGCCGAAGAATCTCGT
>CAZPWQ010000051.1:21415-23944 GCA_964590495.1 uncultured Balneolaceae bacterium
ACGCCCTGGAATAAGTGGGTAGGGCTTTATTTAAAATCCTTCATCCCCTTGTTGTCATTCTGAGCCAGGGACGGTGGTTTTCCGTCCCGCCGCCGAAGAATCTCGTGGGTGGGGCAGGGAGTCCTTGTTGGGACTGGTTGCCCTAAAAGGTAGATCCTTCGACTGAATAATCAGTAGCCCTGGTTTACACGACGGTGTCTCAGGATGACAGGTGGGGGTGTAGGTGTCTGTGGTAAACGCCCTGGAATAAGTGGGTAGGGCTTTATTTAAAATCCTTCATCCCCTTGTTGTCATTCTGAGCCAGGGACGGTGGTTTTCCGTCCCGCCGCCGAAGAATCTCGCTGGTGGGATGAGCAGTTGTTGATTTACTGATTTCAAGTTGTTGAGGCTATGAACCAGCAAGAGCCCTGACAGCAGCAAGAACTCCTGTAACGACCTGCGCCATTCGCTGATAGTCAAGGGTTTCCGGCAGATCATAAGCAGAATGGTAGTTAGGGTTGCGATAAAAGGCTGTATCGGTAATCATAGCTGCCCGGTATCCGGCTTTCCAATAATTGAGGTGATCGGAAAAAGCGACTCCCGGCAGCAGTTTTGGTGCATTAATCGATTCGACCGGCAGCGGAGATGCACTTCTCATGGCTTCTCGTATCGTACGGACAAGAGAACGTTGAAAAAGATTACCCGCAACAGCAATAAAATTTCCTTTCGAGGGATAAAAAGGGCGCAGTAAAAACAGCGGATAGCTTTGACTACCAGGTTCATCACTGAAATAACCGATCATTTCAAGAGCCATCATCGCTTTCACATTAATACCCTGCTCCCTAAGCGAAAAGGCGTGGACGTAGCTGCCCATCTTCTTCGTATAAAAATAAGGAGGTTCCTCCAGGGGATAGAAGACCAGTTCGATACTCATGAATAACTTCTCATCCGCCAATAACCGCCCCAGCTCAAGAAGGCCTGCAACCCCGCTGGCGTTGTCATCCGCTCCGGGAAAAGGTCCCGCCACATCGTAATGGGCACCGATAACGATACGCTTCGTTGTCTTAGGACCGAAATAAGCCCGCACATTTCGCACTGTCATAGTTTCGACGGAAAAGGGCTGATCTTCGACCTTCCCGGCATAAGATTCTAAACTATCGTGGATCCAGGATGCAACCCGGTCCAGGTTTTCCGGATGACCTGCATCACGGGGGGCAAAGTCCAGAGAAAGTTTTTTCACATACTTTTCAAGATTTTCGGGAGACGCTTTCATATATGCAGAGGTTTATAAGGATGCATTGAGTGGTTAAAAATAAATCTTAAATCTGATTGTTGACAGTTTTAGTTAAACGGTTTGGAAAAGTCCCCTGCCTGCCCCGCTGGTTTGTATTGCGGGGAGAGGGCTTTATTTAATACTCATCTCCCCGTTGTCATTCTGAGCCAGGGCCGGTGGTTTTCTGGCCCGCCGCCGAAGAATCTAGTGGGTGGGGCAAGGGCCATTATTGGGTCTGGTTGCCATAAAAGGGAGATCCTTCGACGATATTTCGTACGGGAGAATGGCCACTATCAGGAGCATTTGTTGCTTCCTGTTTTGTTTTGGCGTCTCAGGATGACAGGAAGGGGGAATAGTTGTGGTTAAGAAGATTGCAGGCTTTCTACTTGTATCCCGGTTTGCCAACCCGGGGTACATTTGTAGGTAGTGGTGCCGGTGTCTGTGTGGTGAGCACTCTTGGAGTAAATGAGTAGGGCTTTAATTAAGTCCGTATCCCCACGCCACGCGCCCTGCGCTTTGCGCTATGCCCATACCGTCCACCGCCGCCAGCCTACTGCCTACTTGGTTGCCGCTCCATCTGAACTGTTTCTACACATAAAGATGTTATACAAATACATCTTTTTTGGGATTATCCGGATATTGCGTCTTAAATGCCGATTCCATGAAACATTTACTTATACCAATACCCATATTGTTTGTACTGATGTCAGGATTGGTTGAGACGGTCAATGCTCAACCGGAAGATACCGATACGCCTTCTCATATACAGCCCTACTGGTCACCAAACGGAAAACATATCGCCTTCGCTTCCTCCGTTCACGGCGACTATGATATTTTTGTAGTTTCGCTGATCGATTATAAGGTGCGCAATGTCAGCCGCCATCCCGCCAACGATTATTACCCGGCGTGGTCGCCGAATGGAGATTACATCGCCTTTTTTTCGGAACGGGAAAGTGACCGCAATTATGATATGAGCTTTGAGAGTGACAGTGCTTCACAGCTTCCGATTAATTCTGCCAGAGATGGAGACCTACCGTCGTGGTCGCCCAATAATCGTGATATTGTTTTTCATTCGAATAAAGACGGCGACTTTGAAATTTATAAACGCAATCATTTTAACCGGCGGGAGGTCAAGCTGACTTCCGATGATGCCAACAATGTATATCCCTTTTTCTCACCGGATGGAGATAAAATATTATACCTTTCGGAAAAGGACGGAAGTACGGAAATTTATACCATGGATAAGAATGGTGATAACCAGCAGCGTCTCACCTATA
>CAZPWQ010000052.1:0-23843 GCA_964590495.1 uncultured Balneolaceae bacterium
ACATTTAACATTGGGGACTGGTCTTGCGCTCGTATGGAGTCGTATCAAGATTAAAGAGCGGGAAATTCTATAATATGCGATTGATGCCATTGAACAGGCACCTTTTTTAACGGACGAACAAAAAAGAGACATCCTGTACAACAATGCTGCGAGGTTTCTCAAAATGGAGACGAAACAATGAGAGGATGGGCTCTTTCTCCGGTTTAGAGTGTCCTGTAATGTTAGTCATATATGTGTCAGGATGTCTGATTATTATTGCTTCTTACTACCTGCAAAGATAAAAATGGTATTACGAATAACAATCTTCTTGCTCCAGATATAACGCAGATAATACCTGATAGTGGTGGGTTTGAAACGGACAAACAGAAATATAGCAGAAGCTGAATCAATTCTTAACTTAGAGGAAAATGCCTGTTTATTAAAAAGTTCTGGATAAATATATCAGAATTAAGTAAGGTTAGGAGTTAATCTTACTTACTAACAATACAGGAGATGTAAATATGAAAATAACCAAATATAAATCACGGAGTAGTATATTAATCTTAGGGATCATACTGACAGGGATGCTCATAACGAATGTTTCATATGGGCAGAAAAGTGTAATTAAGACCAATCTTGCGAATCTCGCAATTTCGGGTGGATCTGCACATTATGAACATGCTTTGAATGACGCTTCCAGCGTCCAGGTGGGTGTATTTATTTCCAGCTTGGGGATAGATCAAACCAGCTTTAGCGGTTTCGGCATAATTCCCCAGTATCGATTTTATCTTGGTAGTAATGAAATACCGCATGGTTTCTATTTTGCTCCCTTGTTAAGCTATCAGAACTTTTCACTTGAAACCGATGTGTCAAGTTCCAGCCAAAGAGCAAAAGCCACTTATTCTTTAATAGGTGGTGGAGCAGATATCGGTAAACAATGGCTGATCAACCGTGCCTTTTCAATAGAACTTTCAATAGGTGCAACATTTAATGCCACCAGCCTGTCTATTAAAACTGATAATGTAAATGAACAGGAATTCAGCACCGGTGGATTAGGCAGTGTTGCACCCCGCCTGGGAATTTCGCTGGGTTACGCATTCTGATGTAACCTTCTACTAAGATACATTGATCTTCAGGCACAGCTTTTTTGGCTGTGCCTTTTTATTTGCTAAAACTGAATTCTTTAGAAAGATCAGTTTTATACCTTCAGAGATACTCCTTCCTTCTTCTATTCCGTTAACATTCTCTTTATCCAAGAATTAATTACTATACTTTTGCCTGCTAAAATGAGTATTATCCCGACTTATTTTTTTATTAATGGCTAATAATACTCATCATACAAAAGACAGTGAGGAACATCCTGCCGTTGTCTACGGGGGGCGCCAGTTATGGATAGATATAAAAGATTCCATCCGGGGCAATGAGTATGATTTCACCAAAGGCAGCATAGGACGAGCTATACTTTTGCTGTCCATCCCGATGGTGCTTGAGATGGCTATGGAATCGGTCTTCGCAGTGGTAGATATATTCTTTGTCTCCAAACTCGGTCCCGAAGCCGTTGCCACGGTCGGACTCACCGAATCCATGCTAACCATCGTCTATGCCATCGCCATCGGTCTAAGTATGGCTACCACTGCCATCATCGCCCGGCGCATCGGTGAAAACAACCGGCAAGGAGCATCCGTTGCCGCCGTACAGGCTATCATTGTGGGTATCCTGGTTTCTGTTCCCATAGCCGCAGCAGGTATTTTTTATTCTCCGCAGCTTTTGATGCTCATGGGAGCCTCTGAGACAATTGTAGCAGAACTCACCGGCTATACCACAATTATGCTTACGGGGAATGCTATCATTATGCTCCTATTTATCATCAACGCCATTTTTCGCGGTGCGGGAGATGCGGCTATATCGATGAGAGTATTGTGGTTCTCAAACCTGCTGAATATCGTGCTCGACCCGCTTCTCATTTTCGGGATTGGGCCGTTCCCGGAACTTGGCGTTACGGGAGCCGCTGTGGCCACGACCATCGGACGCGGTTTGGGTGTTGTTTACCAATTCTACCTTCTGGCTGACAAAAGCAACCGGATCAGCATAGCGGTATCTCATCTCAAACTGAATGTTAGAGTGATGAAAAAGCTCACCCGCCTGTCTCTTGGTGGTATCGGACAGTACCTGATTGCCACTTCAAGCTGGATAGGTCTGATCCGCATAATTGCTGAATTCGGCAGTGAAGCCCTTGCGGGTTATACCATTGCTATCCGAATCATCATTTTTTCTCTGTTGCCCTCATGGGGAATGAGCAATGCGGCGGCTACCCTGGTCGGACAAAATCTCGGCGCTGGAAAGCCCGGCAGGGCAGAAAAATCGGTCTATATCACTGCTGTTATCAATATGATTGTCCTGATGCTGATCGGGTTGCTTTTTTATGTCTTTGCCGAAGAACTTGTCATGCTCTTTACGGATGAAACAGCCGTTATCCAGACCGGTGCCCAATGCCTCCGTATCATCTGTTACGGTTATCTTTTTTATTCGTGGGGAATGATAACCACCCAGGCATTCAACGGGGCAGGAGATACCACAACGCCAACCATCCTGAACTTCATCTCTTTCTGGATGGTGGAAATTCCCGTAGCATATGCATTTTCAATTGTTATGGGCTTTGAAGAAACCGGCGTGTTTATATCAATTGTCATAGCAGAATCACTACTGGGCGTTCTGGGTGTATTATTGTTCCGCCGCGGAGCCTGGAAACTGCGAAAGGTTTAAGGCTAGACGCCAGACGTAAGACGGGAAAATCGAAAACTAAAAATTACACTAAAACAGTACGGACTGTCAAGAAAATCTTTGTGTAACTTTGCGCTTCTTTGCATAACTCTGTGTAATAGCTTTTAAAGAGTATTGATGTGGCTATACTTCGGTGTTTGGTGCCTTCGGGGTTGTTACACAAAGCTGCACGAAGGAGCCACAAAGGAAAACCTGCAAGAAGTAAAAAGCGATAAGCAGTAGGCAGTTACCTCATTTAGCGCCGACCGCCACTGCAACCCGCCAACCGCTGCTGCCAACTGCTTGTGGGTTTTGTCCCCGTCTAACGTCTAGCGTACTTGCCTCATTCAATGGTAATAACGCCGGCATTGGGTTGCGCCTGGTAAACCACGTACCATCCCTGTTCATCCTCCTGTGATTGTACTACAGTTTCGGTTTCATCCTGGCGGATTGTGATCTCTCCCGTTCCGAATGAAACATAGGTTTTCAGGGTCATGGGCAGATCGTACATTTCTCCAAGATCATGTTTGAGCTCTACAGCTATCTTGTCTCCGTTCCTGTTCGTTGTCACATCCGCATTCATCCTCTGCCGGATATATTTTGTAGCGTCTTTGAAGGTAGCTACCCACAGGTCTTCCTCATACTGGCTAATGTACGTAAGGAATTCTTCCATCTCGGCTTCGGATTTTGGTTCCCATCCGATCCCTTCAATCCCGTGAAACACCAACACAAGCCAGATATTATCATGGTTAGCCGTTGTTTCAACCCATGATTTCATAAGATCCATAGGCGTATCTGTCAGAGGCCCCCGCTGCCATTGCACATACTCTTTGTCCGAACCGGCGGGATCTTCAACACTGCCCCGGTTCAGCTCTTCGAGAAACGGTTCAGGCATCCGGTTCCTGGACGCCGGGTAAATCTCATAAAGATATTTCATTACCCTCTCGTTTTCCGTACCAAAAGGTCCTTCAACTGAAAAGATATGCTCTTCACCAAGGTGACGGCTGATATCCTCCCGGCTTCTTTCCAGCTCATACCGGATGTTTGCTTCGTCCAATACGGCCAAATAGGGGTGAGTGACCGTATGACTGCCGAACTCGTGGAAATCTCCATCGAAAGTCTTCAGTTCTTTCCAGGTAATCAGTTCCGTGCCGGGATCTACAAACAGTACGTTATTCAAATATTGATTAATGGCCTCACCACGCTTGAATTCACCCTCGCGTACTTGTCGGTATCCTTCATCAATGGCATCATAAGCTTCTTCTGTTTGACCGCTTTCGAAAAGCTGTCCTGCTTCCCTGTGGTACTGATGCACATCCTGATACCCAAGGTATCGGACAGCCGAAGCGCGTTCAAAGAAATTCTCTTTATTTGTCGGGGTTTCTGCCGTCTCCGCTATGATCTCATTTACATCACGTCCAACAAACTCTCCCTGGTGTTCAGATTCGGGAATCGCGCCGGTGATCAGGTAAAAAGTACCGGGAAAACCGAAATCGTTCAACATCGGCAGAGCCACCCGGAAATGATTGATGGTACTGTCGTCAAAGGTCAGGGAAACCGCCCCGCTCTTATTGTGCGGCCATTTGGTGATTTCAGTTTCGGAGAGATCCTGTCCGCTACAGGAAACCAGCCATATAAACAGGAAGAATGAGATCAGCTTGATATTCGCCATTAGTCACCGGAAGTTTTATATAATTTATGGTTCATCGGCCTTCTAAACCACGTTAATTTAGCGTATAAATGCAAAATGGCAAGGACAGTACCGAACCTGCGTCATGTCCCGATTCGATAGCAAATGGAAAGCATGATTATTGCGGTTCCGGTTCTATATGTTAAATTAAACAAACCATTTTCCTGTATATAAACTATCTTGCCAAATGAACAAAATATTCCCTTGGTTATTATTCCCGGCTATACTGATGGTTGTAATCACTTCAGCCACGGCTCAACAACCTGTTGCTGTCAATCACGATCTGCTCGAGGATACATGGGAGGCTTCCTGGATCATGCATCCAACCGCCTCCTCTACTGATTACGGAGTATTTCATTTTCGGCGAACATTTGAGATTGAATCTATTCCGGATTCATTTGTAATCAATGTTTCAGGCGATACGCGATACCGCCTGTTTATTAATGGTGAACCTGTATCGAAAGGTCCGGGGGCGGGAGACAATCACAACTGGCGGTTCGAAACAGTAGATATCGCAGAATACCTGGAGCCGGGAACAAATGTGGCAGCTGCCACGGTCTGGAATTTTGGCGAATACAATGCCATCGCGCATCACACTTTTCGTACGGCCTTCCTGTTGCAGGGAAACACCGAATTGGAATCCACTCTGAATACGGGTGAGGGATGGAAGGTGCAGAAAAATGAAGGTTACAGTCCCATACCGGTCTCTTTCCAGGATGTAGCCGGCTATTATGCAGCTCCCCATGGAGAGCATTTCCGCGCTGAAGCACAACCGTGGGGCTGGAAACAACCTGATTATAACGACGGCAGCTGGCAGGATGTACAGGTGTACGGCCAGGCGCAGCCGCGGGGGACCAACCCGTACGGAAATCTCTACGGGTGGAACCTGGTGCCGCGGGAAATCCCGATGATGGAGGAAAGTAAGCAGCGGATCCCCAAACTGCGCAGGACCGAAGGAATCGCGGAAAGCAGCGGATTTCTCAATGGATCCGAACCCCTCGAAATTCCAGCCGACAGCCGAGCCGTATTGCTGCTCGACCAGACATTTATCACCAATGCCTACCCGGTGCTCAAAGTCTCCGGCGGAAAAGATGCAGAAATCAAGCTGACTTATGCCGAATCGCTCCGGCACCCGGATAACAGCAAAGGAAACCGGGATGAAATTGAGGGGAAAGAAATCCTTGGCTTACACGATATTTTCATTGCCGGCGGCGGTGAAAACCGCATCCTTCAAACACTCTGGCTTCGCTCGTTCCGCTATATCCAGGTGGAGATAGAGACTGCCGGGGAACCTCTGACACTGCATGAGTTGCATGGAATTGCCACCGGCTATCCGTTTGAAGAAAATGCGGTTTTCGAAAGCAGCGATGAAAGCCTTGACGATATCTGGGAAACCGGATGGCGAACCGCCCGCCTCAACGCCTTCGAAACATACTGGGACTGCGCCTATTACGAGCAGCTACAGTACGTTGGCGATACCAGAATCCAGGCTCTTATCTCACTTTATGTGTCAGGTGACGATCGTCTAATGCGTAAAGCCATTCACGATTTCCAAAACTCACAAATGCCAGACGGCATCACCATGAGCCGCTATCCCTCGCGACATCCGCAATACATTCCGCCTTATTCACTCTTGTGGATATCCATGGTACATGATTACTGGATGCATCGCAAAGATGATGCCTTTGTTAAACAATTTTTGCCCGGGATTCGCAGTGTTGTCAGCTGGTTTGAAGATCACATGGATGAGGAAATGGACCTTCTGGGACCGATGCCGTGGTGGAATTATGTGGATGCTGCGGAGGGTTTCGAAAGAGGTACACCTCCCGGCTCAGACAATGGAAATTCAATCGTAATCTCCCTCCAGATGCTCTATGTTCTGGAATATGCAGCAGAACTGGCCGATGAGTTTGATCGAGAACAGGACTTGAGCTATTACAACGGGCTGATCAAGCGTTTACGTTCATCTATACCTGAACATGGCTGGAACAGTGTGCGGCAGATGATGGCTGATACTCCGCAACAGGATACCTTCAGCCAACATGCCAATATACTGGCAATTTTGACAGGGCTCATTCCGCAAAACGTGCAGGATAATTTGATGCACCGGATCATGAATGATGATGACCTGGTTCAGACTACCTACTACTTTAAATTTTATCTTTTCCGTGCCATGCGAAAAACCGGGCTGGGAAATGAATATCTTGACCAGCTGGGTCCGTGGCACGAGGCGCTTGACCGCGGGATGACCACCTTCCCGGAACATCCCGAACCAACCCGCTCAGATGCCCACGCCTGGAGCTCCAGCCCGAACTACGACTTCCTGGCAACCGTTGCCGGTATACGTCCAGATGCCCCGGGCTTCAGCTCGGTCCTGATCGAACCTCATCCCGGAGATCTGGACAGGATCCGTGCCTCAATGCCTCATCCCGAAGGAGAAATAAGAGTGGATTTAACTGTGGAGGGAGATAGAATCAGCGGAACCGTCCTACTTCCTTATGGCCACCAGGGAAGATTCGTGTGGAACGGAGAAGAAATACTGCTGCAAAGCGGCATTCAACAAATAGATGTGGAATAGATTATATCATTCTATTTCGGAGATTCATGATCCCTTTATTATTATTAAAGGAGTCAAAATTTAACAAACAATCGTATTCGGTATGAAAACTTCTGCGCTTTCATTAAATCTTATTCTCAGTTTCACTCTCCTGATGTTCATTGCCTCTGCCTGCGGATCCGCCGATGGAGAAACAGACGAAACTCAAATAATGACAGTCACCGGACCGGTGGCATCGTCGGATATGGGAAAAACCCTGATCCATGAACATGTGCTGGTAGACTGGGTCGGCGCGGACAGCACCGGCTATCACCGGTGGAACAGGAATGAGGTTGTTAAACGGGTACTGCCTTTCATAGAAGAGGCTGCAGATGCCGGCGTCGAGACGATCCTCGAACTTACACCCGCCTACTTGGGACGTGATCCATTCATCCTGCAGGAGCTCTCCCGGAAATCGGGTGTTCAGATTCTCACCAATACCGGTTACTACGGGGCCGTTGACAACAGGTTTATGCCCGAACATGCCTGGGAGGAAAGTGCTGAAGAACTCGCAGACCGCTGGATTGATGAATTTGAAAATGGCATTGACGAAAGCGGAATACGGCCGGGTTTTATGAAGATTTCCGTAAAAGGTGAGGGATCGTTATCCGGCCTTCATCAAAAAATTGTTACGGCGGCGGCAATAACACATCTGGAAACAGGCCTGACCATCGTTTCGCATACTACCGGAAATGAACCGGCCCTGGAGCAGATCGGGATATTAAAGGAAAACGGAGTCTCGCCCGCTGCCTGGGTCTGGACACACTCTCAGTCGGGAGATCTCGAAACCCAAATCGAAATCGGCAACGAAGGGGCCTGGATCTCGCTTGATAATTTCAATTACGATCCAAAAAGAGAAGCCGGCGAAGAAGGAAACCTGGATTGGTTTGTACAGCGTCTCTCTGAGCTAGAATCCGAAGATTTGTTGCATAAAGTCCTGATCTCCCACGACGCCGGTTACTACAATCCCGATGAACCCGGAGGAGGAGATTTCAGAGGTTACACCGATATCTTCCAACATTTGGTTCCCGCTCTGAAGGAAAATGGCTTCACCGAGGATGATATTGATCAATTGCTGGTTCGAAATCCGCGTGAGGCGTATGGTATTCAGGTTAGGGAGAGATAATAATCCAGTTTTGGCTAAAACTTTAGATGTACAATTTTGGTTATAAGCCTACAGTTAGCCGATATTTTTAATTCATATCTCTTTAATCAATTATGACTTTAACCAATCACATCCCTTAACAAAATGAGGAATGGTCATGGAAAGATTCATACTGATAACCACTGTTCTGTTTTTGCTTTTTGCATTCGCAAACCAATCCTGTGCTCAGCTGAGTGAGAGCGACAGTCCCTATGATAATCCTATTCAACCCAAAGATGAGACAGAAGAAAATATCCTCAATACTCTGGAGGAGATGCGGCGAGAACACCGGCACCTGAATGTTTCGGTGCGGGACGGCCGCCTTCTGAGGATGCTGACAGAATCGATCAATGCGCAGCGGGTTGTTGAAATAGGAACGTCTACCGGTGAATCCACCGTATGGTTTGCTCTTGCCTTGCGCCGGACGGGCGGTGAACTTTTCACGCATGAAATCGATGCCGAAAGAGCCCAGATTGCCCGTGACAATTTTAAGAGAGCGGGTGTAGATGATATCATTACTTTGATCGAAGGGGATGCCCACGAAGAAGTCTTAAGATATGATGAACCGATTGATATCGTATTCCTCGATGCCGATAAGTCGGGGTACATCGATTATCTCGAAAAACTGCTGCCGCTTGTAAAACCCGGCGGAATGGTTATTGCCCACAATATGAATCGTCCGGAGCCAGACCCGCGGTACATTGAAGCCATCACACAAAATCCGGAGCTGGAAACGATGTTCCTGTTAATGGACGGCGGAGGTATGGGCGTAACCATGAAAAAGCGATAGAACCTTTTGGTTCTTTGAAAGGATAAATCATCACGATATAGAACTTCTCAGTCACATTAGTCGTTATAAAAATCAGTGGCAGGAGGCAAACAAATTCATACTTCTTTGATGACAATTTAGCCTTTCCATTCATCTGTAAAGGCTGGCAGCTGTTTTTCTGCACGCGGCGATCAGAATAAAACCAAGAGAGATACAAATTCAGTATGCGCATCAATAAATATCATAACTGGTGGATTGAGGACTATAATCCCCTGGATGGAAGATTACGCTGTCTATTCTATTTGTTATTGTTCTACCTGGGATATAATTCCGTACTTCCAGAGGCAGTCAGCAGGCTTGAAGCATGTCCGGACAGTTTTTTTGAAGCTGATGGCCTAATGATTCTTTTAATACCTGCTGGTGTCTCCGCTCCGGAAGTTGCCACATTCCTTTTTTATGCTCAATATGTGGTCATCTTCTTATGGTTTTGTGCGGCCATCGGTTTATTTGGCAGGATCTCTTCACTGGGTACAGCATTAGGTGTCTTCGTTTTCTGGGGAGCCATGAAATCATGCGCAGGTACAGGACACGACTGGTATTTGCCGATGTACAGCCTGCTGTTCCTGGGCCTCTTTTCAAAATATGACAGATGGTCGGCCGATCACTGGTTATCGACCAGGTTCAGCTGGTACCCGTTCAGGGATTTTTCACCAAACAAGTACGGCGGACTTGCCCGGAAATTGATCTTATTGACATCCGTTTTTATTCTCTTTGCAGGTGGAGTAGCAAAATTAACCGAAGGCGGATTTGAGTGGTTGAACGGAGAATCCCTTTATTTTTACCTGAAGGAATTTAACCAGCCGTCGCACGATATCGGTCCTGTACTGCTGGATTTCTTTCTCGCAAACAAATGGATCATAACGATCCTATCTGTATGGACAGTTATACTGGAATTGAGTTCTGTTACTATCCTCTTTAAAAAGAACTGGCGTCTCTTTTATGTATTAAACCTATGGGCCTTTCACATTGGCATTTACCTGTTAATGTTTCCCAGGTATTTTCCCTCCATGGTCTGCTACCTGTTAATTGTTAACTGGAGGCACACCTATAATTTGGTAATTATAATTAAGCGATATGGGAAAAATATTGAGAAACTGCCGCTTTACAGCAGAATTTCAGGTATTCTCTCGGAAGAGAAAACTTTCCCAACTTCCCCCGTACCGGGAGAAGCTATAAAAAGGGTAATATTTCCATCTGTATTGTCCGTGCTGTTTCTCACAACAATAATCTTCCGGTTTGAGAGCTTTCCTCTTACCTATGTACCGATGTACAGTACTATTCTGACGGAAAAGAAGATCGGTTCCTATAACAGAGCGGATTTTAACAACGCTGAATCTCTGCATAAAATAGCTGTAAGATATGCCGGGGGTGAGCAGCCGTGGTACATAAAATTTTATTACCCACGGAATATTGAGATCCGGCTGTGGTACAGGGAATCTGCCGATTCAGAAATAACGACAAAGAATGTCACCGACGAATATATTGACTTGGTAAGAAACTGGGCTAAATGGAGTCAAACAGTAACAAAAATTACCCTTTACGATATATCAAACAAGAAACTGTTCACACAGAATTCTGATTCCTCATCTGAAACGCAACACATGCTGAACGAAATAAAATCGGTTCTTTCAGGCAGGGGTGGCTATCAGCATATCGAAAAAGTTGCCCTGGTCTATCATTTCGGAGATGCAGATGAAGAAGTAATGGCGCAGGCAAAGTGAAACAGAGAATACGACTAAGTTACTCAGGCCCCTTAACTTAGTGTTCTTAGTGCCTGAGTGGTATTTCAAATCATTTAAAGTTCAAATCATCTCCCTGTTTACACTTGCTGAAATTTACAATTTGCATATTATCTGTAACAATAAGAGCTTAGAAGCATCTTGTATACAGATGCACATTTAAATTATAGCCTTTTAAACAAACATATTTGTCATGCAAAAGCTCAAACTGGGATCTTTTTTAGTAATAGTATCGATTTTATTTCTAGGGATACAACAAACAACGTATGGTCAGGCTGATTTCGGTCTTAGAGCCGGTGTCAACTTTGCTAATTATAGTGATGTGGATGGTGATCCGGACTCACGGACAGGTTTATTGATCGGCGCCTATCTTGATATCGGTATTCCCATGGCTCCCCTGTCGATACAGCCTGAAGTAACTTACAACCAGAAAGGTGCTGAATCCGGCGGCTCAACAATCGAGGTGGATTATCTTGAAATTCCCGTATTGGCAAAGTTCAGCTTTGCACCGGGTCCGGCATCGCCCCACATTTATGCTGGTCCATATGCCGGCTTTGTTCTCAACAGTGAAGTTAATGGTACAGACATCAGTGATAATACCGAAACCGACTTTGGCGGAATTATAGGTGCTGGTCTTGATATTAACGCGGCTGTAATCAAACTGAATGTCGGAGCGCGTTATGGATTTGGCCTGGTGGATGCATTTGACGGAGGTCAAGGCAAAAACAGTGTCTTTTCCGTTGTTGCAGGAATTTCTTTTTAAGTAATCATCCAATTATTAAATATATTCTAAGGGCAGCCTTTCCAGGTTGTCCTTTTTTAATACCTGATAATTCCTGTTGTAAATCATTAATATATTTTTGTTTGCCATGATTAATTTATCAAAACTCCGACTTTTCCTGCTACCATTACTTCCCTTAGTTTTCTTCACTCTTCTGATTACCACTGAAAATTATGCTCAGGAAACTTCAGATCAGAAAAACATTCTCATCTTCACAAAGACGGAGGGATATCGGCACGCTTCCATTCCGACCGGTGTCGAAGCTGTTGAAAAACTTGCAGCGGATAATAACATGCAAACACATCACACCGAAGATGCCGGTATCTTTACAGAAGAAGGTCTGGCCGAATATGATGTGATCCTGTTTTTAAGTACTACCGGTAATATCCTGGAAGATAAGCAACAAAATGCTTTTGAATCGTTTATCTCCAATGGAGGTGGGTTTGTTGGCATTCATGCTGCGGCCGATACCGAGTATGACTGGCCCTGGTATGGAGAATTGGTTGGCGCTTATTTCGAGAGTCATCCTCATAACCAGGAAGCAGCAATGACTGTACTGGACAAAAATCATCCTTCGACATCTCACTTGCCTGACGAATGGGTTCGCTTCGATGAATGGTACAACTATAAGAATATCAACAGCGACATAAACGTACTTATCAATCTTGAAGAGTCAAGTTATGAAGGTGGTAAAAATGGAGAAAATCATCCGATCGCCTGGTATCACGAATTCGACGGCGGACGTGCGTTTTATACAGGAGGCGGGCACACCGAAGAAAGTTATTCGGAAGAACTATTTTTGAACCACATTCTGGGAGGAATACAATACGTTCTCGATATAAACAGTCAATAGCAGTCTCAATTATCCCGGATTATTTGTCCGGTCGGGGAAATACGCTGGTTCGGCCCCGGCTCCTGCATCGGAAAGTTGTGAATTTCCACTTCAGGATCCCGGTCGTGGGGCACATAATGAATATGAGATCCGTGGGAAACCTCGGTATACGATTTTTCGTTGAAGAAGCCCAGGGCATCAGCAAGAGCAAACCCTGCCAAGACAATCACAACGGCTATAAATAAATACTTCAATTTGTTTTTTGAGGTCATATAACTTTTTCTGAGTCAATCATTAATCTATGTAACTCGTCAGAAAAGATAAGATTGTTTTAAAGAGAAGTGAAATGGTTTTTGGATTGGCGGGATATTATTTTAAGAAGAAAATACCCCATGCTCGGTAAACTAATATATCTCAATTGGACGGCTTTTCTGTCGAAGCTAACCAAGTTCCAGACTTTTCTGGTTGTCGGATATATTATATTCTTGTTGATTTTATTTTCGAATCTGCTTGGCAGCGCACTCGTGATGGTTATGTTTGAACGCGAACCGATGATAGCACAACAATTGCCCTGGCTTACCGCCGAAATTCGTATTCTCACCCTGCTGGTTTTTTCCAATCTGTTCTGGATACTCCACTTTTCATTCACCAGCACGCGCCTGCTTAACATGGAAGAGAACCGCAAGCTGCTCGCTTACGGTTATCCGGTGAACAAGCTGGCCGGACACTTAAATCTGGTTAGCTTTTTTCATCCCCTTAATATCATATACAATTTTACATGGCTCGCCTTTCTTTTAATGCAGGTACGGGTACCTATGTATATTCCGGTAGTCATTACCGTCGTCCTGCTTAACTATGCCATAATTTATTCGATAAAACACCGCTTCCTACGGGTAATTGAAAAACGTTTTAAAGTAATCGTCTTTAGCGGGCTCTTCCTGGTTTTTGGAACTATGCTCGCTATTGCCATTATCTCCCGCAATCCAGGATTTATTCTCGGACAATTTATACCGCCGATTGAAGATCTAATCGATATGCTCATATATACTCCCGGTGGTATGATGCTTGTCGCAGCTACGGGAAACTACAGTATGACAATAGCTGCCATCGTTTATTCATTTTCCGCCCTTCTTATTTTTCTTATCACACGCGATCATTTTTTTAAAACCAAAGAAGGACTTCAAAATCCTTCAAAAAAAAGAACAGAGAAGGAAACCGGGATGCTATGGAAATATCTGAAGCAACTGATGGGACATCATGCCGGCAAAATTTACTATTATGCACTCTCGCACCCGTACAACAGACTTTTCCTGCTTTCGATTGTGCTTATTCCTGCAGTTTACATACCGGTACTGTTGCATGTCGAACAGCCTTTGCTTACTGCAATACTGGTACCGACAATGTTGGCCGCTGTCCCGGTAGCTCTGCTTGCTATGGGAATGGCCAATTTATTCGGATACGAATACAAAGAGTTGCTGCTGCACAAGCAGTTCCCGCAGAAATTTGAAAGACAGCTGAAAGAACGATTCCTCGGCGTAATTGCAGTACCTTTGTTTATCTTTTATCTGCTGACCATTGCAGAAGTAATCTATCTTCCGCAATTGGGTAGTGTATTCAGTATTTATATCTCAAATACGTTTTTCTTTGTCTGTTTTATGCTGATATTCCTGTGGTCCTCGTTCTATCATTTCCAGAAAGTTAATTATACCTCCTTCAGCTTTAAGCATCCGATAATATCTCAAAAGGTCACATTTGTGATGTCACTGATTTTATTCGGACTGGGCTACACAGTATTTGCACCCCTGGGCGAATACCATCTGTACCGACAGTGGATTATGGTAGCTCTGATTATTGCCATATGTATTTACCTGTGGCTGAATATGGAGATACTCGTAAAAATGTTTAATAAAAAAATACTACCCCGTATATGGAACAGTTCATAAATGTCAACAATCTGCAAAAAAGTTATGAGGGAAAGGCTGTGTTTGATGAATTGTCGCTGTCGATTCCATCAGGTGAAATTTTCGGGATGATCGGACCCAACGGCGCAGGGAAAAGTACCCTTATCGGCATTCTTACCGGCCTGATCAGTCACGATGGCGGCAGTGTCGAAATCGCCGGTATGGAGCTTAATGACCGGAATGAACTGCAGATTAAGAAACAGGTGGCTTCGGTACTTCAGCCCCCGTTACTGTTTGAACATTTTACCTGCTATGATTTTCTGAATTATATCTGCGATATGTACGCGATTAAAAAGGATCAGCGGCAGGATAAAATCAATTCCCTGCTGGAATACCTCGGACTGGTTGAATTCGAATACGTTAAAATCAGTAAGCTTTCAGCAGGCTCCCGTAAAAAATTATCGTTCTGTGCCGCTGTGTTATGCGAACCCAGAGTTCTTTTTCTGGATGAACCCTTTGAGAGTATTGACGTAATTTCTATCGGGCGGATGAAAACCATTCTGAGACAACTGCAACAAAATGGTGTTACCATAGTCATTACAAGTCATATTCTGGAGATAGTAGAGAACTTTTGTGACGATATCGCGATCCTGCATAAAGGAAAAATCATCGCCTATCTTGATTCGGAAAGCCGCAAAAAATTGCAGGAAAATACCAGCCTGAGTGAAATTTTTGAAAGCTATGTCGATGTTGAGAAACCCGATAATAATGTGCTTAAATGGTTATAGCTAAAATAAATCGGCCACCAGATCACAAACCTTCTCAAGAAGAGCCCTGTGATCATCAGATATGGCATTTTTAGTATGAGAATCGATATCAAGCTCGGCGACGAATTTATTGTTTTTCATCACCGGTACGACAATCTCTGATTTTACATCCGCACTGCAGGATAAATAATTATCGGCCTCGTTTACATCCTGTACTACAAATGTTTCTTCGGTTTCAGCTGCCTGTCCGCAAATACCCCTTCCAAACGGAATGCGGACATGGTCTGTGGCTTCACCTACAAACGGACCCAAAACCAGCTCCCGTTCTGCCTCAGGATCGACCAGATAGAAACCAACCCAGTCGAACAGATCAACCTCATCAGCCAGTAACTGACATATATCCTGAAGCTTTTGATCTCTGCCGGCAGGCCGATCTGTAATTTTAGCAATCCGGCTTATCAACGTCTTGTATATCTCAGTAGCAATATTGCTCATTATCGAAGGGTTTATTTGTGGTTTCTTTTGTATCAAATCTAAGGCTAAATTCACCTTAAGAAAAGCTAAATCATTCAAAACAGAGGCTTATAACTTCTATTGCATTTTCCTATTTTGCCCGTCTTATGATAGAAGACTTCTTTTTACAGGGCGTAAAGTACTGACGAAGGCGCGCAGTGAACCGTGAATATGCAAGTAGGCTATTTTTGATGCCCTTTTAATGGGCTAACACAATTACAAGTTAGCATCTTACCATTCAATCATGTAACTTTTTAAAAGAAAAATAATCATAAATAGGGATTAACCTCTTTAAAAACAAGAGCTTAGACCTTAGTCCTCTGACGGGTGCGATTTTTGAGAATAAATTAAATTTCGTTACCTTTTTTGATTGCTTTTACTAGGGGTGTGATCTTTTCTGGTAACAAAATCGAACATCAACAAAAGGAATAATTCAGCAGTTTATGGATTTATTTGACAAGCTTCAGGGAAGACCCGGGCCATTGGGAGAATTTACTTCAGACGGGTATGGTTATTATACGTTTCCAAAATTGAAAGGCCCACTCGGACCTGTCATGAAGTTTGACGGGAAAGATGTTGTGGTATGGAGTATCAATGATTACCTGGGAATCGGAGGCAAGAAAGAAGTTCAGGATTACGATGCAGAAGTAGCCGCAAAATATGGATTCAGCAGTCCGATGGGGGCCCGTTTGATGACTGGGAATTCCGACGAGCATGAATTGCTCGAGGATGAGCTCGCCGATTTTGTACATAAACCTTCTGCTCTTCTGCTGAATTATGGCTATCAGGGCATTATGAGTGTCATACACGCCCTTGTTGATCGTAACGACTTCCTAATTTATGATGAACTGAGTCATGCCTGCATTGTTGACGGTAAGCAGTTGGCCATGGCCGATAAGTTTGTATTCAAACACAATGATATTGAAAGTTTTAAAACGCAACTGAAGCGCGCCCATAAAAATAAAAAGAACAATTCCTCGATTCTGGTTGTAACAGAAGGCGCTTTCGGAATGACCGGTGACCTGGGTATTCTCCGGGAGATGATTGCTCTGAAAGAAAAATACCCGTTTCGCCTGCTGGTGGATGATGCACATGGTGTCGGAACGATGGGTAAGGACGGTTCCGGTACGGGAACACACCTGGGTTGCCAGGACGGAATTGACATTTACTTCGGAACCTTTGCAAAAGCGTTTGCTCTGATAGGTGCTTTCGTTGCAACAGAAAAACGGGTGGTTGAATTTCTGAAGGCAAATGCCCGCAGCCAGATTTTTGCTAAATCCGTGCCCATGCCGATTGTGGAGTCTGCCAGAAAACGGTTGCAGATGATACGGGATAATCCCCAGTGGAGAGAAAAACTGTGGCACAATACCAATAAGCTCCGGGGCGGGCTCCGGGAAATCGGTTATAATGTACTGCCTGCCGAATGTCCCGTTACACCGGTTCTTACGAAAGGCAGCACTGATCTATGCACTACAATTATGCGTAAAATGAGAGAAGAACACGGAATATTTGTCAGCGGTGTTGCCTACCCTGTTGTTCCGAAAGGAAAAGTCCTTATTCGTCTGATTCCAACAGCAGCCCATACTGATGAGCATATCGAGAAAACGCTTGCTGGTTTTGATGCTATTAAGGATGTAGTCTTTATCGCCGCCAGTGAAGCCGGTAAAAAATTAACAGCCTGAGGGGTTTTTAGTTTTGATTTTACTGAGTTTTTCAGGTTTATTCCGGATTTCTGCTCTTTTCAGGAAAAGGTTGTTACACGGAGGAACACAGAGTAGCACTGAGTTTCATAAAGGCTGTTTTTTCCATATACCTATCTCCTTTTCATATTTTGTGCTTTTCCCCTCCGTGTTTCTTTGTGCTCCTTCGTGTAACTCTGTGTAATAGCTTTACTGTCTCAAAATTCCGGCACCTCTTTCAAAAAAAGGCCCCGAAACAATATCTGGGTCTTTTAATATTTCATTTATTTTCAATCAGGAAGAAAAAAGCTTTTTAAAGAAGCCGATCATTCCTGATTTATCATCTTCATCATCGCTACCGCTTCGTCCGCCGCTCAGCTTATCATAACTGGGCCGGGGCAATTCAAACTTACTGCCCCTTTCTTTTTTCGATTTCTTATCGCGACCGTTACTGCTCTTCTTGCCGCGTTTTCCTTTTGTTTTTTTCTTGCTGCGTCTTTCTTTAAGCTTCTGTTTAACCTTTCCGGGCAGGGGCAACTCCTTTGGTGCCTCTCCCAATTGGTTCTCAAGGTCATTAATATCGCTTCGATCCTGTTTCGACACCAATGACACGATTCGGGATGCTTTTCCTGAACCCACAAGATCTGCGCGATAGCGGTATTCATCCGGATCATTCGGCACATCATAATTAATAACCTGTGTTACACGATCGAGATCCAGATCAGCGGCGGAGATATCAGCTACGAGCAGATACTGCACATCACCATTGGTGAAGTTAGCAAAACGCTGTGCTCGTTTTTCTTCTGAAAGTTTACCGTGAAGACTGGTCGCCTTCTTTCCCTTTTTCCGTATCACCCTGTAAAGGCGATCGGTTCCCCGCTTCGAAGCCGTGAAAATAACACAGTTATCGGTCTTTGAATCTTCCAGATGTGCCATGAGCGTAGTAATCTTCATGCGATTGGGCACATAGATATAACCCTGGCTCAGGTTACTCGGTACAGACGGCGGTCCTGACAGTTCCTTGGCATTACTAATGCCATCAAATCCTATTACTTCCGGCTCCTCAAGATATTTGTTCGAAAGCTCTTTGACTTCATTATTCAGTTCAGAGGAAAAAACCACTGTCTGATGGTCGCTGAGTACCCGGCGGGTTACCAATTTTATTTTTTCTGTGAGATCCTGTTTAATCATCTCATTGGCTGAATCAATAACAAGATACTCCACATTTCGGAGAATAAGTTTATTCTCCTGCATCAGATCCAGCAGGCTGCCGGGAGTGGCAACTACGACAGGCAAACGATTTTTCAGGGATTCCACCTGTTCCGCGCGATCTCCCTCAGGATCGATTGACACGCATTCGATTTGGGAATGATATCCCATTGCCCAAACCAGTTCATCCATCTCTTTCGATTCGTTTGGATTAGGTGTTAGGATCAGTGCAATAGTCCCTTCCGGGTTTTCTTTCTGTTCTATTCGTTCGAGCGCCGGTATGATGATTGTTCCATTTTTACTTCTCCCGGCCTCGGATCTAACCAAAGCATCTTTTCCTTCCAGCAGAATAGGAATAACCCGTTCCTGGAGTTCAGTAGCTTCAGAGTAGTTTACATCCTGTAACCCACTCATAATGTTGGGGCTTAACGACATTTCTTCAAACTTCAACGTTCTCACCTTAGATTTTTAATTAACATTTGTTTCATATGCATCGCTTCACATACAAGCGATGTCCATCACGAGCAAGAAATATACAAAACTTATAGGCCTTGCTCATCTGTATTACCGGTTGAATGGAATTCTTCTTTGAATTTGGAGTGGATGGCAAGTTCATATCCTTTATTGTGGATATACACCATCGTGCATCCAACCATTAAAGCCATTCCCATAATACCCACAGCACCCGCTTCGGGGCCGAAAGCGCCACCCGTCCAAAGGTCAATTCCATTCTGTTCAATTTGAATTATTGATGTCCTGAAATTTATGCCACTTACCGGGAATCCAAAAATTCCACCCTGGGCAAAATTCCAGCTGAAATGTAACCCAACGGAGATCGCAAGACTACCTGTAAGCAGGTACGGTAATGCAAGAACGAATCCCGCCAGTATAATATTGAATACGGATATTATTGATGCATTCGGATTTCCGGCGTGGAGAAGACCGAATAAAGAAGATGTTATCAATACGGCGGCAAAAACTGCTCCGCGAATGCCAATCTTTTCGAATCGTAAACCTTCAACCAGGTTTAGTATCTGGTAACCTCGTGTAAACATCTCTTCATAAAATCCAACCAACAGCATGGCTCCGAAATAAGCGGCTATCAGCCAGGCAAATGGTGTGCCCGAAGAACGTTCCCACCCGAAACCGGTTACCTCTATCCAATTCATCGACCATTCGAGCAGAAAAATGGCGCAGAATGTAACTGCCCCGATCAGGGAACCGATCCCGAATTCGCGCCACCAATTTGTGTTGATCTGCAATCCATAAGCATGAAATGGCCGTTTATCGAGCAGCCTGGAGGCAAGCCAGAGACTGATCACGGTTCCTGTAAAACCTGGTACAATATTGGCCATTCTACCAGGATCATCGTAGATAAATTGAATGAGGTAAGAACCCAACCCTACAAAAAAGACCATTAGAACTATTTGTAGCAGGATACGCCAGCCTGCCCGGAGGCGGTTCTCATCCGAATTAATAAAGACATTCATGCAGACGAAACATTCAGGAGGTTAAAAAGGTTAGGTAAAGTAATTCAAGTCTAAACTAATTTAAATTAGCTTAATTCAAAATCGTATATGAGTGACCGATTTGTGATGCATGCCTCAAAAGAACAGGTTGAGAATTTATTCGATGTGAACACCAACCGCAGTGATTATTTTGATTCAAATTATAATATTATTCCCGGCTCGCTGATTCCCACAGTATATCGGAAAAACGGCGAACGGAATATCTATAATTTTTTATGGGGATTAATTCCACCCGATGCCAACGATGAACGAAAGGGGGAGGAAAACCATGAAGTTCCGGTTGATGATGATAACAAACCTGACTGGATTAAGGAATGCTTCGAAAATAGGCGCTGCATTATACCGGCCAGTGGTTTTTATAAATGGAAAACCACTAAGAAAAAAAGCACTCCATTTTATATACGATTACTGTCGCAACCGCTTGTAGGATTAGCGGGTATTTATTCCGTTTGGCGATCCCCTGCCGGACGGGATGTATATTCAAGCGCCCAACTTACCACCCGGGCCAACGCTCTCGTGCAACCTGTTGACAACCGGATGCCCGTGATCCTGGACCCGCACAATTTCGAAATCTGGCTTGATCAGGAAACGGAGACCGAAAAACTGGAAAAATTGCTGAATCCATACCCAATGACAGAGATGGCGGTAAACCGTGTTTCCGATGAGGTAAATGATACAGAGAATAATAGTGAGAAGCTGATTCAGCCGATACCTAAGTAAACCACTAAGATACTCAGGTCACTAAGCTTAAGTGTTCTCAGTGTCTGAGTGGTTATTCAGGTTTTGGATTTTCCGGCTTGTAGATCCTCATTGTCGGATAAGCAAGTTCAAGCTCATCATCATCCTGAAAAGCCTTCAAAATGTCCTCCCAGATAGATTGCGATATACCGCGCCGTTGCCGTGGATTGGTGAGATGGCGGATAACCAGACTAATTCCACTGTCCCTGACATCGGTATAAACAATAGGCGTCAGGTAATTATAATGGATGAGATATGACTTTTGGGCTTTGCTTACCTGCTGTTTCGCCTGATCAATAAAATCTGCAAGGTGCTTCTCGGAGATTTCCTGCAAAACTTTCTTTCCTTTTTCCCAATTACTTTCAAATGTGATTAAAACTTCTATTTCATTCCAGATAAATTCAAAATCGCTGGTATAGTTGGCCAGTGATTCGGTAAACACATTATGATTTGGAACATGAATAACTCGTCCCGTACTCTGATCAGCATGAACCCAGTTACCGATTTCGAGCAGGGTAAACTTGAATATCCGCATATCAATGACATCACCCTTGACATCTCCTACCTGTATGCGATCTCCCACATCAAAAGGTTTACGCCAGAGCAAAAACAGCCAACCAGCTAAATCAGTTACCGGATCTTTCAAAGCAATTGCTATACCTGCCGACAGCAGGCCCAGGAATGTCGCAATCGACTGCAAACCTTCAAACCAGATGTTGCCGACTACCAAAAATCCTATAAATACGGCTATATAGGTTAGATTTTTACGCCATTTATACTGCAGCGCCGGATTTTTTATTTTCCGGTATACCATCCGCATGGCAATAAAACGTATCAGCCAAATTACAAATATTGCAGCTATTGTAGCAATAATCTGGTAAGTTGTGATTGGCGACTGCCTGAGGAATTCTGCTATTTGATCTGAAATATTTTGCACATCTGTTAGTTATTATGAATGGTAAAACACCGCTGTGGTTAAAGCGATATTTTGCTATTATAAGATCTTTAAAGATATAATGTAAGACTATTGTAAAGAAAGGGATTTTTAAATAACTTTACGGGTCTTAAATTTGCACAAAATACGGTTATGCTTTATACAATTATTCTTTCGGTTATTATTTTAATTTGTTTTCTGCTAACTATTGTAGTACTCCTTCAGCCGGGCCAGGGTCAAGGTCTCTCCGGCGGATTAGCCGGTGGGGGTATGGCCGGCGGTGGTGGAGGATTGGGTGCACGTCGAACAGCCGATCTGCTTTCAAAATCCACAAGTGTACTGGCTACTGCGTTACTCGTGCTTTGTGTTCTTGCCAACTTTGCTATTGAAAGAGGCGGTCAAAGTGAAAGTGCAATTCAACAAAGCGGCACTGAACAACCTGTTGAGGATGGTGGCGGTTTAGAAACACCATCGGCCGTACCGGAAATTCCTGACAACCAAAACAACGACGACGATAACTAAGATTTGTTAGATGAAATGCAAAAGCCCGGCTCTCCGGAGTCGGGCTTTTGTATTTGGCATAGTAGTATATTCAAGTTGAGAAGCCCGCCTTATAATTTTCACTTTCCAATACAAAAACGTGAAAAAATACTGTCCAAAACATCTTCGGTGGTTATTTCGCCGGTTATGGCACCAAGATCCTTCAGAGCACCCCGCAGATCGATCGACAGGAAGTCGCCCGTCATCCCCTGGTCCAGCGCCCGGAGTGCACTTTGCACGTGTTCCCGGGCATTCTGGAGCGCTTCCCGGTGCCGTGAAGAGGTAACGAGCAGGCTTGAGGGGTCGTACTCTTTGTTCTCCAGTACGCGTTGTTTCATCAGCTTTTTCAGATCTTCTATTTTTTCGCCTTCCAGTGCCGATATTTTAAGATCGTACTCCATGCGTTCATCTTCGACATCCACGGCAATATCTTTCTTGGTGCCGATGAAAACAAACGGCGTATCCCCGGCTCTTTTCTGAAATTCAGCAATATCTTTCCGCTCCTCTTCCGATACCTGTCGCGAGAGGTCTTTCAAGTACACGACCAGGTCGGCTTCCTCGAAGGCTTTCTGCGATCGTTTTACCCCTTCCGCTTCTACTACATCCGTTGTATCGCGAAGACCGGCCGTATCAGTGAGCCGGAACAGCAGCCCGTCATAACTCCAGTCCACATCAATGGTATCGCGGGTGGTGCCTGCTATTTCGGTTACAATAGCACGATCTTTCCCGACCAGGGTATTCAACAGCGTAGATTTACCGGCATTGGGCAGTCCGATAAAAACAGTACGTACGCCGTGTTTAACCAGCCGGCCGGTTTCGTAGGTTTCCAACAGGTTAACTATCTCCTCATCAAGTTCGCGGAGCAGCCGCTCCAGCTCTTCCTTGTTGGCGAACTCGAGGTCCTCTTCCACAAAATCCAGCTCAAGCTCCACCAATGCTGTGGCGTCAATAATCTGTTGCCGAAACTGCTTGATGTGCTCGCCCAGACGCCCTTCAAGCTGCTGATGTGCGGCATCCATCGCTTTCCGGCTTTTTGCATGGATCAAATCGGCAACCGCCTCGGCCTGTGACAGTTCGAGCTTTCCATTGAGAAAGGCGCGCTGTGTAAATTCTCCGGGCTCAGCAGAGCGAATGCCAAGATTTGTTACGGTTTCGAGCACCGACTGGGTTACTAATACGCCGCCGTGACAGGAGATTTCAGCGGTTTCCTCACCGGTGTATGATTTCGGTGAGTGAAACAAAGTAACCAGTACTTCATCTACAATATTATCTTTTTTGTCGACAATATTGCCAAAGTGAACGGTGTGTGACGGTTGCTTTGTTAAGTCTTTGCCGCTGAATGCCTTGTTTACAAGTTCAATGGCATTTTTTCCTGAAACTCGAATTACAGCGATACCACCTTCACCGACAGGTGTGGCAATGGCAGCAATCGGTTCCCGCTGTGTGACTTCAGCTTTTTCTTCCTTTTCAGTTGTTGTGACTGATTCCTTCATATAAGATGAATATAACGACTCTTTGACCTTTAATCAGTTGGAGTTTATTTCGGTTTTCGTTTACAACAGAAACCGATTTGGTTGCAAATTATTTTGTCACTACTGTTATCATGAAAATTAAGTTAGATCAGCAGGTGAGGCTGTCCAAAAAGGTTCACAAAATATTGAAGTAGCTAAATAAATAAGGTAA
>CAZPWQ010000053.1:0-630 GCA_964590495.1 uncultured Balneolaceae bacterium
CTCAGGTAGGTATTCATGACGATCATATACAGCTGTTACCTGGTCGTCTCCCGCCAGTCCCTTATGATTTAGCACCTTTCCAAGCGTTGTTCTATCCACCCCAATCTCAGCCATATAGCTGGCCGCGGTCCGGCGCAGGTCATGTAGCCTGAATCCTTCTACTTTAGATGCTTCCCGCACCTCTTTGGAAATTTTTTGAAGCCATGCTACTGGCTCATTTTTCTTGACTGGACTTTCAAATACATATTCACTTTCTCCGGTAATCATCCGGGCTTCATCAAGTATCTCAAGAGCCATCTCAGGCAGTGGCAGTCTTTGTTCTCTGGCGGCCTTAGTTTTTTCAGCAGGAATGATCCATACATTGTCGTCCGTGATTTCATCCCACCGCATCATTCGGGTCTCTCCGGCGCGCTGTCCACAAATCAGTAACATTTTAAAAAGAGATCGAAATGGTTCATCAAGGTTTTCAAACTGTTCCCATAGCTTTTTGATCTCCTTTTTGTCGTAAACTCTTTTTCGCTTGTTCTCTTTTCCCATGGGGCGAACGAGTTGTACAGGATTGTGCTCGGCCATCCCCCTGTTTATTTAAGCCTTTACAGGTATGATCCCAAAAACAGAGATACTTTACAA
>CAZPWQ010000053.1:730-22503 GCA_964590495.1 uncultured Balneolaceae bacterium
ATATGGAATGGTGCCACGAAACCTGCTGAAAGATCAAGCCATATCACCTACTACTAAGCTTGTTTGGATAGCTATACAGGAGAGGTGCGGAGCGGGTAAAGATTACTCCTGGGCCGGTTATAATAAAATAATGAAAGATACAGGAATTGCCTCTCGTGAAACTGTAAGAAAGGCTGTAAAAGAGTTGGTTGCTTTTGGATATTTGATTGAGCAATCAAGAGGGAGAGGAAAAGCCCCGAGGCGTTATCCTATATGTTTTGTTTCCGAGAATGTTAAGAGTGGTAACCCGTTTTGATGCATATCTTACAAGCATCCTATTTATTAGCACAGGGTGTGCTAAAATATGGTATACCTATACTAATAATTAGTATAGTAGTGTACTAATAAGTGGCCCTAAACAATCCTAATTAACAAATACTAAGAAACAATCCTAAATAACTATACAAATATGCAGAGCGCCGAAAGGCTTTTCGGCACACACCCTTTTTTCTCTCTCAGGTGGAAACCGTTTCCAGGTAATAGGATTTGGGAGCGAAGACCTAAAAGGAACACAATCACGCAAAACACTATTGTTCAGCCCCTGCATCCCAATGCTCCACAGCCTGCCGGGCCAGTTTGATGATCTCATCATTATGCACTCGCAACTGGTCCCGCTTTTGTTCTGGAGTCATATCCTAAGATTCATACACCCGAGCAACCTCATCTCGTACTCTCGACATGTACCTGGATATACGCTGGACCGTTCGTGCCTTGGCAAGTGCATTTTCATTCTCCTGCCTGTAGGCACCAGCCTTTACCGGCTCACTCTGCACAATCGCGTTATACGTCCGCTGGGCAGACCGCGATTCATCCAGGATCTCATAAAACTTCTGAAATGATTTACTATAACTGGCAGTCGGGTCCGGGTGAAAAATGGTTTCAGGCCCGGCTTACTTCCTGGTCCTCGTTCCAGACACGTGTCCGACGTGGCGAAGGGTTTCAAAATAGTCTAATCTTATTTGCGGCATCGTCTGCTGGCCTCAATCGGTTTATGTCGATTACTTAGAACTCGGTTGTTTTCCCCCCGCAAGAGCCCGGCCTGGACGCACCTCTCATCTCCGTCAAACCGCTTCACGCCCTTGCCTCGCCCGTCGGGCTCGATACCCTGGACGTCTACCGGCTTCAGGTTTGATAAGTTGCTTGTTGGTTTGTTTATGGCTATCTGCTTTGGGTTCTGAATGTTCCGCCCGGTCGAAACGGATGAGATCCGACCTGTCTTTACCGGAATTAAATTTGTTGATGGTTTATTCATTCTACTCCTGAAGGGTTAAATCAACATTCTGCTGCCCTGAATCGGCTCCTTCTGCTTTTGAATGCCATAATTCTATACGCTTATTGTTGTTTAGTTCAACTACTTGGTTAGTCCATCATTGGGCACTATTTTATTCTTCATACGGATCGTACCCGAGTGCCTCAATCACTGCTAGCCGCTGGTTGGACGGCATTCGGTCAAGATATTCAATGAGCTGCTTTTTAAGCCTCTTCTGCTCTCGCTCACCTATCGACGTATCAAATTTCGGATTCACACTACGGATATGATCCATTCGCTGCATCTGCTCCAGGAACTTGTCACCGGCATCGTATGCACGCCGTAAATGTCGTGGAAGGGCCTCGCGTCGGTTCGGTTTTGGCTGGCCACCTTCTTCGACTGGCTGCTGGGATTTTGCCTGAACCTCCGGTTCCTCTGCCTGCTGTCCGCCCCCAGACATACCCGCACGATTACCAGATGGCTCGGCTTTGGAAGGCTTTTGTTGGGAACCACCGGACCGAATATCGTCCATCATCAACACGAACATCTGCTCGGTGAGCTGGTCAATCTGATCCTCCGGAACACCGTCTTCGAGTAACATCTGGCGGTTGTTCTCCATCCATTTCCCGGCATATTGTTGGGCGGTTTCCATGTCCGGCGCTTTCAAAATCTTCTCAGCAAACTGTTTCTGCATGTTGATTTTTAAATCCCGCCCCATTTTCTGAAAACGTGGATTGCTTTGCAGCTGCTGGTTAGATTTCTTGATATACCTCTGGGTTTTTTCCTGCTCGGCCGCCTCACGTTCTGTTCTCTTCGCGTAGTCAGTCAGGTAAAAATCATCCCCCATCTCGTCCATTATTCTATCAGCGTGCCAAGCGGGGGTACCTCGTTTTGGTTTGTCATAATTAACAACCTGGCCCTGTTCTCTTATATATTCTGTTACAAAATCATCATCGGACACCTGATTTTTATAGTGCAGGTACTCTTCGTACAGAGCCTCGCTCTTCGGGTCGAGTTCCACGCCCGCCACCAGCGAACCACTGCCGGACGCCCCACCACTGCTGGTGGCCTGCCCCTTCTCCACCATATTGTCAATGGTTTCACTATTCATATCCGCTTCCATAAAATGAGCACGAGCCTCATTAAACTTACGTTGAGTAATCAGCCTTAATCCCGCCTGATAGTGCCATTCCTTATTCTCATCTGCGGCAATAGCCTTTTTCTCCTTTTCATCCAGCATCTGATCGTAGGCCTGCCGCGCTTGCTCATACTCCATTTCGGCCGCCTGCAGATCGACATTCTTATTATACTGCTGCATCTGCATTTGAAGCTGTTTGTTTCGCTGATCCACCTGCTGCGATCGCTGATTGTATTGTTTCAGGTCAATCTTATGCTGCTGGTCAAGGTTCTGAAGGTTTTGAAGGGCGGAGAGACCGATTTGGTCTAACCGGTTGGGGGCTACTACGGCCTCATCCTGTTGGCGGTTCAACTGTGTGGCGCCGGCAATGGAATCGATGAGCTGGAGTACAGCAGCCTTTTTCGTTAACCCCTTATTTTTTTGCACCTGTTCGGCGTCAATTTCGGGCCGTTCTGGAGGTTGGATCAGCAACTCATTCAGGTTCTCATACTTCTGACCCTGTTGAGCGGATTGAAGATTATCACTGGCCTCCTGTAGCCGCAGCGTAACTGGATCCTCTGGATCGGTCACGATTTGCTGCTGGTCGCCAGATTTCTTTTTCTTTCGCTGGGCTTCCTGCTTGCTGTTTGGCAGTTCAAAGACATTCGGGTTATCGCGTAGTGTTCTGATTGGCTGTAACATGATTACCCCCTCCTGATTACATCGGCAGACGTACCACCGCCAAACCCACCAGGGTAAATCAGTTTGCTTGATCCATCGCCCCAGTTACCAAGTGTCTTTGTTTTGTCTCCCTTGCTAAACACATCGGCCATATTGAAGGCCGCTGCTGCCGATTGCAATGGATCCATGATGTTGTCCAGGTTCTGATTGAATTGGCGAACTCGGTTTTGTTTCGCAAGATTTTTCGCCCCTAGTACATTGAGGTACCGGTTCTGGTTTTGATCCCTCACACGTTGACTGAAGGCCAGAAGGTTCTGCAGTCCCCGGTTGTAATTCTTGTTCGAGCTGTCGAGGCGCGCGATCTTCGACTCATCGGTCGAACCACTCACAGCCGACTGGTTGTCGATCGCCTTTCGCTGATCACGGTCCCGTTCGTCAAGCTGCGATTTACCTGTCTGGTAGGCCGTGGTGTTTTGAACAGGTTGAAAGGCTTGCATGCCCATCATCTCAGCCATACTGCCCAGCCTGCGTTCATATTCTGTTGGTTTACTCTTGGATAGTAGCCGAATGGCTGTTGGTGCGAGTGCGGTGAGGGTGGTTGCGATAGCCATAATATGGTTGTCAAATTAGTGTTACAGTGGCCTTTCCCAACCACAAGTAAAGTACAAAAAAAACGGGTAAAAACGATGTTTAATCGGTGTTATTCTAATTTTTCCTCAGCCGTGATACGTTCAATTTTTTGGTAAATCTTGTCATAATATTCGTTCACAGTTAAAGACTGATGAAGCTCTGGTGGTTCAGCTGGCTTCACTAGGCCTGCCTTGCTTAATATCATATCAATTGCTTTAAGCTTTTGCGATACGTTCGAAGCATGATCTTTACTAAATGAGTAGTCTTCCTTCGCCATTATATCAAACAGTTCATCAAGGGCTTGATCTACTTTCTGAAGCAGCCGGCCCCGGGCATGGTCTATAATTTCCTCTTTATCGCGAAGGCTTTGTTTGATGACATGCTTATCGTACTCAGAGGCTCGTTCTACCCAATTGTGCTTTGCACTCCACTTCCCAAGCTGGGTTTTGTAGTGCGCTTTTTTGTTATGCTTTTGTACTACTTTCGATAGTGATCGCTCCGGTCCCATTTCCATATAAGACACAAAATAGCTATAGGCTAAATCTGTTTCATCCGGCCATTTATCCCAGGACTGTGAAGTAGATAATTGTTTTTGAGTCATGGTATTTTCATCCTTATTCATTACTAGTATAAGCCATCAATTTTTACCCGGGATCTGATTTATCTTTATTCAATTTTTTAGCAAAATAATTATTGATCTGCTGATAGGTGGGCATTTCCTTGCTATTGGTTTCTTCCTGCTGGTTTATCATACCAGCCTGCTGCATAATCATTTCAAGAGCCGACATTCGGTCGGGATCGTCACTAAGTGCAATATCATAGAGTTTGTCAACCGCCTCCGGCAGCCTACGAAGTATTTCACTACGCGCCTTCTTCTGTATTACCTCTTGATTCTCAACATACTGAAAGGCAATATGTTGGTCATAAGCCCGGCACCGATCCACCCAGTTGTACTGGCTGCTCCATCGGTACAGGTGCCTATCATACCCCTGACTTTTCCCTGTCTTTTCCCTGACTTTCGGTATGGACCTGTCCGCACCCATTTCAAGGTACACTGTAAACCGGTGATAAGCGGTATCCGTCTCATCAGGAAGCTGATTCCAAGGGGTATCTGACCGGAAACGTTCTGGTGTATTCTCATCCATCTTTCTGCATGATTATGTTGTTGAATCCTTTAGATTAAGTCCAAACTGCTCTTCTACTTTTTTTGTACTTCATTTTTTGCCTTAAAACAAGCCAACTCGTTGATAATAAACTCTTTATGTTCTGTTTTAAGTATTGCCATGAACGAATTTTGTTAAACTGAGTTAAAACTATACTCAATAAATTAAGGGGTTAAGCCTCAAAAATAGGTCGAAAATTTGAACCTGTATTCTGCATATGAAGATTTTCATAATGAACCCGGTAAATTTTCTCCGTTTCAGCAAGCACAGCCTGCAACAGATCGATCACCAAGTCATAGCTTTCCTGCTGCCTGAGTAAATCGTACAAATCGCTATAAACCTGTAATCGGACCAGGTGATCGGCAATTGGGATCTCCCGAAGGGAGTTAACAGCCAACTGGCGGACTCCCTCCCAGTACTCAAAAAGATCATCATCAAGTATGCAAATATCCGGCGTAGCTGGGTTCATCCGGAGTATCAATTCAACGTCGATGTCCTGATCGTAGATCTCCCGGAAGTATCCCTGCGATAGCTCCGGATTCGTCAGGAACGCATTGCAACGAACTACAAAACGCTTCTGATAATCCTCAAGATGTGATATCTCTGTAAATTTATTCATCTTTGAAAAACTCCGGTACATCTTTTAAGAGCTCTGCGGGGAATGAAATATCCAGGCTCCCCATCCGGGGTTTAAACCGTGCTCGCCGCTCATACAACAGCTTTGTATAAAGGGCACGCGCCGTTTTATAATTTCCAGTCTGAATTACGCATTCAGGCCCCAACGTTATAGTGGTACCTGATGAACTCCCGCCGGCAGCCCTCATGGCCTTGAGAACCCCATCCACATTACCCCAGCCATGAGCCTTCTTCGGTGGTTCCGCCTCTATTTCTTCTGCGGGGACTGGCTCATATTCAACAGTTTCACCCCCACCACTGTCCAGCTGGTTGAGGATAAGGGTAGAATGCTCATGGTCACGTTTAACAGTCCATCGATCTGTATTCATAGTATATTCCGCTATTTCTTCTCCGGCAGGCGTTTCTAAAATGGTTCGGTGGCCGTTATCTACAGCTACGATTTTGAAGCCTGGAAGAAGTCTACTGAGTTGTTTTTGTGTAATCATTATTTCAATTTTTGGTTAAAGTTTGATCCGGATAAGTCCGGGGTGTCGTAAAGTACTTTCAGTGCGCCGGCAGTCGGATCCTCATAGGAACATGGGAGACCGGCGCGTTTCAGCCTCTTGAGTACCTTCTTGCGGTGTTCATAGGTGTCAAAAACGTAGATTTTTGCCTTTTCAAGGTCCACCCGGCCAATGATCTCCGCATGGCGGTCTAAAATTAAAATATCCCCGCTGCTCTGGGTCAGGTCACATCGGGGCAAGGCCCTCGAGAGGGTATTTATTTTTGTCATATTCATGGCTCTACCTCCTCCATCAAGGTTTGATCAATTACGTCCTGGAGTAATACCTCCTGCCAAGTCTCATAATCAAACATCGTTATCCCCCGGTGACTCAATTCGATGGAGATTTTCTCGGCGTGTGGATATTTGAAGGCCAGTGCGAATCCGTTCTCAGCAATCATTCCAACAAATTTTCCGTTTATATCGAACAGGCTCCAACCGTGAAGTGCCGGTTCCAAGGAGCACTTGGCAAACATCCCATCCAGTGCCGCAAAGACCTTTGATATTTTGCCGAAATTCATCATTGTACCCACCCTGGATTCTGCAACCCTGTTGAGCTATCCTGAAATCTAAACCATCTGTGAAGGTGGTCTGGCTTCCCCCGGGTAATAGCTGTCTGCATATAGAAACTATGCAAGGGGTCATAATCACCGACTGGATTAACAACTTTGTTACTAAGTGGTGAACTTTTTATGCATTCTGAATACTGGTTGGGCCGATAGCCTATCAGTATCAGGTGTGAAGCATTTACCAGGGCTTGAGAACCGTAGGCGTCGTCTACCTCTGGCACGTGTCGCCACCCTCGGGGAAGAATGCTTTCACCGTCAGCGTCTTTAGGAGTTGAAGCATTGGTAGAACTTTTCCGGGATTGTGATAAAACTGTGCACGCAAAATTATACTTTACCATCAAGTGCCTGAATGTCTCTGTGGATATGTTAATTTTCTCGTTCTCTCCGGAATACCTATCATCTGGGATAACATTCTGAATGTAGTCCACGACCACCTTATCTATCTCTTCCACCATCACGGCTTCAAGTATCGCCATTTGTAAATCGCTCAGGGACCGTTTCCCATCCACTACAAACAGGTTTTCGCGGTAGTCCCTCCATTCATCTTTCAGCACTTGTCTCACATTACCTACAATGTCCTTTCGGGTACCTTCGAGAGTGAGATAGAGTACTTTATACCCCTGTCGTATGTTTTGCGCAACTTCCCAGCAGGCAGAGCGGGTTTTGCCATGCTTATGGCGGCAGATGATGCCACTCATTTGCCCCTTTCTGTTTCCTCCATACTTGTATAGCTGCTCGTCAAAGAGGGGGTATCCTGTGAGTACCGGCGCTCCGTAAATCTCCTTTTGTTCGTCGATTTCTTTGCCGGAGTGATATTGCTTCTCAGTATTGCCAATCCATTGGCCGGTTCGTTTCACAACTTCGGTCGCAATTTCATTAATTGTTTTGCCAGTCCGGGCCAGCTTTATTGTCTGCTGAAGGTCTGACAGTACCCGTTTACGAGCCGCCCGATCCTTCAATTCCTCAAAAACATTCTGCCATTGGTCTGTTTGCCCCTGTGAGTAATGATATACTTCAGCTGCGTAGTCCCCCTTTTCACCAATAGCCTGGAATTGTGAGGCCAGTACATGGAAATCTATTGTTCGCTTACTTTGATACAGGGTCTTAATCACTGAGAATAGCTTTTGATTCTGACCCGTGAAGTGCTCTCTCCGGAGTTGTACTAACCCATAGCGTGCTGCTTGTTCGTCGTGGCACATTTGAGAAAGTGTATATGTTTCAAGATTCATGAAAGGCCTCCGCTAATTGTTTAGCTTTGTCCGGGTTGAAGTCATCCCCTTGCAGTTTATTTTCAGGGGTGAACCATACCGCCTGCATTTTTAGCTTCCAATTTTTGATCATATTACCCCGGCTGTCTCTCCAGTACCTTCGATGTGGATGGTCCTCAATTGAGGCTTGATAAATATTGTATGCCCGTTCACCGACTGAAGGATCATAACCTTTAGAGCGGAAATATTCCTTTACCTCATCGAGAGTGGGTATTGCGGATTTATCCGGTTTTTTTTCTTCTTCTTCTTTTTCTTCTTCTTCTTGCGATGCAGTATCTATACTGTATGATACAGTATCCATACCGTATATTTCCCCAATTAAAGCAGTATCCTTAACCTCACTGAGTAATCCCTTTACATGGGTGATCACTTTAGGGCTGTTTGATTTGTTGTGGTGCCAAAACTTAACCACCAATAATTCCCTAGTAGTTTTGGATCGTTTTATTTTGCCATTCTTTTCAAAAAATGAAAGCAACTTCTCAATCGTGTCCTGATTGTATCCAGTTTCGAAACAAGCTCTCCGAATAGAGAACTCATAAAGCCCGATTTGATTCACACTCGGGTTGGTGATAAGGTAGAGATAGAAGAACTTTTGCTCTGGAGTAAATTCTTCCATGTCGGGATCAGTCCAAAAATCGTCGTGAATTTTACGATATGCCATTCCGCTATCTCCTCTCTTTTATCAGGTGCAACTTTGTGAAATACCCCCTCAGATATTCCATTGCGCAGGCATTGCAATAGCCATACCGCATTCGGTTATGGTATCGTCTCGATAAATCAGCGGCACTGATGTCTGGTCTCAGGTCTACTGCGTCCTCTGTACCAGCAACAAAATTGATTGATCGGTTACTTGGAGAATCACCATCGCCATCACATTTGCAGCGAATTGAGCTATCTCTGTCGTGTATATCTTGCTTTTTATGGGGGATCGAATTAACTTGTGAAACGCCGCCCAAGCGCTCAAAGAAGTTCAGACCAACCCCATTTTGGGGTTGGTTTTTCATTTTTCTACACCTTCTCCATTTTCCTGCTCTTCAAGCCATTGCTCAATTGCATCAATTCGAAATGCTGTCCGGCGCGGCCCTATTTTTATTGGTTTAGGAAATTTACCCTCTGATATCCACCGGTAAAGCGTCGATTGGGGAATCGAGAGACGTTTAATAACTTGATTAGGGGAAATAAGATCTATATTCGACATAGGCAACCTATTTGCGTTAACGCAGCTGTAGGTGGGCTAGAAATGCTTAGTAGTGCCCTATGTCAGTTTTTTAGAGACCGCTTTTAGGTCTGACGGGGAGAGTTAGAGTACTCTCGTGTGGTGCATTTATCGACTGCCCAAGTCGCGCCACTTGTTAAAGTGTAGTTTAAGCTATGTAAAATATTTTATTGTATCAAAATTTTCTACCAGTTTTTTTAAACACCCATCAGCTCTTTAACCAATTTTTGAAATTTTTGCATCTTCCCCAGTAATAATCCGTTCAATATGAAAAGCCCATTTCTGTAGAGCTTGCCTTTTTTCATTCATATAGGTGTGCCGATCATAGATCGCAGTAACCTGTCCATCCCCGGCCAGGCCTTTATGATTTAATATTTTTCCTAATACAGTTCGGTCTACGTTTAACTTAGCCATATATGTTGCTGCAGTTCGGCGAAGGTCATGTAATCGAAAATCACTTACTGTAAAATCATCAACTTTGTATTTTCTGACCTTTTTTACCGATCGTTTTAAATCTTTCACCGGCGCATCATCAAGCACTGGTGAGCTAAAAATATAGTTCTTACCTCCGTTTGTTTCCCTCATGGTATTAATTATCTCTATTGCTACACTCGACAGAGGTACATCATGACTTCTTTTGCCTTTTGCTAATTCTGCCGGGATTGTCCATACATCACCATTGATATCACACCATTTCATTCTCATGGTTTCAGTTTTTCTCTGTCCAGTTAAAAGCAGCATCTTCATTACGGGGCCAGCTGGCACGTTGACTTCGTCAAAAGCCTTCCATAGTAGGCGAATCTCTTGTTTTGAATAATAACGTTCCCTCTTTGTCTCACCTTCTGAGTATCTTTTGATACCCGTTACCGGGTTTTTATCCACAATCGTTCTATGAATGCCAAATTCATAAATACTGTGTAGCCGTGCTCTAATCCTGTTAGCCATTGTGGGTTTTCCATCCTTAATAGCTTTCTTGTCCAGTAATGTAATGATGTGAGACTTATCTACCTGCCGGGCCGGAAGCTTCCCCAGCGCCGGAATCAGCTCATTATCAATGATTCTGGTATGTTCATCTCGAGTTTTTTTTCGTAACGGTTGCATGTGAATCTCCTTAAACTCCTTCGCCAGCTCTGCAAACGATCGGTCCTTGATGGAGTTTAAATGCTTTACTCTCCTTTCCTGCTGTTCTTCCCCAACAGGATCACCACCTTTTTTAACATGAGATCGAAGTTCATCAACCTTAACCCTGGCATCGGAGAGGGTAAAGGATTTTTTTGAATATCGAGATATTGAATAGCGCCTGTTCTGCCCATTGTATCGGTATCGATAGAAAAATGTTTTAGTACCCCCAGGGCTAACCCTCAAGCCTAGACCAGAGGTGCTCATATCATAGTAATCAGTCTGTTTTTCTGTTGATGCTTTGTCAACGAAGGCGGCAGTAAGCTTTTTTTTAGGCATAATAATATGATTGGATTTGCACCCTATTTAAATTAGGGTAACGATAGGGTAACAAAATATCGGTATTATCCAAGAGTATAACAAGAGCCAATGAGAGTATAAAACATAAATAAACTATTGTTATTCAATTCTTTTGTAGATTTACTGGGAGTCTTTGATAATTTATGATTAATCAAATGAAACTGCCTGTCACGCAGGAGGTCGCGAGTTCGAATCTCGTCCGGATCGCTTTTATAAAGCCTTGTGCAGCCACATATTAGAGCTGCGTAAGGCTTTTTTTATAATTAAAGTATTTCGCTTCATCAGAGCTTAGGGTAACGATAGGGTAACACAATAGTTTTTACCTACCGCTTTTCAGTTATCTCGATTTAACTCTACTGTACATTTTTGATATTCAATACCTTTAACAATTGTAGGGTATTAAGATCAAATCCTGTTAATTCAACGTAATTTTAGTGGCTATATATGACTATCACACTTAGTCAATCGCGATTATTTAAGTCTATAATTAATATCGGTACAGTTTCGATTCCTTTTTTAACTGTACTTTTTGGCGAGAACGGAGCAGGAAAGACGCACTTACTAAAAGCGATTAATGAGGGAGCTATTCGAGCTCAAATAGGAGGAGAATATATAGAGACAGATGATATTGCTCTGTACGATTGGACAGATTTTATTATTAAGGCTCCTAAAACTGCAACTTCATGGCAAATAGGTCAGCGTCGCGAGCAATTATGGACTGCTTTACAAAATCAATTAACGAGTGGCAAAGCATCTCAACGTATAAAAAACCTCTCAAATCAAGTAGGGAGCCATTTTTCCAGGTCTCAATTGCTTCGCTCACCTATCGATGATCTGGGTCTTAGTGAAGATATGGCCACAGCTGTTGATAAAGAACGGCGTGAAATTAGAAAGGAGTTAATCAATTCATTAAATGATACTCACAAAGAGCTTGTAGAAATAATCGAACAAAATACTGAAAAATGGATAATAGGGCTGAATAAAGAAGAATTTGAAGCTGCAGCGTCTTTGGTTGCCCAAAAAGCCGATCCACTTCGGTTTCAAATTTCTGAATTATTTTTGGCATATCGTTCTACACTTGACCGGAACAAACTTTTAAGACTGACAGCTGAACATGAACAAGTTAATGTAACAAGCTACCTTTCAGACGATGATTTTAGAACCAAATATGGACCACCACCATGGGAGATGTTCAATGGTTTATTGGCAGATTTGGGGCTTGATTTCCAGGTCGATAATCCTCAAGTAGGCCAACAACAGTATAATGTATCATTGAAGCAGAAAACTTCTAATGTTAATGTAGATTTTAGTGATCTATCCTCTGGAGAAAAAGTTTTAATGGCTTTAGCAGTTTCACTTTATGGTTTAAGTGAATCACGCCAAAGGATTCGACTACCCAAACTTATTCTTTTGGATGAGATTGATGCTCCTCTCCATCCCGACATGACACGAATGTTTTATAGAGTAATAAACCAACTTCTTATAGAACAAAATGTAGGTGTCATTATGGCTACTCATAATCCATCTACTGTTGCGTTAGCACCACCCGACTCCGTTCAACGTATGTCGAAAGAATCACCTCGAATATCTTCCTCAACAAGACAACAGGCTCTTACTGACTTAACTGCAGGTGTTACCGCACTTACTGTTCGAAGCAATGAGCGACGTGTAGTTTTTGTAGAGGGAGACTCCGATGTTGATGCTTATACTGTAGTTTTAGACGCGCTACGGAATTATCTTAATGTTGAATATGGTCTCGCATTTTTCTCAGCAGGTATACGGGCAGGTGAAGGGGGTAACGATGTTGTCCGTAAAAATGTGCTCAAACTTCGTAGTGCAGGAGCAGATACAATCTATGGATTAATCGATCGGGATGATGGAAACGAACCGGAACAAGACGGTAGCATTTTAATTCTTGGCGCTAATGGAAGATATACCCTTGAAAACTATCTTTTTGATCCCCTTCTTCTCGCAGCTCTATCGATCCGACAAAAATTCAGCAATAAGATTCATGGATTAGATGAACTACTTGGCGAGAAACCGGGAACTTGGCGTGGTTTAAATCGAGCAGATCAGGGCATATTACAACAGATCGCTAATTTAATGTTAAGCCAATGCGAGCCTGGAAATTCAGATAGTGATGAAGATACAGTTGTAGCCAATCTCGTAGGTGGTCAATCAATAGTATTACCTCAATGGTTTGTCGATGAACCTGGCCATAAGCTTTCTGATATGTGGATGGAGGCCATACCTTCCTTTAATCAGTTCCAGGATGAGGAAGGCCTTCGGATTGCAATTGTCACTTATGTAGTTCCAGATGTGCCAGAGCTTCTCTCTCGTGACTTTCTTGATGTGTTAGCTGATTTGGCTAATTAACTCGCTGTTAATTTAAAGTACTTAAACATTCTATAAAGATTGGGGGATTAGATTGTTTTCCATTTAAAGACCCGGAGAATGATATAGAATGCTATACGGCCATTGCCGGGGATCTAGAACGAGAATTTATTTTATTCATAGTAGGTGATTAATTTGAAAATACTCAACTCTATAAACCAGTAGATGATTAGCCATGTGTAATTACTATGATGCGCACCTTCCAGGTATAAAGGAAGGTTATTTATCCGGTGTTAAATTGAATCTGCCAAATAACTATCAAAACCGGCATAAGGTGTTCCCTACAGGTGTATCTCCCATTATCTATTTAAATGAGAATGGTGAGGCCGTTGGTGAATTATCACATTTTAAACTGGTTCCGAGCTTTGCCAATGACTTGAATCACAAATATTCTACCATGAATGCCCGGGATGATTCTCTTCTTAAAAAGGGTAAAATGTGGAACAGATATTTTGAGTCTCAACGCTGCCTGGTACCGGCAATAGCATTCTATGAACACCACACTCTTTCAAGCCCTGAGTTGTTAGAGGGCCACGATAAGAAAACAAAAAAAGTGCCCTATCGAATTAGCCTGAAATCAACGAGTACCTTTTGTTTTGCTGGCCTTTATAACAAGTGGACTGATGAAACCACCGGTGAAGTAAAAATAAGTCACGCAATTATTACAACGGATCCAAACGAGACGGTCCGGAAAATTCATAATTCAAAAGAAAGAATGGCTCTTATTCTGCCAGATACGGCCTATGATATGTGGATGGGGGAGATTCAGAAGGGGAAAGACTTATTTGATGCCGGCCTGTTTTCACCATGGCCTGATGAGGACATGGAGTACATTCAAATCACAAAGGGTTTTGATCATGGGGTAAATGATGAGGAGTTGCTTCATCCTGTTAATAAGCCTATAGAGCTGTAATTCCCTCGAAGGAACTGAAACTATCATCAAGTATTGAGTTAACGAATTGGCTCTTGGTGTCCAATTACTTCTGGAAACTTGATGTATACTGCAACTCCAGAAAGGCTGGCTATCGCTGCTAAGATGTATAATAGAATTAAATCTGATTCAGCGGCCTTTACTGATAAGTAAAATCCAGGACTGAATACTGCAATAAACAAAAACATTCGTAAATACCCGATAAAAAACTTCCTGAAACTTTTTTTCATATATCCATTATTGCTCGGTTATTCAATCCTCTTCTTCCGATCCGGCTGTAGAAAAGCGGCCGTATTCTCATTTATTCCCAGCTTAAAACCACTAAGCACAATTATAAAATACCAATACCACTTTTCATCCTTTAAAAACTTAACCCACAGATCATCCTCCTGGTGCGGTGGCAAGCCCTCACGAATGTACGTTTCAATCTTCTGCTGCATCTCGATCTGCTTTTCCAGCATACTTGCTCCCTGTTTATTTAAGCCTTTACAGGTATGATCCCAAAAACAGAGATACTTTACAAAAAAAATTATCATAATCGATATCTTATTCAGTATTTATTATTCAATAAAAAAATCAGTTAATACAGTGCAATTTGCATCAAAAAAAGAATCAGACTATTAATCAGCATTTTTGGGAGGTAAATTTCCTAATTTTCACAAGATATTCCCTTGAAATATGACTGAAGTTGAAAAGCTTAAACAGCTCGTGGCGGAAGGTTACGAGCCGCATATGATAATTCGTGAACTATCTGATGTTGAGGTACGATCAAAGTTGCCTGAAAAATTTTGGGGTGCTAAAGTTTATTCAATACCTCTTGCACATAGGAATAAGAGTAACATGCAGTTTTGTTTTACTGAAAAAAATACCCACGCTTATGCACTTGAGTTAGTAGAAGAGGCACGCAAGATAATTGGTTATGATCTATGTGTGTACTGTAGCGTAACAAGTATTAAAGCAATTGAAGGCCGAGAAGTTGAATTTAAATCAGTCATTGAAAGTCTAAAAGAACTCAAAGGTTGGGATGTAAGGGAGTCAGAGTATACAAATGTATTTGAAGTCCACTTTAAGATAGAAGGTGATGACAGAGAGAAGCTGAATGAGTGCGTCGAAAACGTTCGCCGAATAGCTGTTATACTGTCGATCGCTAATAAAATGGGGTTTTCAGTAAGTCACTATAGCACTGGTCCAAGATATAAAGCCCAACCGTTTTCTTTTAAAGTAGGGTTGTGGCATTCTGATTTGAAAGGTATTGATGTAAAAGACATACAAGTCCTATCAAGTTTGTATAAAAATGAAAAGTGCCTTTATGCTGCTAAGGGGCTACAGGATATGTATTCTCAAACCAACAACTCTTCGCGAATTACTATAGGCTGGGCTGTTTTGGAGACGATCTTTGATTCAAGACCTGTTCATTTGTTAGAAAAAGTTGAAAAGGATCAATTATTTGAAGTATTAGATCAAGTAGACCTTGTTGAGAAAAAAATAGCAGTTTTAAAGGAAAAGATCCGTAACACAAATATTATGGCCAAAGAGAGTAGAAATGAAAGAATGGCCAAAGAAATAGCGAGTTTCCTGAATAAAGATTACCAAATGACCTTAGGAAATATAAAAAAATTGGCACGAGAAAGGGGAAATCATGCCCATGTTAGAAGCGAAAAACAAAAAGAGATCGATGGTTTTATAACGTATATTGAAGATATACTCCATAGCTATATCGAATGCCATTGTAGTGTAAATCTAAATGAGATGAATAAATCAGAAAAGTAATCAACTACCATCTTCTAACTAATTTTAAGTGGATTCTACTCTTCGGATGCCTGCAGGGCCAGCAGTGCAACGGCGGTTAACCCCAGGGTATAGCCAGACACCTTCAACCAGTAGGTGGATCGTTCAGCCCGGACGCGGGCATTCCTTTCTTCGGGGGTTACTCTACTGGTATGATCCAAGAACCGGTAATACCTTACACTTTTTATTTACAATTGATTGCACATTGATTGCACAAATCTTTTAAAAACCCTCTTTAAGGTACTTTTCTTTGCTTGCTAGACAATTCAATAATCAAACCCCAATTCTCTTAAACCTTCCAACACGTTGTTGTTTGGCCCACCATCCGTCATTATCGAATAAACCCCCATTATCTGCTCGATCTGCTCCCGCGCAATACTATTATCAGGATTAATTTTCAGCACCTCAGTGAATTGCGTAAGCGCATTATTCATCCTGGCATTCATCTCTTCTGGATCAAATGTATTCATGGAATGAAGTCCGTAATTCAGGTGCGTTTTTTCAAGAAGAAAATCTACTTCACCTGACCATTCAATTTTTCTAAGCATATTAATGGCGGGCTGATAGTAGTTAAACTCAATCAGTAGATCTACAAGAGAGCTAAGGCTATGTTCATTCGTAGGGGTATACTCAACCATTGGATTTTCGAGCACCTTAGCCGAGCACATAGCAGGCACCTGCAGAAGATTTGTATCAGTCCATTCATCAACTCCAGGTGGCTGATCCGGGTAGTAAGTGATGGTTTCATTCAGAGTACATTTACAATAACTTTTTACACCAACCTCGTTTAAACCATTGTCAAATGACGTATCCTCACATCCTTTGATGAACGCATCCAACTCTTGGGTGGTCCACGAATGATCTGCCGAGTATTTCTCTCGAGTATCTGCTTGTTGATTCCGATACCCCTCCAGTAAGCTCTCAGCAAAGCTGGCCATCGTATCAACCTCTGTAGTATCTACCTGTTTATCATCAGTACCAGGAGAGCTGCCAGGGTGTTGTGGCAACTGGCTAAGATAGTAGAATAGAATTACAGTGCACCCTATCCACAGGATCGGTTTCATGTAATTTGGCTCTGGCGGTTTTTTTACTGGATGATGCTTTTGGATTTGGTCCATAATCTATCCCTCCGTGCTGTTAAAAATCTGATCTCCTTATTCAGTCACCAATATTACCACAGTGGAAACTTACTGCACCCGAGGCGCGGCCAACCTGTACCGAGACTCATCCATGAACCAATATATGCATCACTTTTGATTGTTTTGATCATTGGCAGTATACAATCCTGTATACAATTATGTAAACACCCGCTGGTTGTACCATAACCCTGATAAATACCTTTCAATTTATCCAAAAACAAATCACATTCGTATAATTCATGGCTGAATTAACAATTAAAATATATCTTCAGCGCCGGTTCCAGTAAAAGAATGTGGTTTAAAAACATAATATTCTTGTCTTTCAGCATGGTTTGTAGTATACTTTCCAGTATAGTTTAATGAAAGGATGAAAAATTCCTCCCTTAAACAGAAAATTCAAAAATACAGACTTCAGTATGAAAACCAGTGAAAAGGTTCGTGAAAATCGATTACGAAGAATGGCCAAACGGCAGGGCCTTTATTTGGAGAAATCCAGAAGAAGAGATCCTAAAGCTATCGACTATGGTGGTTACATGCTGATTGATGAAAAAAGCAATACAGTTGTTTTGGGATCAGATGGTTTTCCTTACCAAGCAACAATGGATGATGTAGAAGATTTCTTAACCGGAGAACGGAAATATGATGATCTCAACCTTTTAGAAAGAGCCAAAAATCATAAAACTAATACCGAAGGTAGAGAGATTTTAATTGAAACTTTTAAGGCACTGAAAAGTGGCAATATTTCAGTTAAAGAATCCGAAGAAATTTCACGCATAATAGGCAAGGCTACAAAAAAAGCGATGAAAGAGATTAAAAGCGGCAAAAAAAGTAAGTATTTGCAGGACAAATAAACATAAAAACGAAAGGCCCGGCCATCCTGCAAGATAACCCGGACCTTTCTAACCTAAAGAGGCTAACATGAATAATACACAAAATAAAACCAATCTGAACCCGGAAATCATAAAGCAAGCCGGGGAGCTGACGGGGATAATTGAGAAGCTTCAATCAATTTCCTTGCATATCGAAGATCTTCAAGACGAGCACCCGCTGGAAGCTGAATACCTAAGAATGCGTCTGCTTGATATTGAGTATCAGTTAATTCTTTCACAACAGGGGGTAGACCATTCTACTTTCAGCAATTAACTGAATCTGCCTTTCGACATTCAACACTTTAATCAACCCAAAACAATACTGTTATGACTGACACAATCAATCTATCCGAAATGAGCAATGAGACCTTAGAGCGAGAGATTCAGCACAAGATGGAACACCTCAAGGAGCACGATCCAGCCGAATACGAACGATGTTTGCGCTACAGGTGTGAAACCCTTCTTCTGTCGACACTTCAAAAGCTGGGTAATTAAAAGGGGGAGCCGCTTTCCATCACTCAACATATTTAATCAGTACCAATCCAAATTAAACTGTCATGCATACTCACAACTCAACAAATAAACCCGATACATCCAGTGAACTGGTGAATCACTACGAAACTGCAATAGATGATATTGAGGCAATCTCTGAGGATGAACCGGAGTTAGCCCTCCGGTTATATAAACAGCTTAGGAGCGAACTCAATGAGGTGATTCAGCTAGTCGTAAAAGCCTGAACGGTAATTTATTTCTTCATTTATCGCCCGGCCGGTTAATTTCCGCGCCGGGTTTTTTTACTACATATTTTTTGAAATGTTTTTATATATGAACCATGCACTGAAATGCCGCCAGCTACATTCCCCACTAAATAGGATTGAAGCTCAATCCCTTCAATCTTTAAACCCTATATATCATGCTTAATACCCAGCAAATCAAAGATGCCCGTGAAAAAGTAGAACGACGTCGGCGACTGTATTCTGAGTCGGTCCGGGAGTACGAGGAGACTGTCGACCGCCTGATTGACCAGGCGAACACCGAACTGATCAGCCAGCCGCTTAAGATTGTAGATATGGCGCGCCTGCTGGAGGTAAATCCCTCCACGGTCTACCGGATGGAGGCTAACCACTGCGATTCGTACGCCGATCTGCGCCGGTGGATCGCCGAGCACCGGCCGGAGAAACTACCCAAACTCGAAGAAAACTATAAGCAGTTTATCAGGGATAGGAAACAGGAAGGCTAAAATCCTGTAATCTCCCGGCGCCGGTTTTTAAATTTCGATTCTAAGCGCCTTAAATTTAATCTTCACACTATCTGCTGGCAATTTCACCATCCTTAACACAACCGCAGAAAAGGACAATGTGAGACTATTAAAAGAGAATAGTGAAAAATCAGGTTGTCTTATTAACCTAATTTATTTAAACTTCTAGTGTTCCGTGTCGGCCAGGGTTAAGAATAAACCTTAATTTAACTGACAGAACTATGACTAATCGCGTAATCACACCCACCCAGCTTGCCAAACGATGGGGTATTACAGCCCGGACTATACACCGGATGATTAATGCCGGCAAACTCCCTCCCCGAAAAAAGCTGCACAAAAGAGCCATATGGTTTGAATCTGATATTGTAGAGTTTGAAAAAACTCTCCCCCAGACTGAGAATAATAGCATGGAGTTAGCAAAATGAAAAAGCCGAACCCAGGGAGGGGTCCGGCTTTAAACACACATCTATCATCTAATTGTCATGATAGAAAAGTAGCCACCCTACCCAATAAATACAAGTGTGACTGTCATCGAATTTCATCCAAGCATGGCCGGAACCCTGCCATTCTTCAATCAACCCAGCTGGAGCCATACAGCACACACCCTCAACTAGTTAAAGCCCTTACAAGCCAGTTTTGCGCGATATATCAAAATAGGTTTTGGGAGAGCCATGAAATGGAGCTGAGTAATGGAAAATAAATCTTTCAATCAAAGGCTTACCCCCGACGAAAGACTCAAAATCATTCAAACAATTGGGTGGAATACAGTAACAAAGGAAGTTGTCAACAGTGAGGGCTGGATCAGTAACCTTAAGGATGACCATATCGGGTTACAAGTCTCTGTGAATATTAATTCCGGTACGGTTACTAATCACGGAGAGGGTTACAGTATGGATATTGTGGATTGGGTCACTTTCTATATTCCGCAATCGAATGAAGACCCACCAACCCGTGATTCTGCTATCAAATGGATCGGGGAGATACTTGGCAGGCTAAGCAACAGAGTTCATCTTGAACCGAGTCAAATGAAGTTTAAACATGCTGTAAAAGCAAAAAAGGTTAAATATGGAATGGTGCCACGAAACCTGCTGAAAGATCAAGCCATATCACCTACTACTTATTCCTGAGGGCCGGAAAGGAAGCTTTGTTTGCTGACTCGCCACTGTCGCTTGGGGATCCGGCGCAATGCTGCAGCGCGTATGCGGATTACTTTGCGTTGGCGGGGCGGTTCGAAAAGTTGATTACCGACCGCCTGCATTTCGCCATTGCCGCCATGCTCGTCGGTACTCAGGTCGAGCTCCTGCCGGTGACTTATCACAAGAACCGGTCGATGCACGAAACCTGGCTGCGCGACCTGGGGTGCGGGTGGCGCCAAGACCTGGCGGGCATTCGCTATGAGAAGGAATCGGTCGCGCGTGAGCTGGCCGGGGAGCTGACCGGAAAAGCGGATTTGGGTAGAGCGCATTGATTGCCTGGGTGCTCGGGGTCAGGGTGGGGCTCCGGGCCCGGTTTAGTAACCGTCAGGTCGATTCAAAGGCTCCTGAGGCCGGCGAGGCAGTTGGACTGCCGGGATGGCGGAGGTTTGGGAGTTGCAGATGCGAAAATATGCCCGAGTGCCGCCGATCAGTGCTTTGTTGATTGCTTCATGGCACCGTTCCTCGCAATGACGCATAGCTGGAAGATTTCTGGTTTGCAGACTGCGTGTGGGTTGCATACCGAGGGGAGTTGCAGGCGCTGTGTTCGATTTGCGCAATCACCGCGGCCAAACCTTCTTCCGATTCCATCTTCCGGCGCATGCGCGTGACAGCGTCCTGGATATGGCAGTCATGCATCGCCTGCCGCACCCGCGAGACCAGTATGCCGGGCGTGATCGTCGCCATGGACTCCACCCGCGCCACACCATGATACGCCGCCCGCGCCGCGACTCCGGGCTGATTGCGCAGGCCAGGCAGGATTACCATCGGCACGCCGAAGTGGATGCACTCGATGACGGAATTTATGCCTCCATGGTTGACCATCACCGCAGCTCTGCGCAGCAGATCCAGTTGCGGGATGCGTGACCGGACCAGGAGGTTCTTCGGCGGCGTCCCCAGTTCATCGGTCAGAACCAGGTCGGCGAGATGCAGCACGAACTGCCAGGTCGGCTCGAGCCTGCTCGCCTGGAATACACATTTAAAGAAGCGCGGTGCATGAGGATAGTAGAACGCGTTGGTACCCAGCGAGCAGACGACCAGCGGCCTGTCCGCGTCCATTTGTTCTTCCGGCAGAACCTGCTCGGAACGTTCAAGGTCGATAAACGAGCCTAGGTGCTTCCGTTCCGGCTTGTTCGGTACATTGGGGAAATCGAAGGCCTTCGGACACAACACTATCTCGTCGAGCGCAAGCACCGGTCCAAGCTCGCTGATGTGGTAGGTCACGCCTTTCTTGAGCGGGTAGCCGCTCTGCGCTGCAATCCGCCGGAACTCGTCGCTCAGATGGTGTATCCGGTGCGGATACCGGTATGCCCCGAACAACCGGGGTGCCAGCCGCTTGCTGAACAAGAACTTCATACCCAGATATTTCCAGGCGAGAAGCGTTCTGATGCGCGACGACCGGGCGCTCGCAGGCTGCATGGCAAACAGCACCGGCGGGATACGGGTATTGGGATGAAACGATAACGTAAGGTTCAACTGCATACATGGAATGCCGAGCTTCCAGGCACGGAGCGCGACGTACCAGGCCAGGGTGTCACACAGCAGGAGATCCGGCTGCAGCGCAAGCAGATCGCCATCCAGGCCGCCACCGTTGATCAGCTCGATGAACCTGC